>QILI01000081.1 GCA_003233305.1 Mizugakiibacter sp.
TACTGGTGTCGGTGGAATCGTTCCAGACATTGAGAGATCGGAATCCGGCACTTGTAACGTAGGGCGAGAGATAGGCCTTGCCCGGATCGGCGCTGGGCCACAGCCATTCTTTCTTATCGGTATTCCACTGGCAAGAACCGCCGACCTTTGGGGAATAACCGGGGGTACTGCCTGCGTTTTCCGGGTAGCTCGCGGGACAAGCCCAGGGGGTATAAGTGACCGATGGATTGTAATAGTTGGGATTGACGAACGAGTTTCTGAACTGGGCACCATAGATATTTTTAGGTTCGAAACCCGGAACAATGTCTGAATAGGTCTGATTACCGTACGGCTTGGAATCTCCCAGCGGGAACCCGTAGGTGATTAGAGTATTATATAGTGATCCTTGGCCGAGATACCCTTGACTGCCCAGAAACTCAAACTGCATCGACCCCGAATCATCGAGCATGAAGATAATATTAGGGGCGATGCCCTTGAAAGCGGTGATCGCCGGTGCTTGGGACAAGACCAGGTGGCGATGCCCTTGAAAGCGGTGATCGCCGGTGCTTGGGACAAGACCAGGTAATTGGGTACTACGGCTCTGGCCGGGGCTACATGCAGGCTCGCTATCAGGGCAGCAGAACTTATCACGCCGAGTAGGGCAGAATGCAGGCTGGATGGACGTAGGCTTTTCATGATGGGAACCTCGATAAGCATGGATCAGTCAGTTACTCAGATCCTGCACGGCGGTGCTGACCAGATAGGTGCTTTGAATGACCGCGACAGCGTTTTTGTTACCACCCCAACCTACGGTGGTAATACGAAACAGGGTGCCTTGCTTACCTATGGCCGGCCCTATATTCTGGATATAGAAACGCGGCAAGGCGTAATAGCTGTCCGCACCCCCGGTAGTGGATACTTTGATAGTCCCACCTGTGCTTCCGGGTTGGGGAATATTGTAAGTCATTCCAAGCGGCTGCCCGCCGCTCACCCAGGGAATGGTATTCGGGTAGAGCAGGGGGTTGGAGCAAACTTGCGGTACGCTCGGTAGTGGGGAACTACCCGTGCACGGTGTTCCTGCGGTGGCATGGTTTTTTTGAGTCAACCATTGCTCAGCGAATTGTAAGGTACTTTGCGCGGACTGGAAGGCGCGCTCCTTCTCCCGCAGATTGCCGGCAATCTTTTCTTGCAGACCATAACTGCGAAACATGCTGATACCGAGCAGAGTGACAATAATCAGGATCAGCAGGCTGGCAATCAGTACGAAGCCGCGCTGGGCCGGGTCATGACGGCTTCGGCCAGTCTGGATCAATCGAATGGGGTATTGGGGTACGCTACTCATGACTTGTTCATGACTGCAATGGTGCGGGTGAAGGGGAGGGTAGCGGGCTGACCCGGTGCTGGTGTGCCACCAGGCCTGACCAGGGGGTTGTAAAAAGTGAGTGTGATCCGCAAGGTCAGTACATTGCTCCAATTGCTTACCGCAGTGGCCGGGACGTATTGGGTAACTGAGCCCGCCGATCCGATCCCATACAAAATTTGCAGGCTTTTAATGCCATCGACCAAAGTTTGTGCGGAGGCAATGCTCGCACCGGTCAGGCCATTGATGACTTGGCAGCGCAAAGTTTTAGTCGTCGCGTCAATTGAAAATACGTTGACATAAAGCAGATTGGTACCGCTGGTATTGTTGGCACCTTGGCAGTTGCTCACCCCATCACCGCTGGCGGTCAGATAACGGACGCTCAGCGAATTCGCGGTTCCATAGACAGATTGCCCGGCGTTGGCAAAACCGGTCGCGGCATTCACCGGCAAGGCCACTGTGGCAATATCATTGCCGGTAGGCGGGGTGGAAACCGGGAAGTATCCCGCTGACTGGACCACGTCGGTGATCAAGGTCATGGCCAGCCGCTCGTTATCTTGCAATTGGGCTAGCTGGTACTGGGCGCTGAAGGTTTGCCGGGTGCTGTAGAACAGAGTAAACAGTCCCGAGAGCAGAAACAGGGCAATCACCATGCTGACCATCAATTCGATCAGGCCAACACCCTGCTGGTGGTGTTGGTTGGCTGCCTGAGGGCAAATGCTTGAGCGGAAAAGTATGTGGATGGGTAGATTGAATAGGTTCATGGCTGCACCACCAGGGTGATGGCATGCTGTGAGGTTCCGGATTGAGTGGCCTGGTTCAAGGCAACATCCTTCTCACTCCAATTGACGGTAATCGTGCAATTGACGGCGTTGTTGGCATCCAGAAGACAAGCTATGGCACCCTTGCCACCAGGAATCTGCTTGGCGAGCTGCTGCCCCCAGGTTTTCAGGTCATAGGCAGCCATTTCAATCCCGGTACAGGGTCCACTGCTGCAGTCACTGACTTGCCCATTGAGCGTGCCATTGCTCAGGCTTGTGGCTGACCAGGTGCTTCCTACCTTTCCGGTTACGGTGAGATTGGCAGGTACCGCACCGGTGCTCCAATAGGCGGGATTGGCTTGCATGGCTGCGACGATACTGGATGCCTCGATGGTCGCAATAGAGCGGGTGCGGGCGATATTGGTATTACTCAAGGCCAGAGCTTGCATGCCAGCGATACCGAGCAGGCCCACGGCGACAACCACCAAAGCCACCATCACCTCGATTAGGCTGAAACCACATGGCTGCCGGGACACGCCGCCCAATCTTGGTCGATAGTTAATCAACTGCAGACGGGTCATGGGCATTTTCCTCCCTGATCAGCCTGGATATGCCCGACCAGCGAGATGTTCAGACAGCGACGCCAGGCAAGAGTATTGTTACTGTCGTGCAGGGTAAGGGTGCCTTGATCAGTTGAAAACCCGACCCGATTAAAGGTGACCGCTACCAGCCCACCGCTCGTTCCGGTTGCCGTTCCTAGCAGGGTATCGCTGCCGCTGAAAGCTTGCTGATAACGCAACACGGTGTCGGGGTTGGTGCCACCGGTATTGACGGTCTTGTTGCCGTTTGCGTCTGAAAAGACGATCCAGCCTGATTGCCAGGTATTGCTACCTGCACAGCGGGTCCCGGTAGTCGATACGCAAACTGTAACGGGTTGGCCTTCCTTAATGGCCTCAGCCCGTGCGTACTGCAAATCACCCGTGAGTGAATTGATTTCAGTGGCCATGCGATTCGCCGTGGTGACACTGCGATACGACGGAATGCCAAACACCACAACGATAGCAATGATGGCAATCGTAACCAGCAATTCAATCAGCGTTACACCCGATGCGGTGCGATTCAAGTCGAAACCCCCGTATTGGCCTAAGTTCGACTATGCCGTGAAATACTGTTGAAGCAAGCCTCTAGAGGATGAGTGGTGGAATAATTCCGATAAGCGGTTGGGTTCGCGATGTTTCTGTGAACTGCGTCGCAGTGAGTAAGGCGGTGGCCAAGCCTTTGAATCACCCTCTCTACACCGCTGTAGTGGTACCAGGCTTGATCAGCAAGGTCCCTTTGTCCGTTATTTCTTCACGATTTTATCGATGACAATATGTACCGGTTGGCTGCGTTGTGTGGAGACCGGAACGCTACGCCCCTCGAGATCACCGGATGCGGGTAAAGCCTGACCTGAATAGGAGACGCGGGCAGTGATTTCGACTGTTTTGCTACTACTCAGATTCTGGTTGGGAACCATGCTCATGGCATTGCTAAGCGTCACCGTGACAGGAAACCTGCTGACGGGTTCACGACTGACGGCAAGCGGTACAGGGGTGCCGTGAGGTTTTCGTGCAAAGACGAACAGTGTTGCACCGGGTCGCAGCTTTGATGCCAATTCGGGAGCGAGGGTCACCTCAACCTTGAGTTGTGGACCGGTTGCTATGGCCGCTGCTTGGGTCAATGGCAGGCCGCCGCGTCGCTCGGCCATGATGATCTGTGTCTGTACGGCCTTGGCAACCTTGGATTCTGGCGGAAGCAGGGCTAACAGGCGTTGCCAGGTAGCACTGGCCGGCGCATATTTGCCCAGCTGAAAATCACTGATCCCAAGCATCCATAAGGCACGCTGATGTTTGGGATCGACGTCGAGGGCATGTTCAAGACGTATCCGTGCCTCTCCAACGATACGGTGGTCGGGTTGTGTCAGGGAATCTTCCTGGGCCCAGGCCACCAGTAAATTCGGATCATCAGGATGCAGTACGAGTGCCTTGCCATAGGCATCACGAGCCTTGGCCGGTTGCTTCTTCGCGGTATATACCTGACCGAGCCAGCTCCACAGTGTTGGATCGTCAGGATGCTCACTGACCTGCTTTTTCAGCTTGACCAAAGCTTGGTCCAAAGTCAGTGGTACTGTAGCGCGATTCGGATTAAGTGCGGCAGGATTCCCAAAATCCAGATACAGCGCGGTGCTGACAAGGGGCAGCCCGAGGGCCAGAACAATGCTCAGCAGGACCACAGTACGCGGGCGCGTAGTAAAGCTACGATTACGCCACAATGGCCAGAGCACAAAGGCGAGTGCTATCGCAACGAGTGCGACGGTCGCAACAACAAACAGAATGGTCACCAGTCATCATCTCCTGGGGGGGGCGCGGCCGCTGCAGAGCTGGTGCGCTTACGTAGATATAACAATACGCCGAGGCCGCCCAATATGAGAAAAACAAATGGGCCAAACCATAATGCATAATTGGAAGGCTTTAGGGGGGGGTCGTAAAGTACATAGTCGGAATAGCGATCCACCAGGTATTGCTTGATCTGCTGATTGGTCTTTCCGGCCTGCATCATTTTGAAGACCTGAGCGCGCAGATCCTGTGCCAGTTTGGCATTGGATGAGGCCAGGCTTTCGTTCTGGCAGACCAGACAACGTAGCTGCGAAGCCAGGTTTTGGAACCGCAGGCGCTCGGCATTGTTCTGAAATGGTAAGGGGTTGATGGCCTGAGCAGCAAAACTGATCAGCCCCAACATCAGGATCGGAAACAACCAGTAACGCATATCATTTTACCTCATGCGGGTGGGCACCGACTGCTCGCAACTTGGGTATCAGATTGGTGCGGATAATTTTTGGAGTCACCGGTCCGATATGTTTCCAGCGAATAAAACCTTTAGCGTCAATCAGATAGGTTTCAGGTACGCCATAGACTCCAAAGTTGATCGCTGTGTGACCACTGCGATCAGTAATAATTACACTGTATGGGTTGCCGTGCTTGGCTATCCAGGCTTTCGCATCCTGTGGTGGATCCTTGTAATCGTAACCAATCAGCGGAACTCCAAGATTTTTAGCATGGGCCATCCACACCGGATGTTCTTCCAGGCAGGCTACACACCAGCTGGCAAACACATTGATGAGATAAGGCTTACCCAGCAGCATGGCCTTGCTGACATGTTCGCTGGGGGCATAGAGTTTCGGAAGATTGAAGGCTGGTGCAGGCTTGTTGATCAGTGGGGAGGGTACCGCGGTCATGTCGTGGTGACTGTTCCACCACATGCCCCATCCGAATAGGCCGACCAGTACCAGAAAGCCGATGAGCGGAAGGTATCTTTTCATGCCGTGGACTCTCGTAGCTTGGACGGTGATTCTATGTGGAGTGATTTAGGTACGTCCTTGTCGACAGTTTTCCGTACCCGAAACCGCCGGTCGGCAATGGTGACAAACCCGCCCAGAGTTATGAACAGCCCTCCTAACCAGATCCAACGTACAAACGGCTTATCGTAGATCCGTAGCGACCAGGCGCCTTGATTGCCGAGAGGCTCGCCGAGGGCCACATACAAATCCCGGGACAGCCCGGCATTGATGGCTGCTTTGGTTTGTACGATGCCTCGTGGATACTCACGCTTTTGGGGGTGCAAGCGGGTAATGGTTTCACCATTCTGGGTCACCACGATGGTTCCCTGACGGGCGATCCAGTTGGGACCTTGCACACTGTGTACCCCTTTGAATTGGAATCGATAGGAGCCGACCAGGGTACTTTGGCCTGGGGCCAGTCGGACATCCCGTTCAATACTCAGGGATGAGGTCAGCAAGGCTCCGGCCAGGAAGATGCCAACGCCGAAATGTCCAAGCAACATACCGGCCATCTCGGCGGGGTAGCGTCGGCCTGCGGGCACGCTTCGCCAGCGCTTCCAGGCATAGGCCAAGACACCAGCAATAACATAGGCGGCGGTGACGCTGCCCAGCAACGCCCGCCACGGGGGTATCCCGCCGCTTGCAGCGAAGGCAAACAGGCCGCCACCAATGATTCCTGACAGTCCGCCGATCCAGGCGACACGTAGCAAGCTGCGGCTGTCAGCACGTCCCCAGTTAGCAAACGCACCAAAGGGCATCAGCAGGATGATCGGAGCCATCAACAGTATAAACAGAGGGCCGAAGTACGGTGGTCCGACTGAGACTCGCCCCAGTCCGAACACATCACCAATCAACGGATACAGCGTGCCTATGAGAATCATCGCGGCACTGATGACGAACATCAGATTACCGATGACGATCAGAGTCTCGCGTGACAACATTGCAAACCGCTTGCCTCCGGTGACTTTGGGTGCTCGCAGGGCATACAGCAGCAGGGAGGCCCCCACTGCGATACCCAGCATGATAAGAATGAATATGCCGCGTCGGGGATCCGATGCAAAGGCGTGCACGCTGGTTAGAACCCCGGAACGAACCAAGAAGGTACCCAGCAGGGACAGTGAAAAGGCAAAGATGGATAGGAGTAGCGTCCAGGCCCGAAGCGCCCCCCGTTTTTCAGTAATAGCTTGGGAGTGGATCAAGGCGGCACCAACCAGCCAAGGCATGAAGGAAGCATTCTCGACCGGATCCCAGAACCACCACCCCCCCCAACCCAACTCGGTATAAGCCCACCAACTACCCAAGACAATGCCAGCAGTTAGAAAACCCCAAGCTGCGTTAGTCCAGGGGCGTGACCAGCGTACCCATTTGTCGTCCATGCCCCCCCCCAGTAGGGCGGCGATTGCAAAGGCAAAAGCAACCGAAAATCCGATATAACCCATGTAGAGCATGGGCGGGTGCATGATTAATCCTGGATCCTGCAGAATCGGATTCAGGTCAGCACCGTTTAGAGGTGCCGGAAGCAGGCGGATAAACGGATTCGAAGTCAGTACGGTAAATAGTAGAAAACCTGCGCTGACCAGGCCCAGCACACCGATTACCCGTGCTGCAAAAGCCTCAGGCAGGCTGCGGGAGCGAAACACGACTGCGACCGTCCATAGCCCAAGGAGTAAAATCCACAGTAATAGCGAACCCTCATGGGCTCCCCACACAGCGGAAAATAGATAGTACCAAGGCAGAGTGAGGTTGGAGTTCTGGGCGACGTAGGCAACCGAGAAATCATGAACCAGAAAAGCCCAGGTAAGAATGCCAAAAGAGAGCGCTACAAACACCACCTGACCGATTGCTGCGGGTCGAGCCACGGCCATCATGGAGCGTTCCTCAAGCCACGCTCCAAGCAAAGGGACAGTGGCTTGTACACAGGCTAGCAATAGAGCCAATATCAATGCGAATTGCCCAAGTTCCGGGATCACTTTGCCCCTCCGGCATTCGCTACGTTTACATGGTTTTTGAGGTGTGCCTTGGCCATGGCTTCGCGTAATGAGGGCGGCATGTATGTGGCGTCATGTTTGGCCAGTACCTCGGTGGCGATGAAGCGCTTGCCCTGCATGTGCCCGGTGGCAATAACGGCCTGATTGGCACGGAACAGATCAGGCAGAATACCGGTGTATTGCACCGGTAAGGTGGCGTCACCATCGGTAACGACAAAGTCGACTTTTAGCGAATGTGCATGGCGCAGTATCGAGCCTTTCTGAACCATACCCCCAAGCCGGAAGCTTTGTAATGTTTTGGCCTTGCCGGCCAGAACCTGGCTGGGTAAAAACAGATAACTAACGTTCTGTTGCACACCATAGACGATAGCGGTAGTGGCCAGCGTTACGGCAAACAGAATAAGACCGATAAAAATTAGTCGACGTTTCCGGATAGGCTTCATGGGGATCTCCTGCGGAGTGCTTGGCGTAGCAGAATCGCGCGAAGTTGCCGTATGAACTTTCGGCGGCGCCTGGATGTCACAATTAAGTCTGTAGCGAGCACGAGAAAGAACACCGCATAGGCGGGCCATACATAGGCGGCAAAGCCACCCATAGCAAAAAATTCACGCATCCTTGGTGCCCTCCATGACGATTTGACGAACCCAGTCCTTGCCTCGTTCACGCTCCAGTACAGCAATACGTGCGCGTCCGAGCAGGCTGACCCCGTAATATAATTTGGTGGCGATCATCATGGCTAGAATGGGCCACAGCATGGAGAGACTGATACTGGAGGGGGCGAATATCCGCACTGTGGTGCCTTGATGCAGAGTGTTCCACCAAACGACTGAATAATGCACGATCGGTAGATTGACCACCCCCACAATGATTAAGAATGAAGCCGCACGGGCACCCTGACGTTCATTCTCGAAAGCATGATATAGGCCGATAATGCCCAGATAGATGAATAGCAGTACCAATTCTGAGGTCAGCCGGGCATCCCAGGTCCAGTAGGTACCCCACATCGGCTTGCCCCACAGTGAGCCGGTTATCAGGGTGATGAACGTGAAAGCCGCACCGATCGGGGCGGATTCCATGGCGATAATCTCAGCGAGCTTCATACGCCAGACCACGGCGATCAGCCCGCTGATGGCCATGACGCCATAAATAAACAGACTCATCCAGGCGCTGGGTACGTGAATAAAAATAATTCGATAGGCATCACCTTGCTGGTAATCGGGGGGCGCAATGATCAACCCGCCGATCAGACCTGCTATGGCAAAAACCACTGTGCCCACCCAAAGCCAAGGGCGCAAATAGCCCGCGAATTCGTAGAAAAAAGGGGGTGATCCGAGTTTGTGAAACCAAGTCTTGAACGCGTTCATGCGTCGAGAGTAATCCTGAGAGCAGTGGCACAGGCTACTGGTGCCAGAACTAGGGTTAGAGCCAACGCCGCACTCAACCAAGCAAGTGGTGCGATCCAGGGTAGGCCCTGTTCCACGGCCGATATGGCCCCAGCAGCAAAAATTACCACCGGGACGATCAGTGGCAACAACATTAAAGAAAGCAGCATACCAGAGCGCCGTGTACCAGCGGTTAATGCGGCAAGCATCGAACCCAGCAGGGCGAGCAAGGCGCTGCTCAAAACTAGAGAGAGAAACAGCACCGGCTGGGCTTGTGCAGGTAAGCCCAGCATGTAGCCGAGAATCGGTCCGGCAACTAAGAGGGGGGAAGCAGTAACCAGCCAGTAGGCCAGGATACGTGCGGCCATTAAAGCGCTAAGTGATTGTGGGGCAAGGACCATCTGTGCCAGTACCCCATCTTCAAGGTCGCTGCGAAACAGATTATCCAGGGCCAGCAACATGGCCAGTAACACCGTTACCAGAACGATACCCCCGGACACACGAGCTAGTAGCTGGTGATTCGGTCCCAAGGCAAAAGGGAAAAGGATTGCTACAATCATGGCATACAAAACGGGCATGGCCGCATCGCCGCGGCGTCGCCAGGCAAGCAACAGGTCGCGCTGCAGAATAGCCCGAAAGCCAGAAAATAAACCGGGACTTGTCATATATTCAATCGCAATTTATGGGTTTGTTCCTGGCGGAATGATACGGCTCCATGGGTGGTGACCAGGGCCGCACCACCGCGCTGAAGATGCAGGTCAAGCATGGTATTGACCAAGTCGATCCCGGCACGATCAAGGTTGGCGAAAGGTTCATCGAGTAGCCAGAGCCGGGCATTCCCAAGATTCAGTGCGGAAAGTGCGACACGTTTTTTCTGCCCGGCAGAAAGGCTGCGAATAGGCTCATCTTCAAAGCCGCAAAGCCCCACTTCGGCAAGAGACTGGTCAGCCGTTACCCCCTCGCGGCATCCGTATAGGCCCATTGCAACGCGCAGATTCTCGCGGGCGCTCAAGTCTCCCTTCAGGCCAAGTTGGTGACCGAGTAGCCGAGTTTCGGCTCGTGCCCCGTCGGTTCCAGGTGCATATCCACTGATATGTACTTCTCCGCTAGAGGGACGCAGCAATCCGGCAAGTATGTTCAGCAGGGTCGTTTTACCGCTGCCATTGTCACCTTCGACAAAGCTCAATTCACCCGTCCCAAGATGAAAATCGAGAGGTCTGAGTATGGGTTCATCCCGGCGGCTGAACGCCAGTGCGTGGGCTTCAACGATGGCGTTGGCATCGGTACTGAAATTACTCATGGGGTGGGGAGAATCTCAACAGTCTGACAAATCAAGGAGGAGGGTAGCGAGAGACTAAGGTGGTAAGCCATAATTTTCATAAACTTAATGCAAGTAGTTGTTATATATAACTAATTATATAGGAAAAGTAGGCCGGCATGGCTTCCGACATGGCCACTACATTCATAGTTCGGCAGACCGTCCGGCCATTCTATCTAATAGATGGGTAGATTTTTTCATTCAGGCCCGCCGAGCAGGTTTCACTGTAGTGCCGTATCGTCAATATCTTAGCCGGGGTTCCGAACAGGATAGCTTCCTGGCCGAAATTGTGCGCCAGCCTGTCAAGTTCGTTGATGGCGACGCCGACAACGAAGAGTTGTACTTCGCGCCAGTTTCCATCGGCGGCTCGGCTTAGTGCGGGCAGGCAGTATTGTGACTCAAGTTGGCGTAGTTGCTGACAGAGTGAGCGCATGGCGAGGCGATTACGATGACGAGAGGTCCTCTGGGAATATGGGTTCCAGGCGGTGATTAGGGCACACGGTGTGTCGTCGTCCGCACATAGACTACCCAAGACCGCGGGCAGCACCTTGCCGGGGACAAGGCTAACGCGGCGCCCACCGGGCAAACGTACCTGATAGATCGCACTCCTGTAGGCCTTGAGCAAATCCGTGTCTGACTCAGCAGAGTGTCCAGTTGCCGGCACAAGCGGTCTGTCGGACTTGGTGGGAGAACATCGTGGGGCGCGGGTAAAGTTGCAGACCATTTTTGGGTCTCTTGGGGCAGATAGCAACTCAAAGTAACGAGGGAGCCCGAACACCTTTATCTGGGTATCAGCTGTTGCCTTGGCGTGTGTTACGTAGCGTTGCCGGGTGCGATCTGGGGTGATTTATGCATGGGGGGACCCAGATAAGAAATTGTCACAATTGTGTAGGTGTGATGACCGGAGGGTAGCGTGACTTTGATCTCGTCTCCACGATGATGTTTAAGTAGTGCTCGCGTTAGTGGGGCGTCGATACTGATCCATCCCTGTCGTATGTCGATTTCATCGGGTCCTACGATGCGGTATTCGTAGCATTCACCCGTGGCATCTTTCAGGACTACCCGGGCACCAAAAAATACGGCAGTGCTGGACGGGGGCTCTTCTCCTGCTATGTGAAGAGTTGGAATCCGTTTGCTGAGATAGCGGACCCGTCGATCAATCCCCCCAAGCTGTTTTTTACGATAGGTGTACTCAGCATTCTCGGAACGATCACCCTCTGCCGCTGCCGCTGCCAAAGCCCGGACGACCTCAGGTCGTTGCTTATGCCATAAATCGTCGAGTTCTTGTTGCAGTTTTGACATACCTGCAGCGGTAATCAGTGCTGTGGACTTGATAGGAGGAGGCCGCCAACGGCTCATAATACTTGTTCAGAAGGGTCTTAGGCGCACAGGATAGAGCAGATCTATCAGGCGAAGGTTGTTACCGGCTTCCACACTGAATACTTGAGCTGTTGCACAGAGCCAGTTACCTTGACGCTCAATTTCCCGCATTATCCTTGCTATGGCACATCGTTCTATCCTGTTTTCGATTCTGAGTGCATCTATCTTCAGTGTTGTCGTTGCGGGTTGCGCCAGCCTACCTTCGCCGACTCCAAAGGATGGTTCTACTACGGCCCCGGCTATGGTTACAAACCCACCCCCTACTGAATCGGTGGCCGCACTCTACGCAGATCTGACTCGTGCCATGACTGCCTATCAGCTGGGTAACAAGGCATCGGGACATGATGCGATGCTTGCTACCCAGCAGCAGGCCTTATTGCAGATCAAACACGATGCCGAACGTTGTGCGGCTTTGGCCGGTTGCAACATGCTCAAGTTTACTTTGGCCTACGAGCAGTTGCTTGATGCCACCCGATACGCCGATAACACGACCGTGCAGAATCAGCCTGAAATCGCCCAATCTACCGAGGGTGAGGAGTCTCCAGTGTTGCGGGTGCTGCCGCAAACTGAGCGCTCGGTAATTCTCCTCAGTCACGGTACCTTGCCCAAACTCATCGCCAGTAACGCGGCGATTCGTGCTGCCATCGAGGAATGGTTGACATCGATGCGCCCGCAATTAATAAATACCTGGGTGAATTATCAGTATCTTCGCGCCCAGATGGAGCCGGCGTACCAGAAGACCGGTCTGCCTGAAGCTTTGCTATTCGGTATCATGGCTAAGGAGTCGGCTGGAAAGGTCCACGCTGTATCGCGCTCGGGTGCAGCCGGCCCCCTGCAGTTCATGCCTGCTACCGCCGCCCGGTTTGGTTTGCGTATTGTCAATGGTTTCGATCAACGTTTTGACCCCAAACTCGAAGCTCGGGCCAACGCAGCTTTTATCAACGAGCAACTTAAGATATTCAATGATAATCTGGCTCTCACCTTGGCTGCCTACAATGGTGGTGAGGGGTTTGTGGGCAGGCTGGTACGCGGTCAAACCAACGCCAGCTTATGGGAGCCGAGAATTTATGATGCGCTGTCGGCCCAGACTCGCGAGTACGTACCTATGGTGTTGGCCGCCGCCTGGCTGTTCCTGCATCCACAACAATATAACCTGAAGTTTCCCAAGATTGACGGTACGCCGGGTTCGATTACCCTAAATAGCCCGGCCTCACTTTCGGAACTATCCATCTGCCTTGGTCAGGCAGGACAGATGCGCGATGGATGGTTTCGAACTCTTCGCAATCTCAACCCCAAACTGAAGCCCCAGAAGATCCAACTGGCAGGCACCCATATTGCCATGCCAAGTATTCTCAAGTCCGTATATACCAAGCAGTGTAGGCCGGGAGGTAACTGGCTGGAACTGGCTCGTGTACTGCATGATGCAGCACCACCCGTATTTCGGCCTTTACATATTTACTACCAGGTACGTGAGGGCGATACCCTGTATGGAATTGCCAGGCACTTTCGTTGTGCCCAGGCTCACGGCATCGCTCGTATGAATGGACTGCGACCCCCCCACTACATCATCCATCCCGGTATGCGACTGCGTATCCCGACTTGCCAGAGAGGTTGAAGACCGGATCTATCCGGAGCCAGCCAATCTTGAGATACTCAAAGTAGCATTGGCTTCAGGCCGCTTCGCCGCGGTGTCCCCATTTCACGAAGGCGTCTGGTCGAGCGGAACCTGCTTCGCGAATTTCCCGCATCATGCTCAGCACACTGCGCTGCAGGTTTTGTATGGTTTGTGATTTGGCATCCTTGGTTTCGTAATAGGTCACTGCAATCCACAACGCGATGCCACGCATACACACCTGAAGATTATCGGAACGGGCTCGATCCAGGCCGGTGTCGTTACCGTTTCCCCAGCTCCCATGAGAGTTCAAATCCTGAGTGGACCCATATAGATGAGGGGGATTGTGGCGCGAAGCATTGCCTAGTTCCTTCTGCATCAATTGGGAGAGCTGGAATTTGTGAGAATCCGGTACGTTTTTGAGCCGAATCTGAATCAACTTGGACTGGCGAAGCAGTCTAATACTGCGTGCCTTGACCATCACCCGGTGAACGATTGTTGCTTTAATACTCATGGAAACCTATCCAGGTTGCGACATTGTCCATACTCTTGCTTAAAGGATACGCGATTGAAGCTTGCCGTGTCCATCAATCATGTCACGTTGTAGCGATAAGAAAACACCTCAATATACCTATTGCGTGGCCCGATGGTAGCGTTGCATCCTCGTTCGGCCCTCACCTATCTACCTTCCTCTGTCTCGGAGATTCGCTCCGAGGTGTCTTGCGCTCGAAGCGCTTGCTACAGTCTCTTGGGGAACCCCCGAGTCAGTTACCTACCGTAGGGCAAACTTGGTACTGTCCAGATTCCCAGCCCCTGACCGACCTGTACGGTTTGTTCGCTGTGCAGGCTGGGATACAAACCTGCCGAGGCTGGGAAAAGCACGATTGCAGTAGAACCCATATGAAATTGCCCCATTTCAGCAAAGCGGGGGAGATGGATACCTAGCGGCCGCCAATCGGTATGGCATGTGGATCGTGCATAAGGAGGCACCACATCACCACTCCAGACTGTAGAGATACCTGATACCAGCATGGCTCCCACCATGATTACTGCAAAGGGTCCTTGCCTGGATTCAAAATGGCAGACCAAACGCTCGTTACGGGCAAAGAGTCCAGGGATCGCTTCGACAACATGGGGTGCAACACTGAACAAGCATCCGGGGATGTGCGTGGTTCGTACCAGCCGGCCTGACCACGGCATGTGTACACGGTGATAATCGCGCGGCGATAGGTAGACCGTGACAAAACAGCCATTCTGGTAGACCCCTGCGGCCTGGCTATCAGCAAGCAGGTCACCAACATTGAAAAATTGTCCTTTTGCTTGGAAAAGAAGGCCATTGATGATCCGACCGGCTTGGCTGATACGCCCGTCAGCAGGACAGAGCAAGGTAGCCGGGTCAGCATCGGCGACCCGAGCATCCGACTGCAGTGCACGGGTGAAGAAAGCATCGAAATGGGGGTACGCACTGATATCGGTCTCAGCAGCTTCGGCTGTTTGGATCCTATAGGTACGCACAATGCGGCCGATGAGCCAGTTTTTCCATGGGCGCCATGTCCAGCGTGTGGCCGAGCGAACCAACCAGCTCAGCGCATGTTGTGGTACTGCGTATTGCAGCCATACGCGCCAGTGACGCTGAATGACGGCGTACTTCATTTTGTACCTTTCGCGAAGTACGCTGTCGCTTTTCCCAGGATGTTACGCTCCATCTTGACCCGCGTCAGCTCAGCACGCAGCCGGGCAATCTCCATCTGCTCAGCACTTACAAGCTTATGCTCCACACCATTGAGCCGCCCTTGCCGGTTAGCCTTGGTGCAGTTGAACAGCGTCTGCTCAACCACCCTCAGCGTCTTGGTCACCGTAGCTTGACTCTGATCGGACTCGACCAGCCGTACGGCTTCTTGCTTGAATTCGAGCGTGTAGCGTGCCCGCCTTAATTTCGTCATATCGTTCTCCTCAGGTGCATTGAATCACACAGCCAAGGGATATGTTTTTCGGGGGTAGGGCTGTTTGTGGACACTAGGTGTACGGTGTACTACGTAAAAGGCCCGATATTTAACCAGAACAATTCTGTAAGTTATTGACTCTGGGGGCCTCGGAGGGATTCGAACCCTCGACCTTCCCCTTAGGAGGGGGACGCTCTATCCAGCTGAGCTACGAGGCCGTACCGGGTCGCAGGATAGCGGTTTACGGCTTTAGATGGAAAGCGTTATCGAAGTTTTGGTGTGGCTGAGCATCCAAATGGTGGCGGCCCCGCCAGCCACACTCCGGCACCCGAGTCGTTTGCTACCGTTGCTTCCTTCCGGACCTGGCGGAGTTTGCAAACTATCGTCGCGGAGGGACCGACGAGGCCACCTCAGACCGGCTCTTCGCAGCGATAAACGTGCGAACGGCCAAAAATTGGCGGAGAGAGAGGGATTCGAACCCTCGATACGGGGTTTAGCCGTATACACGCTTTCCAGGCGTGCTCCTTCAACCACTCGGACACCTCTCCGTACGACTCGCGGGGTGGACTCCAAGCTGCAACAGGAAACGACTTAGTTTCGTAGGTTGCGGTATGGACTACCCATATCAAGGGGCAGATACCGTACCATGCATTACAAGCTCCGCGAGCAGAGCGCGCAAGCATAGCGTGCTGCCTACCTTGCGGGCAACCAAGCAGTGCCCATCAAATAGTGCCCACTTGGGTTGCAGGCGCGAGCTTGGCACAATTGAGGTCCCATTGAGGAGTGTGCCATGTCGTATCAAGTGCTCGCACGAAAGTGGCGGCCACGTCGGTTTGCTGAGCTGGTCGGTCAGGAGCATGTAGTGCGTGCCTTGATGCATTCACTGGACAGCGGTCGCATGCATCACGCCTATCTGTTTACGGGGACTCGTGGGGTCGGCAAGACCACGATTGCCCGTATCTTTGCCAAATCTCTGAATTGTGCAAAGGGGGTCAGTGCTGAACCCTGTGGGGAATGCGCGGTCTGCCGTTCTGTCGACGAGGGTCGTTTTATCGACCTACTCGAGATCGATGCCGCATCCAATACCGGGGTGGATGATGTGCGCGAGTTGATTGAAAATGCCCAGTATGCCCCGACCAGCGGCCGCTACAAGGTGTACCTTATCGATGAGGTACATATGCTGTCGCGCAGCGCTTTCAATGCCCTGTTGAAGATTCTGGAGGAGCCTCCCGAGCACGCCAAGTTTCTTCTGGCCACCACTGACCCACAGAAGTTGCCGATGACGGTGCTGTCACGCTGTTTACAGTTCAGCCTGAAACGGTTGCAGCCAGAGCAGATCGTAGCGCAAATGCAGCATATTTTGCAGGCTGAACAGATCAAATTCGATGACGAAGCGCTCATTGAACTGACGCGTGGGGCGGACGGTTCGCTACGTGATGGACTGTCCCTGCTTGATCAGGCCATTGCCTATGGTAACGGGTCGGTTCTCGCTGAAGATGTACGGGCCATGCTGGGTACCATTGCCCGCAGCGAGGTCTTCGGCCTGCTTAAGGCCTTGGCGGAAGGTAACGGCCAGGCCTTGCTGCAGGAAGCCCGGCAGATCGAGTCGTTCACCCCGGACTTTGGCGCGGTGTTGGACGATCTGGCTGTGGCCCTGCACCGGATCCAGTTACGACAGCTGGTGCCGGAGTTGGACCAGGATGCAGCGGAGGTTGTATCGCTGGCTGATCGTCTCGATGCGGTTGAAGTGCAGATGTATTACCAACTTGCGCTGCGCGGGCGTAACGAGTTGGCTATAGCACCTGATGTGACCACTGGTTTTGAGATGGCGCTGCTGCGGATGTTGGCGTTCCGGCCCGATCAAGGTACTACGCACATTGCCGATAAACCGCGAACTTCTGTGGCCCCAGAAAATATCCACAAGCCCCCGGTAACAACGACCTCTCCCCTTGGGAGTACGGCGACTGAGTCTCCTGTCGTTATTGCGCCGCCGCCTGGCCAGAAAACACAACCACTTGCTGGAAAAATATCTGTAGCCGGTTCTGAAGTAGCTACTCAGCTATCCGCTCCATCTGCAGTCGGAGTTCATCCAGGATTACCGGATGACGCTGATGCGTGGGAACGGATCGTCAAGCAGGCTGATTTGTGCGGTGCTGTGGGTCAGTTAGCCCAGCAAGCGGTCTTACGTGGCCGTGAGGGGAGTACCCTGATCCTCGCGCTGGCTCCAAAACATATGGCACTGGCCATTTCGCCGCTCGATACCCAGCTCGAACAACACTTGAGTAAATTATTTGGTAAGCCAGTACGGGTACACTGCGTTGCTGAGGACGCCAGTGAAGCCCCTGCCGCCCGTGCCGAACGTGCCAGTCAGATACAACAAAAAGTGGCCGCCGATGCTTTGCAAAATGATCCGCTGGTTCAGGATATGCAGAAACGGCTTGGCGCCAGCGTGATACCCAAATCTATTCGACCCCTGGAGACTTAAAAATGAAAGCCCAAATTGCTCAAATGATGCAACAGGCACAACGCTTGCAGGAGGAAATGAAGCGTGCGCAAGAAGAACTGGCCAACATGGAGGTTACCGGTAGCGCAGGGGGTGACATGGTTAGCGTAGTCATGAGCGGCCGTCACGAAGTCCATCGGGTCAAGATTGACCGCACAGTTTTCGCCGATGATCCTGAGATGGCCGAGGACCTGGTGGCTGCGGCATTCAATGATGCGGTGAACAAAGTTGCGCAGGCCAGCCAGGAACGCCTTGGTGGGCTGTCCTCGGGTCTGGAACTCCCGCCCGGTATGACATTACCTTTCTGAATACGCAGGTTGATATGATCCAGCCCCCTGTTCCGGTGAGTTCGGTTAGACGTGGCGTCGGACTGGTGGAGTGTTCATGAGTGCCGTACCTAAGTCGCTTGAAGAGCTGCTCGAAGCACTACGTTGTTTGCCGGGGGTCGGTGCCAAGAGTGCCCAGCGGATGGCTTATCATCTACTGGAACGCAATCGTGACGGAGCCCGGCGATTAGCTATAGCTCTGGGCGCAGCAATGGAGCGGATCGGCAACTGCCGCCGTTGTCGCAATTTTAGTGAGGAGTCGCTGTGTAGCCTGTGTGCGAACGGAGCACGTGACGAACGCCTACTCTGCATAGTCGAGACGCCCAGTGATCTGGCCATCATCGAGCAGGCGACCGGATACCGGGGACTTTATTTTGTCCTGCTCGGACATTTGTCACCACTGGATGGTATGGGCCCGGCCGAACTGGGCTTGGACTTGTTGCAACAAAGACTGGAAGAAGAGGACATCCTGGAACTTATTATTGCTACCAATCCCACTATCGAGGGTGAGGCGACGGCCCATTACATCGCCGGGTTGGGTCGGGATGCGGGAGTGCGAGCGACCCGCCTGGCCCATGGTGTGCCGATTGGTGGGGAAATTGAGTTTATCGACCGTAGTACCTTGGCCCATGCCTTTGGTGGGCGACAGTCCATAGACTGAATAGTTTTAATTGAATCGAGAGGTCAACATGAGCGATACCTTGTTTGCCAAGATCATTCGCCGCGAGATTCCCGCCGACATTGTCTATGAAGATGACGACATCCTGGCATTTCGCGATATTGCTCCCAAGGCTCCGCTACATGTGCTGTTTATCCCCAAGAAGCCGATTCGTAATCTGGATGCGGCAACGGCAGGTGATGTGGAAATTCTGGGTCGACTGGTGCTGGCCGCTGCGGCGTATGCGCGTCAGGAAGGTTTTGCCGAGCAGGGTTATCGTTGTGTTTTCAATACCAACGCCGATGGCGGACAGACCGTATCCCACTTGCATCTGCACCTGCTTGCCGGTCGCTCCCTGCACTGGCCGCCAGGTTGAGCGACTATTCCAGAGAGCTACCGGTGCCGATCGCATCACGCTGAATATCTGGGAACCTCTACAAACCTACTGGGCGAAGCGATTGCGGTGTCGTGTGCTCGTTCACGCCTCACCGATCTACTTGGTATGTCGCGTTACTCACTCCCCGACTCTTGGTACTCAGTCCGCTCATGCCGGTCTGTAGAGGTTTTCATCTGTATCAGGCAGCTTTATTTCTTGGTCGGCGAGGATGGTTTGGCGTGGGGCACAAAGTACACCGGAGCGGCCCAGTACGAGCCATACCACCATGGGGAGAAATACGGACCCCAGCCCCAGTAGGGGTTGTAGCCATTCCAGCCCCAGCGGTTATTCATGCGCCGATAGCGCGGACGGGGTGGCCATAGATATACAGTTGCCGCCTCAATCCGTGGATAGGGATATTCATAGCGGCCTACTTCTTGGGTAACGACGCCATGCAAGATACCGGTTACGGTAAGGTCACGGCCCTTGGCATAGACTTCGGGATCGAAGAAACCGGTCTTGCAGGCGATAAAACGGCCGATCGAATCACCGCGCTGGGCGGGACGGGCATTGCTCTTGTCGAGGGGCTTGCCCAGCACATAAAAACAGGTATCACCCTGGGCAGGGTGGGTACGAATGATCTGTCCACCCCAGCGTACCTGGGTGCCAGACGCGCTGCCGGCACTGGCCTGTTGCGGAGTAATGGCAGAGAACTGCCCAGTGAGGTTTTTTGGAATCGTTACGCAGGCACTCAAGCCGACAAGTCCTGCAGCGATCAGCAAGGGTCGAAAAATAGGGATATTCATGGTTGCCTCCGACACCCGAAAATCTCGGGATATGATGCCTGCTTCTCTATTCGACCACAGAACCGGGCCGAAATTGCCGAGCATCGTGTTGCCAGTTACGAATCGCTAAGGAAGAAGGTGCCTGGATGCTGGCATAACGCAGTTTTTGGTACCGCTTCGACAGTTGCTGCAAGTGTTGTGCCTCAGTTGGATTGAGGTGGTCGGCGACACGGTCCAGGAAGGCGGCGGGATCTTCGGCGCTGTTTCGCTCGAAGCCCAAACGGCGCAGACGTCGGGCCAGTTGGCGGTAGGCACGACTGAGCCGGTCTCCCTCGGCCGTTTCGTACAGACTCCACCAGAGTCCCAATCCAAACAGTACAGCAATGCTGGCGCCTAGCGATGTGGCCACACTGAGCCAGTTACCGGGATCGACGCCAAAGCTTGTCAACAGGCTCTTTTGACGCAAGGCGTTGAAGCCAATCACCGCTTGATCCCATGCCCTGTTGACGATATCAATGCGGCTACGCAGATCACGCAGCCAAGGTACCTGATACCAGGCATCACTACCGGCGTTGGCTATTCCGGCACCGAGACTGATGCGCTGCGGCTGTACCGCAGCGGTCGGGTCGACACGAATCCAGCCATGTCCGGAGATCCATACTTCGGACCAGGTGTGGGCATCGGATTGTCGCACCAGGAGGTACCGGCCAAGGCGGTTGTAAAAACCACCCTGATAGCCGCCTACGATACGTGCGGGGATTCCCGCAGCCCGCATCAGGAAGGTGAATGAAGAGGCATAATGTTCGCAGAAGCCGGCACGGGTATCGAACAGGAAATCATCGACCGTGTTGCGACCCAACGGGGGCGGCAGCAGGGTGTAACGGAATCCGCCATCGTGATACAACCGCAGGGCATCCTGCACGATGGCCCACGACCGTTGACCGGCCGCTTGGCGCCAGCTTTCGGCCAGTGCTCGGGCCCGTGGGTCAAAACCGGCAGGCAGTTGCAGATAGATGCGGGTTTCCCGGCGGGAGAGATGGGTGCCCAGCCGATATTCAGGGCTTGAGCTCAGCCGATAGTGGAACAGTGAGCCCACAATTTTCGGTCGCCACAGGGTTCGCGAGAAGCTGAATCGGGTTTCTGGTGCCGGCTTCAGGGGCATATCAAGAGCTGGCAGAAGGTGCTGTCGGGTGGGCATCAGAGTAATCTGGTAACCCAATACCGGGCCCTGGATGATGAGCTTCTGGGCCTTGGGTCGACGGGTGATGTGGACAGAATTAGGCCGGGCGGCGTACCAGGTCCGGCCATCGAAATACCCCATGGTCACGGCACGGAAATAGCGCTGCGCCCGGGGTGGTACCGGGCCATCGAAACTTACCCGAAAGGCTGGGCTGTCATCGACCAGCAATGTCGCGATGTTGCCAGGGGTCATGGTATCGCTGATACCGGTACGTGCCGTGTCTGCGCCGGGGGCCCCCCATAATGGACTCGACAGACGCGGGATCAGTACAAAGGCGAGCAGGGCGAAGGGTATCGAGGCGAGTAACAACCATGCAGGCGTCAGCAGGGATTGTCGCAACGCTATATCGGTTGAACCCGCTTGCAGGGCAACCAGGGTGGCCAGGGCCGGCAGCAGTGCCAGAACCACCATGATGGTTAGCCAGAGCTGTTGTCCGAACAGTAACGCACTCATCAGGGTAAATGCGGCAAACACAATAGCGGCTCGAACGTCACGGGCCCGTTCGGTCTCCAGCAGTTTTAACACCAACAGACCACAGGCGAGTGCGCTACCCGGTAGCCGTCCGAATAAATTTCCGTAGTAGCCAATCACCAGCAGTGGCAGCAGCAGTAAGAGAGCCAGTTTCAATAGCCTGGGGAAGGACTGGTGGTGACGAAAGCCATGCCAGCGTAGACCAAGCAGCGCTAATAGTGGCAGGGTCAGCCACCAGCGCAGGTGCGGGGCATGCAGCAAGACGGTAAGTCCCACTGTGAGGCTGAGCAGATCGAAAACCCGTTGGCTTGGCCGATCATTCATGGCAGCAAGGCCAAGGCTTGAAGACAGGCGTGAAGATGGGCTGGGCCCTGGTCGGGGCCGAGGGTCTGCTCGGGCAGGCGCAGTTCCCATTGCCGGCCGGCGACATCGGCCTCACGCACCCAGCGGGTCAGGCGCATGATACGCATTTCCTTATCCAGACCATGGATGGCATGCCAGTCCAGACGCCAGGGTTGCTTCTCGTCACGTGAAAGCAGCAAGCGCACTACGGGTTGTTCGCGTTTGGCACTCGATTTCCAGGCGATACGCCGGGGCGGATCACCCGGGCGGTAGTCACGCAAGCCAGCGAAATCATCGTCTTCATCCAGCGGTTTCTGGGCGTTGTCGGCCTCGTCCGTTATGGGGTCTGGGTCCGGCCCGGCCCGCTCCGCGCAGGGGTAGACCAGTACCTGTGCTGCAGGGTGCACCCAGCTCCAAGCCCGGAACAGGCCGAAGGGCCAGCGAGTTTCGATGTTCAATGCAGGGATATCCAGCCACCCCCTGCGCTCAGTGGGTAGCGCATATTTGATATCGTCATGGGCTTCGGGAAGCACCGAGAAATTCTGTGTCAAACCTGGTACCGAACGCACTGACAGGCCGATTCGGGCCCGTCCCGAACCTTGCAGATGCAGGCCCAGGACAATGTGTTGTCCGGCCTCCACCGGCTGGGTACGGATCGATAGCAGCCGCAAGCCTTTGAGATTACGAAAGGCGCCGTACATACTTTGTGCCGTGGTGGCGCCGAGCAGAGTAGTTAGAAGCAATGCTGCATTGTTGTTGTAGTTCAGGGCGCCGATGAGCATGACCAGCAGGATTACTGCAAACACCAGGCCGAAACCGGTTGGCAGGATATAGATGCGGCGACGATCCAGGGTGACAGGCAAAGGCTCGCTCTGCCGGCGCAGCAGCAGCGATGGGTGGTGTTTCAGCAGTCTACGCAACCCGTTTGCCGGAGTCAGGCTGCGGAGCGCGGAGCCGATCATTCGCGTATGGGTACTTCAGCCAGGATAGCGCTGGCCAAGGCTTCCCCGTTGGTTCTGCGTGCCACCACGAGACGATGTGCGGTGACTGCGACGAACACGGCCTGCACATCTTCGGGAATGACGAAACGGCGATTTCCCAGCATTGCCCAGGCTCGTGCTGCTCCGAGTAGGGCTAGACCCGCTCGGGGTGATAAGCCTACCTGGATATCAGGATGTTGACGGGTAGCTCGCAGCAGGTCCTGCAGATAGTCGAGTAGCGTGGTATTAGCCAGAATGGTGTGGCACTGACGACGCAGTTCTATGATTTGCTGCGGATCGAGCAGGGGTTCCAACCTGCTTAGCAGGTGATGGCGGTCTTCACCCTGAAGCAAGGTTCGTTCGGCCTTGGGACTGGGGTAACCCAGGACGATGCGCATCAGAAAACGGTCGAGTTGAGAGTTGGGTAATGGAAAGGTGCCCACCTGATCCAGAGGGTTTTGGGTGGCGATAACTATGAAAGTCTCGGGTAGGGGCCGGGTTTCGCCGTCGATGCTGACCTGACCTTCAGCCATGGCTTCCAGTAGAGCACTTTGTACTTTGGGAGTGCCACGGTTGATTTCATCAGCCAGTAGCAACTCGGTAAAAAGTGGTCCGGGATGAAAGCGAAAATCGTTGCGTTCGCGCTCGTAAACGCTTACCCCGATGATGTCGCTGGGCATCAGATCACTGGTAAATTGCACGCGCTGGAAGTGCAGCCCGGTACTGGCTGCAAGGGCGTGAGCCAGGGTCGTTTTGCCCACCCCGGGCAGGTCTTCCAGCAACAGGTGACCACCGGCCAGCAGGCAGGTGTAGGCCAGGCGCACCTGGTGTGCTTTACCCAGCAGAATGGAATTGACCTGGGCAATCGCTTGCGCTAGCTGGGTGTGGGGGTTGTCAGGAGTATTTGCAACAACTTTCGACATGGTAAAACCTGGTCAGTGATACGCTTCGAGGCTCGCTGGCACGACGCTTCGCAATAGTTTACGGAACAAAGCTAACGCCTGGGACGACTCGCGTCACGCTGTTGCCAACTTGCGCCCATAGTCCGGCTGTCCAGGAGCTTGTCGGACTTGGCACGCGGGGGGTTAGGGAATGGGGATACCGGCTTCGCGCAGTGCAGCGGCTACGGCGATCAGCGGCAGACCCAGCAGGGCACTGGGATCCAGGCTTTCAATCCGCTCGAACAAGGCAATGCCAAGTCCTTCACATTTGAAACTTCCTGCACAATCGTAAGGTCGTTCACGATCCAGATAGCGATGGATTTCCGCTTTTCCGAGATGACGGAAATACACCTGGGTCAGGTCGGTACCACACCACTGGCGGTTGTTGTGGCTATCCAGCAGGCTCCAGGCAGTCTGAAATGTCACCGTGCGGCTGCTGGCCCAGGCCAGTTGCTCAAAAGCCCGGGTCGCGTCACCGGGTTTGTCCAGGATCCGACCGGCACAGCTGGCCACCTGATCTGAACCGATGACCAGTGCATCAT
Organism: Mizugakiibacter sp.; assembly: GCA_003233305.1. Classification (GTDB taxonomy): domain Bacteria; phylum Pseudomonadota; class Gammaproteobacteria; order Xanthomonadales; family Rhodanobacteraceae; genus Metallibacterium. The sequence continues at coordinate 24,264 of QILI01000081.1, forward strand.
GGTGCTGTCGAGCCACCGCTGTTGCCTTGGCCGTAGCCAGGCGTTGGGCGAGTTGTGCTGGTGTTTCATTGGCTAGTGAGGACTCATCCACAGCCGGGGCACGCTGTTCAAATTGCGGCAGGATGCGTCGTAACAGCTCGGCGCGGTATTGTGAGGTGGAGGCTAGAATAACTTGAGGTCGGTTCATGAATGGAGTTGCAGTTTTTTGCTGAGTTTAGATTCGGCAGTGCGTACGTCATTCTGCGCAGTAGCCAGCTGCAACATCTGCTGTTTGAGAACCGACTGACTGGCCTGGAGCTTGTTTAGGGCTGTGCGCAGTTCCGGCATGGATACATTAGGAGCCTGATCACGTAGCCAGAACCGGAATTCCAACATTTTGTGCAGTGCCACTTTGAACGTAGGGGTGACATCTGCAGGTAATCCAGAGAAATCGATGGCGGAATCGTCCAGGGTGGTCTCGGCCACTCGCAGGCGCTTGTGTAGGGCGCGCAACGTTACCTCCTGGCTATCGGCAGCCTGGTGTAGGGCAATCAGTAGGCGGGCCCGAGCTTGTTGGCGCAACCGCTGCCCTAGCCAGATAGCCAAAGCAAGCAATGCAGCCAGAGCCACGAGAAAATAGATCAAAGGTAATTCAAACCATTGTGTACCCAGGTTGAGTACGAGTTTGCCGCAGGTGCAGTGAGGAGTAAATGCCTTACGGAAAAGATAGAAAAAGTTGACTCGGCTTAAGGGCGCATCTAACATTCGCTGTTCATGTCCACACGCCTACCCGCACCGGTGGACGCTTGGCGCATGGTTGCCGCGAGGCGTTCATTTTTCGGCACGTTACCGGTTGCGGCGCTACCGCGGTTGGTGGCGTCGGTTGCAGAACCTGATGGGGATATCGAGTACGAACTGGATTTTGGATGCGATGACCTAGGCAATTCATCGCTTGATGTACAGGTGTGCGCCCGGGTTACGTTATTGTGCCAACGAAGCTTGGAGCTATTTCATACAGAATTGCGAGCCAAGACTCGTCTTGGCCTGATCAAGGATGAACGAGATGAGGATGCGCTACCTGCTACCAGTGAACCTTTATTGGTGAGCGGGCCCCTACGGATGGAGGATGTAATCGAGGATGAGCTGTTGCTGGTATTGCCGCTAATTCCGGTGGCCCCAGGTAGCGAGCAGAAAATGGCTGCATGGATTAGCACAGACGGGGCTGAGGATGCAGTGGATACGGAACCGAATCCGTTTGCCGTATTGAGTCGGTTGAAATCGAGTTAAGTATTTTTTGGAGTAAATACCATGGCTGTGCAAAAAAGCCGTAAGACGCCTTCCCGTCGCGGGATGCGCCGTTCCCACGATGCCCTAAAAGGCGTCCTACTTTCTACCGATCCGACCAGTGGTGAAGTACACCTTCGTCATCACATAACCGCGGATGGTTACTATCGGGGCAAGAAGGTCATCGAGACCGCTGCAGATGCGGACGAGGGCTGAATCCCCCGTTTTTCAGGATGGATCGGGATGGCCGTAGCCGCCATCGACTACCCTATTTCGGAGTTCGAACCACGATGTACTCACGTATTGCCGGAACGGGAAGTTATTTGCCTAGCCATGTGGTCACCAACGCTGATCTCGAGCGTACGGTAGAAACGACCGATGAATGGATACGCAGTCGTACCGGTATTCGTGAACGGCGTAAGGCTGCAGATGGTGAAACGACCGGTGATTTGGCCTACCAGGCTTCACTACAAGCCTTGGAAGCGGCTGGGGTCGATGCCGCTGATCTTGATCTTATCATCCTGGGTACTACTACACCCGATCTGATCTTTCCGTCCACGGCCTGCCTGCTGCAGCATCGCCTGGGGGCCAACGGCTGTGCTGCGTTCGATGTGAATGCGGCCTGTTCAGGTTTCATGTATGGGCTGGGTATTGCGGATAAATTCATACGCAGTGGGGCGACCCACAAGGCGTTGGTAGTAGGTTCCGAGACCCTGTCCCGGATGCTGGACTGGAGCGATCGTTCTACCTGTGTCCTGTTTGGTGACGGAGCCGGGGCGGTAGTGCTGGAACCCAGCGAGGAACCCGGCGTTATAACGACCAAGCTACATGCCGATGGGGCTTACAAGGATCTTCTGTACAATCCGGTCGGGGTCTCGACAGGCTTTCTTGACGAGCCTAACCACGGGGTACGTGTGATGATGCGCGGCCATGAGATATTCAAGGTGGCGGTCAGAACATTGGACCGAATCGTTGGCGAAACCCTTGAAACGGCTGGCATGCACGAATCCGATGTGGACTGGTTGATTCCCCATCAGGCCAACCTAAGGATCATTGAGGCTACGGCCAAACGGCTTGGTTTGTCTATGGATAGAGTGATTGTCACCGTCGACCGGCACGGTAATACCTCTTCCGGCTCAGTACCGCTGGCTCTCGACGAGGCCGTGCGTTCGGGGCGGATCGAACGTGGCCAGACCTTGCTTCTGGAAGCCTTCGGAGGCGGTCTGACCTGGTCCTCGGCATTGATTCGCTATTGACGATCCCAGCCCATGAAGTGTTGTCGGCCGGAAGCTTCTGTACCTTCATTTCTCACAGTGTTTTACTGAGCGGCAGCATGGTCGCCCGCTTTTCGTTTTAGGTCGAAAGCATGAGTCAAAATGTATCGCAACTCGCTTTTGTTTTCCCTGGCCAGGGATCGCAAACGGTAGGCATGGTCGCCGAACTTGCCGAGGCTTATCCCGAAGAGGTACACGGTGCTTTTTCTGAAGCCTCCCAGGGTGCCGGTGTGGGCCTTCTGGAACTCGCGCAGCGCGGGCCGGAGGAAACACTCAACCGAACAGTCAATACGCAGCCCGCATTGTTGGCAGCCAGTATTGCCGTGTGGCGTATCTGGCAGAAGCTGGATGGACCTATGCCCGCCTGCATGGCCGGACACAGTTTGGGTGAATATAGTGCGCTGGTTGCGGCCGGGGCACTTGGTTTGCGTGACGCAGCGGCCCTGGTGGCTGAACGTGGCCGTCTGATGCAGTCCAGCATGCCGATGGGTAGTGGCGCGATGGCCGCCGTGCTGGGTGCCGAAGAAGACCTGATCGCCGATATTTGTGCCGAGGTTGCTGAAGGGCAGGTGGTGGCCCCAGCCAATTTTAATGCCCCGGGGCAGGTAGTCATTGCTGGCCATGCTCAGGCCGTTAGCCGGGCCTTGGCATTACTGGCCGAGCGTGGAGTACGTAGGGTGATCCGTCTACCCGTATCGGTGCCCTCCCATTGCGAGTTGATGCGTGAAGCGGCCTCTCGGCTGGCTGAGCGCATGGCCGAAATCAGTTGGCACATGCCGGATGTTCCAGTGGTGCAAAATGTCGAGGCCAGGGCCTACGGCAGTGTCGAATACATCCATGCGGCACTGGAGAGACAGCTGTATATGCCAGTACGCTGGATCGATTGTATGCAGACGCTGATAGCAGATGACGTTACACGCTTGGCTGAATGCGGTCCAGGTAAGGTACTTACTGGCCTGGCGAGACGTATTGATCGCAATCTGGACGCCCGTCCGCTTGGTACCCCGAGTGCACTACAGGAAGCTCTTGAGGCATGGCATTGATAGGCGTTATTTCCGCGTCGAAGAGTAGGAGAAGGTGATGAACCAGGTACTACAGGGCGAAATTGCGCTGGTCACCGGGGCCAGTCGTGGTATTGGTGCGGCGATTGCCGATAGCCTGGCGGCTGCCGGGGCGCAGGTTATCGGTACTGCCACCCGTGCCACGGGTGCGGCAGGCATCAGTGAGCGACTGCAGGAATACCAGCTTGTCGGCCGGGTCCTGGATGTGACGGATTCGGTAGCTGTAAACGGCTTGGTTGCTTCGGTCAGCAAGGATTTCGGGCCAATCAGTATTCTCGTCAATAACGCTGGCATCACCCGGGATCAACTACTGATGCGGATGAAAGAAGAAGACTGGCAGGCCATTCTTGATACCGATCTCAGTTCAGTTTTCCGTACTTCCAAGGTAGTGTTGCGTAGCATGATGAAGGCACGCAAAGGTCGTATCATAAATATCGCCTCGGTGGTGGGGGTGACCGGTAATCCGGGACAGACCAACTATGCAGCCGCCAAGGCAGGTATCATTGCCTTCTCGAAGTCCTTGGCACGGGAAGTCGGGTCGCGTGGAATCACCGTGAATGTGGTGGCACCAGGCTTTATCGATACCGATATGACCCGTACACTGGGTGATGAACAACGCAAAGCTCTAGAGGGACAGATTGCACTGGGTCGGCTTGGTAGCCCTGAGGATGTCGCCAAGGCCGTATTGTTTTTAGCTTCACCTGCCGCAAGTTACATGACTGGTGAGACTTTGCATGTCAATGGAGGCATGTACATGCCCTGATTGATTCGATCCCGCGCTGCAAAGCGCAGTTGCAGGTTTGCCCCGGCCGGCTGGCGGTAAGACCTGTTTTCCGACTACAATGCGCCGGCTTTTTACCGGGAGGTAAACCAACCCATGAGCAGCATCGAAGAACGCGTCAAGAAAATTGTTGTTGAGCAACTTGGCGTCAAAGAAGAAGAAGTCAGCCCCAGCGCCTCGTTTGTCGACGACCTTGGTGCGGATTCTCTGGATACGGTCGAGTTGGTGATGGCGCTCGAGGAAGAGTTCGAGTGTGAAATTCCGGACGAGGCCGCCGAAAAAATCACTACCGTGCAGCAGGCGACCGATTACGTCAACGCGCACGTCAAGAGCTGATATTCCTGGCATCGCGGATGCCTTGATGTTCGCACCTTGGTCGAAAGCTGTGCCCGTTGGTGCGGCTTTCGTCTTTTTGGGGACCCTACTTATATGTATGGTTTATTACCACACTGCGTCATAGATACTTTGAGCAATCAGCGCACTATGGCAGCGGGGATTGGCAGATGAGCAAGCGAAGAGTCGTTATTACAGGTATGGGTATCGTATCGCCGATTGGCAATACGGTATCCGCTGCGTGGGATGCCATCGTTCATGGACGCAGTGGTATCGGCCCCATTACCAACTTCGATGCAACGGCTTTCGCTACCCGGATTGCGGGGGAAGTGCGTGATTTTGATCCTGGCACTTATATAGCACCCAAAGATGTGAAGAAGATGGACCCCTTCATTCACTACGGGATTGCTGCCGGGGTGGATGCCATACGCGATGCAGGCTATGAGGTGAATGAGGCCAACGCCGGGCGAATCGGTGTGGCCATCGGTGCGGGTATCGGTGGCATCCATACCATCGAGCGCACCAGCAATACACTCAGCAAACATGGCCCACGCAAGATTTCACCCTTTTTCGTACCTAGTTCGATCATTAACATGGTGGCGGGTCAACTGTCGATCATGCTGGGTCTGAAAGGGCCAAATATTGCTTGCGTGTCTGCCTGTACCACCGCTACGCACAATATTGGACTGGCCATGCGCATGATCCAGTACGGTGAAGCGGATGCGATGTTGGCAGGGGGTTCCGAATATGCCACCACCGGCACGGCAGTGGGTGGTTTCTGCTCGGCACGGGCGTTATCCACACGCAACGATGAGCCTGAAAAAGCCAGTCGCCCTTGGGACGCCGATCGCGATGGTTTCGTGTTGTCCGACGGAGCCGGCGTGTTGCTGATTGAGGATTACGAGCATGCCAAGGCACGTAATGCGCACATCTACTGCGAATTGATCGGTTTTGGTATGAGTGCCGATGCGTATCACATCACCGCGCCGAGTGGCGAAGGAGCCAAACTGTGTATGCGCAACGCCTTGCGGGATGCCGACTTGAACCCGACTGAGGTGCAATACATCAATGCCCACGGCACCTCCACACCCATTGGTGACAAGGGTGAAGTCGATGCGGTCAAGGCGGTATTTGGCGATCATGCGCAGACGTTGATGATGTCTTCAACCAAGTCCATGACCGGCCATCTGCTGGGTGCCGCGGGTGGAGTTGAGGCCATCTTCTCGGCCCTGGCGATCCGCGAAGGTATTGCGCCGCCAACGATCAATTTGGATCACCCGGATGAAGGTTGCGATCTGGATTTCGTTGCCAATACGGCGCGTGAAGCCAAAATTGATGTGATCCTTACCAACTCGTTCGGTTTCGGTGGAACCAACGGCACGCTGGTGCTGCGTCGCGCCTGAGGTAGGCATAGATCAGCTTGCTGTGCCTGATGCAGCGGGATTTAAGCCATGTTGCGATGCTCAACCATCGGCCCTTTTTCATCCAGGCATTGGTGCGATGGCAAAATCCGGGTACGCTTCTATGAGAGACGTTCTGTTGGAACGTCGAGCTCAAGCGCCTCCCTCAGTTGGACCCGGTGCTTACCCAGGGCAGGTAGGGTGCTGCGGATACGGTTACGGTCTGTACCCCAGTTCAAAAATTGCTACGCTATCCATCCACAGGTACGCAACATGCGGGATCACTGCGCTGACATCGACTTGAACGATGAGGACAGAGTATGAGTCGTCATGGTATCGGCCGCGTGGCCCTTGTTGGAATAAGCGGATTATTGCTGCTGCTGGTCGTTACGGGGATCTGGTTGTATCGCGATTACCAGCAATTTGCCGCCGGGCCGATGCAGATTCCGGCCAAGACCACGGTTATGGTAGAACGTGGTGAGAGTCTGCGCGGCATCGTCGAGGTATTGCAGCAGCGTAAGTACACAGCAGCTCCCTTTACCTACTGGCGTATCCTGGCTACTGCCATGGGGGTTGCCCGGGTGCTGCATGTGGGCGAATACGCGCTTGAGCCAGGCATGAGTCCCAGTACCCTGCTCGACCGGATAGGCGAGGGGCGGGTGGTACAACACATGTTTACCATCGTCGATGGCTGGACGGTAGCCCAGCTACGAGCGTCACTGGCCCATGTGGCAGACCTGAAACACCTAACAAAAAGCATGAGCAGGGCACAGATCGCCGAGCGACTGGGCATTGCCAACAACAATCCCGAGGGCTGGTTTCTACCGCAAACCTATGCGTTTGTACTCGGCGAGAGCGATCTCGACCTGCTGGCTCGGTCTCATCGGGCGATGCAGCGGACCCTCGCGGAATTGTGGGCAAAGCGCGCATCGGGGTTGCCGATCACCAGTTCCTATCAGGCACTGATTCTTGCTTCAGTCGTAGAAAAAGAAACGGCCAAACCTGCTGAACGAGCGGAAATTGCCGGGGTGTTCGAGCGCCGCCTCAGCATCGGTATGCGTCTGCAAAGCGATCCGACGGTCATCTATGGTCTGGGCAGTGCCTACCATGGGGATATTACCTTCAAGGATCTGGCCACCGACACACCCTATAACACCTACACCCGAGCTGGCTTGCCACCAACACCCATCGCTTTGCCCGGCGAGCCGGCAATCCAGGCGGTACTGCACCCGGCAGCAGGCAAGGCCCTGTATTTCGTCGCCGATGGACAGGGGGGGCACGTATTTTCTGACACCCTCGCTGAACACAATCTTGCCGTACAGCGTTACCTGCTGCATAACCGAGCCAAGCCATGAGAGCGGGACGTTTGATTACTCTCGAAGGTGGCGAGGGGGCGGGTAAGAGTACGCTTCTGGAAGGTCTCCGTGCCCATCTCGGAATATACGGTATCGAGCCGGTACTGACCCGGGAGCCGGGCGGTACCCCCTTGGGTGAGGTAGTGCGGACACTGGTGCTTGATCCAGCCTATGCCGACACCTGTGCAGAAGCTGAGCTGTTATTGATGTTTGCGGCGCGGGCGCAGCTGGTGCGTACTTGTCTGCAGCCGCAACTTGAGGCGGGGCATTGGGTAATTTGTGACCGATTCACCGATGCCAGCTATGCCTACCAGGGGGCTGGCCGCGGTCAGCCATTCGAACGCATTGCTACACTGGAACATTGGGCTACCCAGGATCTGCAACCGGATCTGACCTTCCTGCTGGACCTGCCGGTGGAACTGGGGCAAGCGCGGATAGCGGGGCGCGGTCAAAGCGATCGGATCGAACGTGAATCGGTAAGATTCTTTGCCGAGGTACGGGCGGCCTATCGAGTACGGGCCGCGGCATTTCCCGACCGCTTCTGCGTGTTGGATGCAAGTCTTTGCCCTGAACAGGTACTCGCCGCCGCAAATGCAGAAATTGATCGGCGCTGGAAGGACTGGCAATGAATGCCTGGCCCTCCTGGCTTGATACTTTACGCACTCAGTTTGCTCGGCGTATCGAGCAAGATCGGATGCCCCATGCACTACTACTGGGAGGGGCAGCCGGCCTGGGCAAGCGTGCTCTGCTCGAATGGTTGGTAGCGCGCCTGCTGTGCCAGTCGCCCAACGGTAAAATGGCCTGCGGCGTTTGCCATGGCTGCAGACTGCGCCAGGCGGGCACCCATCCTGATTTGGTTCGGGTCAGTCGGGGGGTTAATCGTGAAGGTCGGCCACGTACCGAAATTGTGGTCGATCAGGTGCGTACCCTGCGTGAGCAGGTAACCCTTTCCAGCCAGTTCGGAGGTTGGCGGATTACTATCCTGGATCCAGCCGATCGGCTCAATGTTGCGGCCGCCAATGCTTTGCTCAAGACTTTAGAAGAACCGGGGGAAAATACTTTGTTGGCACTGGTTGCCGATCAGACTTGGCGGCTCCCGGCTACCGTGCGCAGTCGTTGTCAGACAGTGAATTTTACGCCACCCGATCCGCAACAGTCTCTGGCCTGGCTGCAAGGACAGGGGGTAGCAGATTGTGCTGCAGCATTGGCGGCGGCACAAGGTAATCCGGGCCGTGCTCTCACTTTGGTTGGTGAGGGAGCTCTGGCGCGGAGGGACCAGGTGCGCCGAGACCTAATAGCGTTACTCAGTTGTGGGGCGGATGTTTTACTGACGGCCAGCCAATGGAAACAAGACGAGCCGCAAGAACGACTCCGCTTCGCTGCAGAATGGCTGGCTGAGCAGACGCGTGCCCGGGCCAGAGGAGAGATCGGACCGTTGCGAGTCAAGCAGGATCTATGGACCTGGTCGAGCCTGTTCGAGCAGGCTAATCAGGCCCGTGAAGCGTTGCGGGGGCCTTTGCGGGTGGATCTGGTACTGATAGATTTTCTCAGTTTGCGAGTATCAACTGCAGATGTGCGGCCCGTACGTGTAAACCAAATATGAACGGATTCGGACACGTTGACGATGGCTGGGTTAACCTTGCGATATGGATGCCATTAAAGGTGCAGGCGCTTGGAGGTTGAAAAAATGAGCGGTTGCGAAACCTTTCGTCGCGAACGTATCTGCAGTGCGAAGAGCGTTCTGGTCGTTGCCCCCCACCCGGACGACGAAATTCTTGCCGCAGGTGGTTTGCTGCAGGTTGCACGTGAGGCGGGTGCCAGTGTGAACGTGTTGTTGTTAACGGATGGCGACAACAATCCCTGGCCACAACGCTGGCTGGAAAAACGTCTGCGTATCAATGCCCATGATCGGCAACGCTGGGCGCAACGCCGCCGGGGTGAGTCAGCGCTGGCACTTGCTAGGCTGGGATTCCCCGAGTCGGTACAAACGGCCCTGGGTTGGCCGGATCTTGGCATCACTGATCGCTTGCTCGACGATCCTCAAGCTATGCTGCAGCCGATCCGTGACATGTTGAGTGAATGGCAGCCCGATCTACTGGTTCTGCCAACGCTGGACGATCACCATCCCGATCATAGTGCCGCACGTATTGTCTTCGAGTTGGCTATGGCGGCAATGCCTGTTGCTGAAAGGCCGATACTGTTCGGCTATCGTGTGCACGGTCAGCATCCCAGCGGTGGAGAACTGTCGTTGCGTGTTGAGCAGGCTACCAACAAGGCCTATGCGTTGGAAGCACACGCATCACAACTCGCCTTGTCCGGTGGTCGGTTACGACACTTGCTTGGTAGAACCGAGCATTTTGTCGAAGTCTTGCCACGGCTCCCGACTTCGGCAGCGGCCAGTCTGTTGGTGCCGTGGCATCCATGGCCCTTGCTGGGACGTGGTTGTGAATTGCTGGTCTTGAGTGAGGCTCGCACTTGGTGTTTGCCAATACGGGACCGGATTCAGGAAGATCTCCTGCATCTGCGCACTACAGCGGAGGGCCTCATCCTGCACTTTGATAACCAACGGCCGTCGCCACTTTTTATGAAAATACGCGGTCGGATTTCCACCCCCTGGATTTATGATTCCTGGAACTGGATATCTGCAGACGACGCAGGTAGCTTGACCCCAGCCACCGATTCATCCAGTCTCTTCCGAGCCAGTTCGGAGTAAGTCTATGACCGATTCAGCCAAACCCGAGGGTAGCAATTCGAGACAAAGCATTTTGCCGGTCTCGATCAAGGATAACGAAGCGCTGCATCAAAGCTATATGCCGTTTCTGAAAGGCGGTGGGCTGTTCGTACCAACATCCAAGACCTACAACCTTGACGATGAATTGTTTTTGTTAATCAATTTGTTCGATGAAAAGGATCGTCTGCCGGTTACCGGTAAAGTTGTCTGGATCACCCCACTTGGAGCGCAAGGCAACCGGGTCGCAGGAATCGGAGTGCAATTCAGTGACACTTCGGACAGCGAGGTAGCACGACATCAGATCGAGGCCCTGCTGGGCGCCAAGCTGGCATCAGAAAAGCCTACGCTCACCATGTGAACCGTGAACCGGTGCATACAGCGCCAGAACGTACCCGTAGGGCGCGTCATCCCGGGCGTAGCCCCGGGATTCACGGTCGGCATTGCCCGAGCAAGCCTGCAACGTGCTCCGGGCCGGGTGGATTCCCGCCTGCGCGGGAATGACGACAAGTGGTGCGAATATCACAAAAAGGCTCGTCCCGGCTTGCGCACGCCACCGCCACCGCGATGCTCGCCTTATGAACGTTCAGACCCACATAAATATTGCTAGACTCTCTCCTGACCTGATTGCCTCGATTTTGGCTCTGCGTGAAAGGTGTGTTTCTCAATCCTGAAGCGTAACCCACGCCTTTGAGACTGGGCAGGTCAGTCCAAAATATCTATGGACTTACTCAGCGTAGCGAGGGTGATCCACTTGGGTGTAGCTGAGCGGCGAGTGCGCGCCATACCGCAATATTCCAGCTACGTCGAGCTTGGCCAGATGGTGATGTGAGAACAAAAACCCGCGTTGAAGCAATGGCTTGAGTCTGTAATCCAAAGTCGATTCGTGATCCAAGTACGGCTCTGGCGGCGTTTTTGCTGGTAAAAGCCAGCAGGTCGGGCCGGTAGCGTTTAATCTTCTCATGCAGTGCCGCGACATCGAAAGCATGTTTGGGTAATTCTGCGTCCACCCCGGAATGTTGCTTGGCCAAGTCGGTTAGACCGATATTCAGGGTGAGCAGCTGGGGGTATTCCGCAGGTGCCAGCTGACAGGGAGTGATGCCGGCCTCGAATAGGGCTCGCCAGAAGGCATTGCCAGGATGCGCGTAATAAGCTTTGGCGGCCGCAGAGGCCCGACTGGGTGCTGTGCCGCAGAATACCAATTGCAATCCCGGCCGTAGTAAATCCGGGAGAATCGGGGTCGTAGATCGCGAGGACTGTATGGCCGGCATACTGGGTGTTGGCGAGATGGGATACGTGGGCCGGCTATCTTGCCATGTTCTGGCGCAGGGTGGTTCAGCAATGTCGAGCTGGTGGCCTCTGTTGTCAGCTCGCGGGACCGAGTATGTTTATACGCTTGCCTCATTGCTCATCCGCATTCCCATCATGGAGCTCAGCATGACCCGGAACTATTTTGCCCCTTTGTTTGCATCGCTGTGGCGGCGCAGCCTTGGCCTGTTGGTCGCATTGATCCTGTTGCCGGTGCTGGTGTCTACCCCGGCCGTCGCCGCTACGATTTCACCCGCCGCCGCCGTTGCCAACGGTTTGCAGTGGCGTCTGGTCGGTCCCTTCCGCGGTGGCTGGGCAACGATGGCGGTCGGTATTCCTGATCAACCCAACACGTTCTACTTCGGTGCAGCCGACGGCGGGGTGTGGAAAACCACCAATGCCGGACGTACCTGGCGACCGCTGATGCAGCATGAGCCGGCGGCAACCGTAGGGGCGCTCGCCATTGCCCCCTCCGATCCGCAGATGATCTACGTCGGCACCGGGCAGGTGGCTGCCCGTTACGACATCGCCGGTGGTGACGGGGTGTATCGCAGCATTAACGGCGGTAAAACCTGGGTCAACATCGGGCTGCGCAATACGCGCCACATCGGGCGCATCCTGATCGATCCGAAAAACCCAGACCGTGTGCTGGTGGCCGCACTAGGTCATATCTTCGATGCCAACCCCGCGCGCGGCGTCTACCTCACTACCGACGGCGGCAAGCACTGGAAGCAGACGCTCTACATCAATGCCGATACCGGCGTGGTGGATCTCGCCAGCGACCCCGAGCACCCGCAAGTCGTCTATGCCGCCGCGTGGCAGATGCGCATGCGCCCCTGGCTCGACTACTTCCAACCCCAGGCGGGGCCAGGCTCGGGCATTTACAAAAGCACCGACGGCGGCGTGCATTGGCACAAGCTTGAAGGGCACGGGCTGCCGACCGGAGTACTGGGCCGGATCGGGCTTGCGGTCG
>QILI01000124.1 GCA_003233305.1 Mizugakiibacter sp.
GCTCCCGCACGGCCCGGTCAAGCGAGAAGACCGGGTGCAGGGAGAAGAACTCCTGGGTGGTTACTTTACGTTCCGCTCCGCTCATGGGGGTGAAACCACGCTTTCGAGCGCTCGACGTCAAGTGCAGGTCCTCGAGATGGTTCGATGCACTAGACCCCCGCAACTGGCTACGGATGGCCGGTTGCGGGGGGCGATACTGACAGCGTCCCAAGGAGTTTACCGGTCTCGCTAATCACCGCCGCAACGTGCACATCAAGATGCGTGTCGGCGCCAAGAATCACTTCGTGTTGTTTCATGCGTATCTCCGTCGTAGTGGACGCATCGCCAACCCCACTCGCAGGACAGGACACTCATGGTGCAAAACAAAGCCCCTATCAGGTCACCAACGCTGCGCCCGGCAATACTCGGGGAACGCCGGAGTCCGATCGACAGGTCAACGCCAAGGCTGTTCGGAACACTCCACGGCAGCAGATTATCCACGAAGGGTCTATCGCTGTGAGGGTCAGACCACCCGTGAACGTCCAGCCCAAGCATTCTAACTGTCGCTATGGAAGATCAGTCCAGCCTGCTTGCCCGGATGGGGTGGTTCAAGCGTCACCCGAGTAGCCAGGCGAGTCTGATATTCCATAGTGATCGCGGTAGCCAAACCCGCTCATATTGCCGTCATTTGCTGCAGCAGCAAACGAGGTTTCTCATGCCCCTGCCAGGTATCGATATCGAGAGTGTAGGCAACCCGCATCCGAGAAGGGGGTGGGGTCCCCGCATAGGCATTGAATATCACCGCCTGCAGTCGGGTACCATCACGTGGATCGCGCAGATCGAGGCGTAAATGCCGCTCAGCCATCACCCGCCAGGCCTGGCGCTCGAATACATTATCGAACAGGGGTTCAGGAAAGCCCTGCCCCCAGGGGCCAGCCCAGCGCAACTGCCGAGCCAGATCCAGCTCGCACTCGCCCTCGGCAAGCTCACCATCGGTCCACAGCACCGGTTGCAGGGATGCTGTATCAATACGCTGGCAAACGATGGCATCGAAGCTAGCGCTGAAACGCGCCAGGTCATCGCTGTGTACCACCAGACCTGCAGCCATGGCATGGCCCCCGAAACGCCGCAGCAAGCCGGGATGGCATGCATCCAATTCGGCTAGAGCGTCGCGAATGTGAAAGCCGGGAATGGAACGTGCCGAACCATTCAGACAGCCACTGCCATCTGTAGACCGGGCCAAAGCCACTACCGGACGGTGCAGGCGTTCTTTTACCCGCGAAGCGACCAGCCCGATCACCCCAAGGTGCCAGTCTGGATCAAACAGCACCACACCGGTTGCTCCGTTGTCCCCAACGGCAGCCACCATGTCTTCTGCTTCGGCTTGCATTGATGACTGCAATGCGCGGCGCTCCTGATTGATGCGTTCGAGGATCTGGGCATGCTCGTGAGCACATTCGATATCCTTACTCAACAAGCACGTGATGCCCAGACTCATGTCCTGCAGGCGTCCGGCAGCATTGACTCGCGGTGCCACTGCAAATCCCAGATCGGCCGAACGGAGACATTCAGCACGGCGTCCACTGATTTCAATCAAGGCCCTGATGCCCGGTGCAGCCCGGCCGGTACGGATCCGCCGTAATCCAGCCTCAACCAGCACCCGGTTGTTGAAATCCAACGGCACCATGTCAGCAACGGTACCTAGGGCAACCAGATCCAGTAGTTCAGCCAGATCCGGTTGCTGGTGCGTCATGAATGCGCCTTGGGCTCGCATGATGGCCCGAACAGCGAGCAACAGATAGAACATGACCCCAACACCCGCCAGTGATTTGCTGGGGAATTCATCACCAACCTGATTGGGATTGACGATCGCTTCGGCCTCAGGCAACGGCCCGGTACCAGGTAGATGGTGATCGGTGACGATTACCCGCATCCCACGCGCTCGCGCCGCAGCCACCCCAGCATGCGCGGCAATCCCATTGTCCACCGTGATCAGCCATTGCGGAACCGGGTCGATAAGCTCTACCAATCCAGGACTCAAACCGTAGCCATGCGCAAAGCGGCTGGGGACGCGATACTCGACTACTGAAGCACCAAGCATGCGCAAGCCGCGCACGGCCACCGCCGTTGCCGTTGCACCGTCACAATCGTAATCACCCACCACCAGGATCGATTCCTGGCGGTGGATTGCCCCGACCAAGTGACCGGCAGCAATATCGATACTCTTCATGGAATCGGGAGGCAGCAAGCGTTGTAGGCGATACTCGATTTCTGCCGGCGCCTGCACCCCACGGCTTGCATAAACCCGCTGCAGTACCGGGTGCACACAATCCGGCCAAGGGCCGGTAACGCGCTTTGTATCCCGGCGGCGGATCTGCGGTGGATTCATTTTTCCCCACCACGGTGCCAGAAACGAAGGCGATCCCTGCTGCGCAGACGCCAGCGCCGCCCATCCACGCCCAGCCCATGCAACTCGCGCTTTCGCGCAGCATGCAGCCAAGTCATCGCCCACTGCCATGATTGGCCCAGATCATTGCTACAAAGCTGTGTGCAATCTATCAGGCCATTGCCCGCCAGAGCCCCCCCCGAATGGTGGTGCATATCAGCCTGGCGGTAACACGACACACCCGCCTGGGACGCTAGGGCTAGTAATTTTGCGTCCTTCCCCATGGCCCAGACAAGCTGGGTAGAAACCTGCAGCGGTAACGCCCCCGCACCCCAGAACCAGAGACAATTGACGGGCCATACTCCCTGTTGCTGGCGTGCCCGATTTACCGGATGCTGATGCAGCACCAGTTGTACCTCGTTGAACAAGGCCTGCCACGATCTGGCATACCTGCCTTCGGGAAGATGCGCCAGCAGACTCTCACCAAGCACCTCCTCAGGCGGGTCGAAATCGGGTAACGGACGATTTTTAGGGAGCCGCAGTTGCCAGTGTTCCGATGAAGTAGTCTCCAGCAGCAATCCGGCATCCCCGAACAAAGGTTTGAGAACCCTGCTCAAGGCACCGACTTCCGTATCCGTCAACTCAAATCCGCTGCAAGCCAACATCCTCGCACCACCCATGTCGGGCTGCACATAGGCCGGATCGGCACATACCCAGATATTGTCAGCGGCATCACCCAGCGCATGCTGACGCAGCAGGGCCGCAACGGGCATGG
This sequence comes from Mizugakiibacter sp., assembly GCA_003233305.1. GTDB lineage: Bacteria > Pseudomonadota > Gammaproteobacteria > Xanthomonadales > Rhodanobacteraceae > Metallibacterium. Next base: position 3,141 of record QILI01000124.1, read on the forward strand.
GTCCCGGCCCCCAACTGAAGCACCCCCGCAACGTTGCAAGATAGCCTGTAATAGTGTTGGTAAGCGGCTCTGCCCGGGCCATCCAGCGAGAAAAATCCTTGCCTCCGGCATCCCGACAATGATCACCGTCAGGGAGCAATAAATACAGAATTTCAGCCACGGATGATTTCAATCGACGTAGCGAACGGTCACGATATCCAACTGCCTGATCCTGGAGGGCATTTTCATCTCCACACTGTCACCGACGGAACAGCCGATGAGACTGCGTGCAAAAGGACTGTTGATCGAAATTCTGGCCTGCTTGATGTCCGCCTCCAGCTCACCAACAATCTGGTAAATGATGGTTTCATCACTGTCCACATCCTGTAGCTCGACGGTCGCACCAAAAACGATACGCGGCGCCACGCTTAGACGTGCCACGTCGATAATTTCGGCAAAGGACAAGGTTGATTCCAGGTTCTGGATACGCCCTTCAATGAAGCCCTGCTGTTCACGAGCTGCATGGTATTCGGCATTTTCCTTCAGGTCGCCATGGGCACGGGCCTCGGCAATGGCCTGGATCACCTGGGGACGATCAACACTCTTGAGCCGCTCAAGCTCTTCGCGCAAACGTCCGGCTCCCTTCAGGGTTAGCGGTATACGGTTCATTGGGCAAATTCCTCATGAAGTTCTTGCAAGCTCAGTACTTCGCCACTATCTCGATGATCCAGCGAATGCAGCAGGGCACGCGCACCGGAAATAGTTGTCGAATAGGTGACGCGATGCTGTAGCGCCTCGCGCCGTATAGAAAATGAATCGGCAATGGCCTGCTTACCTTCGGTGGTATTGACGATAAAGGCGATTTCACGATTCTTGATCAAGTCCACAATGTGGGGCCGTCCCTCCAGCACCTTGTTGATACGTTCACAGACCAGTCCGTGTGCTGTTAAAAATGCCTGTGTGCCACCCGTTGCAATCAGGCGATAGCCCCGCCGTAAAAGATCCTCGGCCACTGGCTGCAACCACAGCTTATCGGCATCGCGCACAGACAAGAACGCGAGACCAGGAATAGGGGCCTGGATCCCGGCAGCCTCATGGGCACGCGCAAAAGCCGCGCCAAAACTTCGCCCCAAACCCATTACCTCACCCGTAGAGCGCATTTCCGGACCAAGAATCGGATCCACATTCTGAAACTTCAAAAAGGGAAAAATAGCCTCTTTGACCGCATGGTAACGCGGGATACGCTCTGTGGTCATGCCCTGCTCGGCCAGGCTTTTACCGACCATACAGCGAGCCGCAATCTTGGCCAGAGGCAAGCCGATGGCCTTCGAGACAAAGGGCACGGTCCGCGCTGCGCGTGGATTGACCTCGAGAATAAACACAGTTTCACCCTGGATCGCAAACTGGGTATTCATCAACCCCACCACTCCCAATTGCTGGGCCAACACGCCAACTTGGCGGCGCAATTCATCCTGCAAAGAAACCGCCAGCGAATACGGTGGCAATGCACAGGAGGAATCGCCCGAGTGTACGCCCGCCTCTTCGATATGCTCCATGATTCCACCAATCAGGATCCCACCCTCGGCATCGGCAACGATATCGACATCTACCTCGATAGCATGGTCCAGAAAACGATCCAGAAGTACCGGTGAGGTCTCGGATACCCGCACCGCATCACGAATATAGTGGCCTAAGTCAGCATCGGAATAAACCACTTCCATGGCCCTTCCGCCCAACACATAACTCGGGCGTACCACCAGTGGGTAACCGACCTCCCGGGCCAACACCATGGCCTCCTCGGCGTTGCGGGCAATACGATTGGGCGGCTGCCGTAAACCGATACGTTCTACCAGCTGTTGAAATCGTTCCCGATCTTCGGCTAGATCGATCGAATCCGGACTGGTGCCAATAATCGGCACACCTGCCGCCTCCAGAGCCCGAGCCAGTTTCAGGGGAGTCTGGCCACCATATTGAACAATCACCCCCTCGGGCTTTTCCAGATTCACAATTTCCAGTACATCTTCCAGGGTCAGGGGTTCGAAATACAGGCGGTCGGAGGTGTCGTAATCGGTGGACACCGTTTCCGGATTGCAGTTGACCATGATGGTCTCAAAGCCATCTTCGCTCAGAGCGAATGCCGCATGGACACAGCAGTAATCAAACTCGATACCCTGAGCGATACGGTTCGGCCCACCACCCAGAACCATGATCTTGCGCCGCTCGCTGGGCTCCGCCTCACAGAAGGTTTCGTAGGTCGAATACAGGTAGGCGGTCGTCGAAGCGAATTCGGCCGCGCACGAATCGACCCGCTTGTAGACCGGACGTATTCCCAGGGTATGCCGGAGATGGCGCATAGCGGCCTCGTCGGTACCCAGCAACCCGGCTAGCCGGGCATCGGAAAATCCCATGCGTTTGAGACTGCGTAGCCGAGCCGCATCAAGGGCCGCGATTCCCTTCACCGCAAGATCCTGCTCAACATGAACGAGGTCTTCGATAGCGGCAAGAAACCAGCGATCAATATGGGTCAGCGTAAATACTTCTTGTAGATCGAGACCGGCACGGAAAGCGTCGGCAACATAAAACAGGCGTTCGGAACCCGGCTCACGTAACTCGCACTTGAGGCGGTTAAGGTCGTCCTCAGCCTGTAGATCCAGACCGGTTTGGTCCAGACCGGTTTTCCCGGTTTCAAGTCCCCGCAGGGCCTTGTGCAGCGATTCCTGAAAAGTGCGGCCAATGGCCATCACCTCACCAACCGATTTCATCTGTGTGCTCAGACGGGGATCGGTGGAGGGAAACTTCTCAAAGGCAAAACGCGGAATCTTGGTAACGACATAATCGATACACGGTTCGAATGACGCCGGGGTGACTCCACCGGTAATCTCGTTGCGCAGTTCATCCAGGGTATAGCCCACGGCCAGCTTGGCCGCGACCTTGGCAATCGGAAATCCAGTGGCCTTGGAGGCCAGAGCAGAAGAACGCGAGACCCGTGGATTCATCTCAATTACCACCACCCGCCCATCTTCGGCATTAACGCCGAACTGCACGTTGGAACCACCGGTATCCACACCGATTTTGCGCAACACCGCAATCGAAGCATCACGCAAGCGCTGGTACTCCTTGTCGGTAAGTGTCTGCGCGGGAGCCACGGTAATCGAATCGCCGGTATGCACCCCCATCGGATCGAGGTTTTCGATCGAACAAACGATGATGCAATTGTCGGCATGATCGCGCACCACCTCCATCTCAAACTCTTTCCAGCCCAGCACCGACTCCTCGACCAGAACCTGGTGGGTGGGGCTCAGTTCGAGTCCCCGGGTGACGATATCTTCGAATTCCTCACGATTGTAGGCAATGCCGCCACCACTGCCGCCCAGGGTAAAGCTGGGGCGGATGATCGCCGGAAAGCCGACCCGGGTCTGGATCGTCAAGGCCTCCTGTAACGAATGTGCAACAGCGGCCATGGGCACCTGCAGGCCGATCTCGATCATGGCCTGGCGGAACAACTCGCGATCTTCGGCCAGGCGGATAGCCTCACATGAAGCACCGATTAATTCGACCCCATGCTGTTCAAGAACGCCGTGATCGGCAAGTTCCAACGCACAATTGAGCGCAGTCTGGCCACCCATGGTGGGTAGTAGAGCATCGGGATGTTCCCGTTCGATAATTTTTTCGATAACCTGCCAGGTAACCGGTTCCACATAGACCGCATCGGCCATATCCGGATCGGTCATGATCGTAGCCGGATTGGAATTGACCAAAATTACCCGGTAGCCTTCCTCACGCAGGGCTTTACAGGCCTGGACCCCAGAGTAATCAAACTCACAGGCCTGGCCAATGACGATAGGGCCGGCACCGATGATGAGAATGCTTTTAATATCCTTGCGCTTAGGCATGACGCCGGTCCTCCATCGAGGCAATGAAACGGTCGAATAGATGGAGAATATCGTGGGGGCCTGGAGAGGCTTCGGGATGGCCCTGGAAACTGAACGCCGGCGCGTCAGTCAGTTCGATACCCTGATTTGATCCATCGAACAAGGACCGGTGGGTCACGCGTACGTTCGCCGGCAGGCTGGACTCTTGTACCGCAAACCCATGATTCTGGCTGCTGATCAACACCCGGCCACTGGCAAGTTCCTGCACCGGATGATTGGCCCCGTGATGGCCGAATTTCATCTTCATGGTGTGTGCCCCCGCCGCCAAGGCAAGCAACTGATGGCCAAGACAAATACCAAATACGGGCACCCGCAACTTGAGCAATTCTCGGATGGTGTCGATTGCGTACCCGCATGGTTCGGGATCACCGGGCCCATTGGACAAAAATACCCCATCGGGCTTCCTGGCCAGAGCTTCGGCAACGGGCGTCGTTGCCGGAACCACTTCGACCTCGCAATCGCGATCGGCCAGTAGCCGAAGAAGCTTGCGTTTGACCCCAAAATCATAGGCCACCACCCGATAGCCACGACCTCCCGCCCGATAACTGCCCTGGTCCAGGTCATAACTGCCCTCATTCCAGGCATAGGGCTCGGCAGTCGTGACTACCCGGGCCAGATCCATACCGGCGAGACCAGGAAAAGCCCGGGCCTGAAGCAGGGCCTGTTCCGCATCGGGATTTTCACCGGCTATGATGCATCCCGACTGAGCTCCCTGCTCGCGTAGAATCCGGGTCAGCGCGCGGGTATCAATGCCATCAATGGCCACCACGTTCTGGCGCTCAAGATAGCTACCCAGATCTTCCTGCGCCCGCCAACTGCTCGACCAGCGCGACAGATCCCGCACAATCAGACCGGCAGCCTGCACGTGAGCCGATTCGATGTCCGTATCATTGCAACCGGTATTGCCGATGTGTGGGTAGGTCAAGGTAACCAATTGGCTGGCGTAGGAGGGATCCGTGAGAATTTCCTGATAACCGGTCATAGCAGTGTTGAACACCACTTCACCGATCGCCTTGCCAGTGGCTCCCACTGCCAGGCCTTCAAAAATCGTACCGTCAGCCAAAGCAAGCAAAGCAGGTAGGGGCATCGTCGTCCGCCTCTTGGGTGCGAAAAAACCCGCAGGCCGAAACACGCGGGTCTGGAGGGAAAATCAGTATTCGGGTGGGAAAGAATAATAAATCCCTTGTCGCCCGAAGTCTACGGCGCCTGTTCACCCGATAACAGGATAATCGCTCCGTTGGCGAGCAGGTTGTATGGCCATACAACACGCTGATAACACAGCTTGGTAGGCGTTCTGCACCTGCGGCAGTGGTTTAGTCACCCCATGGAATTGACTCAACGGGGCGCCCCCACAGGTACCCCACTACCTATCGGAATTGCCCTCGACGGGTCCTGTAGGGGTGATCGGCCGGTTGTCTCTATATCAGGGATAATATGATTGTTTGTGGTAATCGCACTCTTTCAGGCCATTCCTGCATCAACAGGTATCCAGCGAAGGAAACCAAGGCCCGCAAGACCCATCACGATAACCATAGCTCTCACCTGGATTGAAGCGAATCCATACCTTGCAGCACTTGCTCAAGCTGGTATCTACCGGGCTCACGACCCGACAACCAGGCTGCAGCAGCCAGTGCACCGCGAGCAAAGATTTTACGGCTGTCGGCACGATGTATAAGCTCCAGACGCTCACCACATCCTGCCAGTAGCACGCTGTGCTCACCAACGATATCGCCTGCCCGGGTCACCGCGAAGCCAATATGCCCTGGCTGACGCGGACCGGTATGCCCCTGACGCACCAGATCGGCACACCGCTTGAAATCATGGCCCCGCGCTGTGGCGGCAGCGCGGCCAAGCGCTAGTGCGGTACCGGATGGAGCATCCTCCTTACGGGCATGATGAGCCTCAGCAATTTCCAGATCCCATTCAGGTAGTGCCGCGGCCGCTTCACGCACCAAACGCATCAACAAGGCCACCCCCAAGCTGAAATTGGCCGAGTGCAGCACCGCCGTACTCTGGCAAGCCTGCCCTATAACCTCCGGGATTTGCTGATCGAATCCGGTGGTGCCGGATACCATCCTTACCTGCTGGCTGGCGCACCACTGCAATGCCTGGAGCGCGGCCTGTGGAGTACTGAAGTCAATCAATACGTCCGCATCCAGACCATCCAGGATGGTGCTGTACAAGACTGCGCCAGGCGCGGACACCCCATCTACAGGCTGCCCATCCAGCTTCGAGCCGGGTCTCACCACTGCCGCAGCGATCACAAAACGTGTATCGCTGCGCAGCAGATCGAGAACACTTCGCCCCATGCGCCCCTCAGCACCATAAACCAAGATTCGAATTGGTGAGGACATGTGTTTTTCTACCCCCTTGGCAAGCTCACAGCGCCGCCCAGGAACCCGGCAAGATTCAGCGACCCAACAGGAACCGTCCGCTTCAAGATGTCACTCGTGACCAGAAGGACTTGACCCCATCCATGAAACGATGCGCTTGCGGCGAGTGCACCGCCGTACCGGCCTTCTGGAAACTTGCATCCAGGCGTTCCAGTAGTTCCTGTTGCTCCTTGCTCAAGCGTACCGGAGTTTCCACCAGGACATGGCAAATCAAATCACCAACAATCCCACCTCGTACTGATTTGACTCCACGACCGCGCAAGCGGATTGTCTGTCCGGTCTGGGTCTCCGGCGGCACGGTAATCGACACTTCACCTTCCAGGGTGGGTACGGCAATCCCCGCCCCCAGCGCCGCCTGAGCAAACCGAATAGGAACTTCGCAGTGCAGATCTCGGCCATCACGATGGAAGATTGCGTGGGACCGAACCTGTACCTCAACATAAAGGTCGCCAGGCTGAGTCCCTGCGGGACCCGCCTCACCCTGCCCGGTAAGACGAATGCGGTCACCATCGCTCACTCCGGCTGGAATCCGCACCGACAGTGTGCGTTGGCGCTCGATACGGCCTTCACCATGACAACGCCGGCAGGGGTCCTTGATCGCCTGACCGCTGCCACCGCATTGTGGACAGGCCTGCTGGACCGAAAAAAAGCCGTTTTGCATACGTACTTGACCTACCCCTCCGCAGGTCGAACAACGAGCCAGCTTGCCGTTTGCTGAACCACTGCCGTGACAGGCATCACAAGCAACCAGACTGGGGACTTCGATATCCTTTTCACAACCGAATACTGCCTCTTCCAGATCCAGATCGAGCAGGTAGCGCAAATCACTTCCGCGGCGTGCCCGGCCACCTCCGCCACCAAATATATCTGAAAAAATATCCCCAAAGACATCGCCCATATCGGCAAATCCACCCCCCATGCCGCCTTCAAAGGCAGCATGTCCATGCCGGTCGTACTGGCTACGGCGCTGGGCATCACAGAGAACCTCGTAGGCTTCCTTGGCCTCCTTGAAGCGATCCTGCGCCGCCGGATCATCCGGGCAACGGTCAGGGTGGTATTTCATAGCCAGCCGACGAAAAGCTTTTTTGATTTCGGCCCCATTGGCGTCGCGAGCGACTCCCAGCACCTCGTAGTAGTCGCGTTTGCTCATAAATACCATCCGGCTCCCATAACCTGAGGATGAAGATGAGCGCTCCGCATTACGAAGCGCTCATCGGATTGCCACCTATGGCCAGCGATATCCGTCACTTCTTTTCGTCATCCTTGACCTCGGTGAATTCCGCATCGACGACATCCTCGGCCCTCGGGGTAGCCGCCGGATCGGCCGATTCGGGGCCACCACTTGCCTGAGCGCCTGCCGCAGATGCTGCTGCAGCGTGCAACGACTGGGCCACCTGTTCGAGAGCCTGGGTGCGCGATTCGATGGCATCCTTGTCATCGCCTTTCATAACCTTCTCCAGTTCAGCCAGGGCCTGTTCGATACCGGCAATCTGTTCACCGGGGATCTTGTCACCATTTTCCTTGATTGCACTGCGAGTCGCATGCGTCAGCTGATCGGCCTTGTTGCGAACTACAACGAGTTCCTGGAATTTCTTGTCATCTTCGCGGTGCGTCTCGGCATCTTGCACCATGCGCTCGATTTCGCTCTCATCCAGACCGGAACCCGCCTTGATTTCAATCTTCTGTTCCCGACCGGTGTTTTTGTCCTTGGCCGAAACATGCAGAATTCCGTTGGCATCAATGTCGAAGGTTACCTCAACCTGTGGCATGCCGCGTGGAGCGGACTGAATCCCGGTAAGATCGAACTTGGCCAACGACTTGTTGTATTGCGCCTGTTCCCGCTCGCCCTGCAGTACATGCACGGTGACCGCAGACTGATTATCTTCTGCGGTAGAAAATGTCTGCGCAGCACGAGTCGGAATTGTGGTGTTTTTGTCAATAATTTTGGTAAACACCCCACCCAGGGTTTCGATGCCCAGTGACAAGGGGGTCACATCAAGCAGCAGAACGTCCTTGACGTCGCCGGACAGCACCGCACCCTGCACCGCCGCACCCACAGCCACGGCCTCATCGGGATTCACATCCTTACGGGGATCCTTGCCGAAGAAGTCCTTCACGGCCTCCTGAACCTTGGGCATACGGGTCATACCACCGACCAGGATCACTTCACTGATATCCCCGACACTCATACCGGCATCCTTCAGCGCAATACGGCAGGGCACAATCGTGCGTTTGACCAGATCACCCACCAGCGCTTCGAGCTTGGCCCGGGTGAGCTTGATGTTCAGGTGCTTGGGGCCGGAGGCATCAGCCGTGATATACGGAAGATTCACTTCCGTTTGCTGGGCGCTGGACAGCTCAATCTTGGCCCGTTCGGCAGCATCTTTCAGACGCTGTAACGCCAGGGGATCTTTACGCAAATCGATACCCTGCTCCTTCTGGAACTCCTCGACCAGGTAATCGATCACACACATGTCAAAGTCTTCACCGCCGAGGAAGGTGTCGCCATTGGTGGCCAGCACCTCAAACTGCTTCTCACCATCAACCTCAGCAATTTCGATGAGCGACACATCGAAGGTGCCACCACCGAGATCGTATACGGCAATCTTGCGATCCCCACCCTTTTTGTCCAGCCCGTAGGCAAGAGCCGCCGCGGTTGGCTCATTGATAATGCGCTTGACTTCCAGACCGGCAATCTTGCCCGCGTCCTTAGTAGCTTGGCGCTGACTGTCATTAAAATAAGCCGGTACCGTGATCACCGCCTCGGTAACCGCCTCACCAAGATAATCCTCTGCCGTTTTTTTCATTTTTATCAGCACTTTGGCTGATATTTCCGGGGGAGCCATCTTGCTGCCGTCAGCCGTTTCGGCCCAGGCATCGCCATTGCTGTGCTGGATAATTTTGTAGGGCACCATGTCCAGATCCTTCTGCACCTCGGCATCCGTGAACTTACGCCCGACCAAGCGTTTGATGGCATAAAAAGTATTTTTGGGGTTGGTGACAGCCTGACGCTTGGCGGGTGCCCCAACCAGAATCTCACCGTCTTTGGTAAAGGCAACGATGGACGGCGTGGTGCGGTCGCCTTCTGCGTTTTCAATGACACGTGTCGTGGTGCCATCCATGATCGCGACACACGAATTGGTCGTGCCAAGATCAATGCCAATGATTTTACTCATAATGTCAGCTCCGAAAAATTGGGTGGCGGCCAGGCCGCCTTGTAAATCTGAATGGGGGTTGGCGGGTCTTGATTCAAGCTTCGTCAGCTTCACGGGCTACGGAAACCAGGGCTGGGCGCAGCAGTCGGTCATTGAGCATATAGCCCTTCTGTAGCACCCCAACCACCGTGTTCGGCTCGGTATCCGGGGCATCCACCATATTCATGGCTTGATGGCGGTCGGCATCGAACGGCTCGCCTTGGGGATCAATCTCGACCAGACCATGGCTGGCCATCATCTTATTCATCTCTCTCAGCGTCAGTGCCATACCCTTGTGCAAGGCCGCCGCATCCGAACCCTGCATCGCCACACCGCGTTGCAGACTGTCGCAAACCGGAAGCAGGTCGGCAAGCAGCCGCTCGTTGGCGAAACGACGGGCCTGCTCCAGATCACGGTGTAAGCGCTTGCGCTGATTTTCGATCTCCGCATGTTCACGCAGCAGTGTTTCACGCGCTTCGACCAGTTCCGCCTCGACTTCAGCCAGACGGGCAGCCAGTTCGTCGGCCGTACCAGGGACCATTTCCTGTCCTGACTCGTCAGGAGGAGTTGTTTGATTTTCCATTAAAAAAATCCGCAGTCGATAGAGCCTGCCAGCAGGCTCGGTAAAGAAGAAAGTACATCGCCCGTGCGGGTTATGAGGCCGAAACGACGCGATTCAAGGCCTCGTTAAGCATATCCGCACTGGTCTGGACCACTTGGATCACCCGATCGTAATCCATGCGCGTGGGTCCAATCACCCCAATACTACCCAAAGGCTGCTCACCCACGCCGTATGAAGCTGTAACGATACTGCACCCGGATAGTGCCGCGTATCCTGACTCTTCGCCAATAAACATGCGCAAACCCTGCGCCTGTGAGCAGCGATCGAGTAGGTCCAGTAATTCACGCTTCTGCTGAAATGCCGCGAACAGATCATGTAAACGCTCCATGTCTGTCACGCCATCGGAACCGAGCAGGTTGACCTGCCCGCTTACTACAACATCCGGTTCAGCACTGGCTAAGGCTGAAAAAGCGTCTTCCGCGGCCTCCACTGCCTGTCCCAGAGCACTGCGCAGAGCGCTGTCGGCAGCCCGCAGATCCACCATGATACGTTGGCGAATTTCATTAAGGTTCAATCCGGCGAACTCGATATTGAGCACCCGTGCCGCTTGTTCCAACTCAGCAGACGTGGGCCGCTTGTGCATCTGCAGGACTCGATTCTGGATTTGTCGATTGGCGAACACCAATACTACTAGCACCCTTTCGTCAGGTAGGGCCATGAATTCGATATGTTGAATCGGTAACCCATCCTCGCGCGGTACCGTCACCACCCCGACAAAATGGGTCATTGCCGAAAGTAGTGAGGACATATTGGTAGCCAGATCCCTGCCGCCACCTGAACGCGGCACCTCACGTTGCAACCGGGCAATATCTTCATGTGGAAGGGGCTTCAACTCAATCAGACTGTCAACAAAAAATCGCAGTCCTTTCCCGGTCGGGATACGCCCGGCTGAAGTATGGGGGGATGCGACCAAGCCGGCATCCTCCAGATCCGCCATGATATTGCGGATGGTGGCGGGACTAACATGCAGTCCACAAGACCGCGCCAGGGTTCGTGATCCGACCGGCTCTCCAGCATCCAGGTATTGTGCAATCAGAGTCCTCAACAGGTGTCGGGTACGGGAATCGAACTGTTCAGAAAGACTCTGCATTTAGGATCTCTTTGCAAAGCAATATGGAAATGTGGATCTTCACCTTATCTTAGATAAAGGTTACAGCCCGGCTATGCAAGTGCTGGACAGCCGTTAGAATCAGCATATCTGCCCCGACATATTGATTCCATGCTTACCCAACTCTACGTCCGCGATTTCGCAGTAGTGGCCGAAGCCGACATTGAGATTGGCCCCGGACTGACCGTAGTCACGGGTGAGACCGGTGCTGGAAAATCATTACTGGTCGATGCGCTGCTACTACTTTCCGGGATGCGTGCCGATGCCGGATACGTTCGAGCTGGGGCTAACCGGGCGGAAATCCAGGCTAGTTTCAGCCTCGAAGACACCCCCAAAGCCCAACACTGGCTCGCAGCAGAAGCCCTGGATGCCGACGATTGCTGCCGTTTACGCCGGGTACTGGCTGCAGGAGGGGGCTCGAAAGCCTGGATCAATGGCCACCCTGTATCCTTGACCCAACTTGCCGAAATTAGTACCTACTTGCTGGAGATCCATGGCCAACACGAACAGCAGACTCTACTGTCTCGTGAACCACAGCAACGGCTGCTCGATGCCTATATGCGGCAGCCGCAACGACTTAAACAAGTTCGTGAATTGAGTCAGCATTGGCAGGAGCTAAGCAAGGAAATTCGTGAGCTTGGTAGTAGCCAGGGTCGACAGGGCCGTCTGGAATCACTTGATTATGAGATTGGAGAGCTGCAACGCTGGGCTCTCACCCCGGAGTCCTACGCGGAACTCGACGCCCGCCATAAGCAGTTGTCCAATATTGGTCAACTGCTTGAAGGGGTAAACCGATTGCGGATGCAATGTGATGCGGAAGCCGGCCCCCGCCAGGTGCTGAACCAGGCTGCCCACGAGCTGGATCAGTTGGGCAAACTCGATCCCAACCTCCTCCCGGTTGCAGAGCTGGCCACTACGGCCGGCATTCAGCTTGATGAAGTACTCGCCAGCTTGCGCCAATACGCCGAGACCCAAGACCTGGACCCCGCAGCACTGGCCGAAGCAGATAACCATCTGAGCCATCTACACACTTTGTCACGCCGCTATCAGTTGCATCCTTCTGAACTGAACTCACGACTCGAGTCTCTGCATGACGAATATGAGATGTTAGTGAAAGCCGGTTCCCACTTGGCCCAACTGGAACAGGAATGCCACAAACTGGAACAGCAATATGATCTCGCCGCTAAGGCCTTGGGAGAATTCCGCAAGCAAGCTGCACATCAACTTAGTCAAACCATCACAGTAACCATGGCCGAACTGGGCATGACGGGCGGGCAGTTCGCAGTGCGCTTCGATGCAAGCAGTTGTGGAGAACCCGATCCATGCGGCCGTGAACGAGTTGAATTTGAAGTCAGTGTTAATCCAGGACAACCCTTACGGCCCTTGCGCAAGGTGGCTTCTGGAGGCGAGCTGGCACGCATCAGCCTGGCCATGGAAATAGCTTTACTCGGGCTCGACCCAGTCGCCTGCATGGTATTCGACGAAATCGATAGTGGCATCGGCGGCGCGATAGCTGAAGTCGTGGGGCACAAACTGCGTCAGCTTGGTACCACCCGCCAAGTGTTATGTGTCACCCATCTGCCCCAGGTGGCAGCCCAAGGTCATGCGCAACTGAACGTACGCAAGCAAAGCAATGGAACCCAAACATCAACCACTGTCCTACCGCTCGATACGACGGGACGCATTGAAGAACTCGCTCGAATGCTGGGTGGACTACGCATCACCCGGGAAACCCGAGCCCATGCCGAACAGATGTTGAAGGGAGCCCAATCCGGCTGACCCCCCATTCATTCGGGTATCAGGCCACGTTCCCTGGCCAGACGGAACAGATCGAATTCCGAACCCGCACCCAACTTGCCAAGCACGTTGGCCCGGTGGATATAGATGGTCTTCTGACCAATACCCAGTTCGGCAGCAATCTGCTTGGGTACCAAGCCTTGTGCCAACAACAGAAACACTTCGTGCTCTCGTGAGGTAAGCCGGGCCATGGGGTTGGACAGGTCATCGTAATTACACCGCCGCCGCCGAGCAATATCGGAGCTTAGGAATTTCTGCCCATCAAGCACCGCACGTAAGCCTTCAATCAATTCCTCCGGTGCCGCGTTTTTAGACACATAGCCACGAGCTCCGCGGCGCATCGCTTCACCAACGTAGGCATCGGCATCATGCATACTCAGGATCACGATGTATTGCTGCGGCCGAAGATTCAGCAGGTGCTCCAGTAACGGCAGTCCCCCTCCATTGGGTAACGACAGGTCAAGCACCACCAAGTCGGGTTGTTGGTCTACCACAATATCCAAGGCCTGGTCGGCATCACCGCATTCGGCAACGACTTCCAGACCCGGTTCGGCTTCAATCAGGTGTTTGAAGCCCTCGCGAACAATTGCGTGATCTTCAACCAGAACGATTCGAGCCATTACTCACCCCGCAACTCGCCATGTTCACAAGATTGTGTGAAAAATACCGCAGCGTCCCACTATGCCACTTTGGACTGTACCATCCTCCACAATGCGTGACCGACTGATCACCCACCTGCGTGCCCCAGCCCTGAGCCTTGCCTATGGATTGCTCTGGATGGGGCTGTATTTGATTTCACAGGCCTACTGGTTTCTACCTGCGGGATTGCGCTTTGGTGCCTTCCTGCTGGCTCCGCGCAAACTATGGCCCTGGCTTATCGGTGCGGAATGGGCTGCTGCATTACTTATGCACCTATGGATAAGGCCACTTCCCGATATTCCTATCGTACTGTGGGCAACGCTACTGCAACCTTTGATCGTCGCTGGCGTTATCGCCATCATGCGCCGTAGCAAATTCTCTCTGCGACTTTGGCCACCCAAGCGCCTGGGCCAACTTCTGCTCACTGCCCTGATTGCTTCGACAGCGGTCACTTTGGTCAATGCACCGGTGCTGGGGCCGATCTCGCGCATCGTTATCTCCAATCGACCCATTGCCCTCGCCAACATCATGTTGGGCGACTACTTGGGCATACTGCTCATCGCCCCGGTACTGGTTCTTTTGCTACGTGCCCCCCCCAATGAACACGACGGCAAGCAACTTCTGTTCGATATCACTTTTTTTCTACTCCCAGTAATCTTCAGCGTCCTGTTGTTGTTGAATTACGGCATACCATTAGGCCGTTATGCAACCGTACTGACCCTGATCCCGGTCATATATCTTGCTTTTCGTCATGGTTGGCGTGGCGCCAGTCTGGCGCTATTGGCCAGTAGCGCCGCCATCACTCTGCGCACCGGGGGTCTGGATATACGTGCTGATCAGCCAGCAGCAGCTCAATTGTTTCTGGCTGTAGCGGGAACCGGCGCTTTGCTGCTCGGTGCTGCCACCGATGCACTCCGTCAAAGCAGCGCAAGGCTGGCCCATCAGAATAAACTTCTGGAAGAAGCCAACCTACGCCTGGATCAGCTCAGCCATCGACTGGCCAGGGCGGCACGCGGCAATTTGCGCAAGGAAGAATACGACCGCCGCTGGATTGCTGCTGAGCTGCACGACGAACTCAGCCAGAATCTCACCGCCATCCAAATTCAGATCAAACTTGAACAACCTCGCTTGGAACAGGTCGGCCTAATCGATATTGCCCACTCGATCAATCAACTTATTCAGCGTATGCGGCACAGCGTCCGACATCTGCTGGACACCCTACAACCTTCTGTATTGAATGAATTTGGCCTGGCTAGGGCACTGGAAGAAGGACCCATCCAGGCACTCGTGCGCAGTTCCGGAATGACCTACCATCTGGATATTTATGGTGACTTGCGTACTCTGGATGACGACATGCGTATCGCAATCTATCGCATCATCCAGGAGGCCGCCACCAATGCCGTGCGCCATGCCAAGGCCAGTATCTTCAACGTTCGCCTGCGAGTCGGTTGCCATGGAAACCGAACCCTAGCCCTGGTCAAGCTGGTCGATAACGGTATTGGACTGGCCCCTGGCCATAACCGTGACCAAGGACGCGGCCTGACAGGAATGCGTAACCGGGTGCTAGCCCTGGGGGGCACCATCCACCTACGCAACCATCACGATGGCTTACAGATTCACGTATTGTTGCAGCAGCCCCTAAGTGATGAGGATGAGTAAGTGTGCTTCATAAAAGATATAAGGTTACGACACTCTTTTACCTAAATTAGATTACTCTGATTTTATATAGGAATTTTTCTAATTGTTTCAACCAGCCTGGCCATTTATCGTGCAGTCACGTTCGGGGGGGTGTCGCAACAGGATGTTGTGACCCAGTGAGGCCTGGCTGGGGGCTGGTTACCTCACACTTGACAGCGGCTTGTGCCGCTGTTTCTGGGTCTAGGACGATCCACGGTTGCCAAACGCTGGGATGTCGATGGCAGCTCCCGCTCGGTTGTGGGGGACCGGGTTCCGCGGGCAGTACAGGGAATCACCTGTCCGCGGTTTTTCGTTCTTCCAGAGTGACGCCCCTCAGCGGTGGACTGTCCCCGATGGTTTATGCCGCACATACAGAATCAGGCTGTGGTCCTCAAGATCGTAGCCGTGCTGAGCGGCAATGCGCTGCTGCAAAGCCTCTATTTCTTCGCTCGTAAACTCAATGACCTTACCGGTTTCCACATCAATCATATGATCGTGGTGCTGGCCCCGGTTCAACTCGAATACGGCCTGGCCGCTCTCAAAGTGATGTTTGGACACGATCCCGGCCGTTTCGAATTGGGTCAACACGCGATATACGGTCGCCAAACCAATCTCCTCGCTGCTCTCAAGGAGCACACGGTAGATTTCCTCCGCGCTCATATGCTGGGTCCGTCTTGCATCAAGAATGGCGAGAATCTGCACACGAGGATGCGTGACCTTGAGGCCGGCACGGCGCAATTCTTTACGTTCCGAATCCAAAAAGGTATCTCCGAGACGATGGCCAAGCAGTGTATCATCGCAGGTCTGCCTTACGGACGTCTGTTCCATGCATGCCTTCAATCGTCTCTCGATCCTGTTCGTTCTAAGCCTTGCCCTGGGTGGCTGCGGCATTGTCTACAAGCCTAATATCCAGCAAGGTAACCTTCTGCAAAAGAAGGAAGTTCAGCAGTTGCATCCTGGGATGACCAAAACTCAGGTTATTGCACTGTTGGGCACCCCATCGGTCACCAGTCCCTTTGATACCAATCGCTGGGATTATGTGTCCACTTTCCAGCATCGTGGTGGCAAGATCGTGCAACACATCATGACCGTGATCTTCAAGAACGATGCATTGGTTCGTACCGAGGGCAATTATTTCGCGCAAAATGCAAAACAGATGCTCAAGGCCAGCAAAGCCTATGAAGGCGACTACAACCCATCTTTGCAAAAGAGTAAAAAACCGCATTCCTGAAGTTGGAACTGAATCTCAAAGCTAACTACGAGCGCGGCGACGGCGAGCATCCTTAGGATCGGCACACAAAGGACGGCAGACTTCTACCCTATCCCCATCGTGCAGTTGGCAGTCCGTTGCAACAGGTCGTGAGAACACCGCCAGGCTTTCTGGATCATCCACGCAGCCTGGAAAATCCTCTTGCAGATGGCTGGCACTAAGTGCATCGGCCACGGTACTTCCCCAGGGCAAGACCAGGCAACGTCGTAGCACCCTGTCTGGCCTTGGTGAATAAGTGACTTCGATGTGAATACTTTCAGTCATACGCACGCTTAGCCTCGGCACAAAAATCGTCCATCAGATGATTAGCAATACCCTGAAACCCCATACGCAAAGCTCTTCCCCATAAACGGCCCTTGAATTCAAAAGACAACTGCAACTCAATCTGACAACCCTCAGCACCCAGCGGCCTGAAAGAAAAAATACCTTCCAGCATCTGTAGTGGGCCATCTACCAGATGCATCTCGATACGCTCATATGGATGCAGTACATTGCGCGTAGTGAAGCGCTGGGTCATCCCGGCAAAGCGCAGATCAAGCCGGGCAATCCGGAAATCGTCCCCGTGCTCCATCACCCGGGCATCCGCACACCAGGCAAAGCGCATCGGATATCCTTCCACGTCATTCACCAGGTCATACATCTGCTGCGGGCGGAAAGGGACGATGGCACTGCGGTGTATCTGATTCACCATGATCAATCCGAATAGCAACTAAAGCGATTTTACAGGACATGGCCAAAAACAAAGCCAAAGGCTCCACCAGTGGCACTATTGCCCTGAACAAACGGGCCCGGCACGAATACCACATCGATGAACGGATCGAAGCCGGCTTGGCCCTGCAGGGCTGGGAAGTCAAATCACTGCGGGCCGGGCGTATCCACCTCAGCGAGGCCTATGCCTTGGTCAAGGGGGGCGAGATTTTCCTATTCGGCGCTTCGATCCAGCCCCTGATTACCGCTTCGAGCCACTTCCTGACCGATGACCGGCGAACCCGCAAGCTACTGTTGCACCGGGAACAGATTGACCACCTCATCGGGGCCGTAGAACGCCAAGGCTACACCCTGGTACCCCTGGCAATGTACTGGAAGAAAAACCGCATCAAGGTCGAAATCGGCCTGGCCCGTGGTAAACAACAGCATGACAAGCGCGCGGCCCTGAAAGAGCGCGACTGGAACCGTGAGCAACAACGCGCGTTGCGCCGGCATAATCCACTGAACTGATGAGGGGCTCTAAGCTCTCCAGCCAGCCCCGACAGCTTATTCACGGCACTCCCACCACCGCTCCTGAACCTACTCTTACAGATAGTCTTGTGATCCCTGCACCAAGCCGCATATACTGAACACTCCAAGCAAGTCTCCGGGGGTGTTTTGGCTTCGACGGGGATCACGAAATCGCCTGGTGCATGCCGAGGGGGTAGCTTTCCTCGTTAATCCAGCTGCTAACTTTTAGTTGCCAACAACGACAACTACGCTCTGGCCGCTTAAGGTCTAAGCCCCGAAACCGCTGGGTTCCTGTGCCTGCGGAGGTAGGGTCATTTACACAGGACCGCCACGGTGGCAGCCTGTCAACCGTGGTCAAATAAAACAGGCTGGTTCTGCGGTGTGCCCTGCCTTTCGTGTTGCCGCAGAATGAGATCAAACGATGGGACAAGCATGTAGGACCAGGGACGTAGGATCTTCGGACGCGGGTTCGACTCCCGCCACCTCCACCAATACCTACAAGGCCAACCCGAACAGGTTGGCCTTTTTTAGTGGATACGCAAACTGGGCTGCCCTCTCTATTGCAAGCAAGATGACCTCGCTCCCAGGGCATACGACTCGGCCGGATCGCGAGTGCCCCACTCACTTATTCGCGGGCAGGTAATGTTGGCTTCGATCATGTTTGTCCCCTTGGCAAATGCGTCGGGGCCCTATTGGTCCAGCACTTAAACAGTATCAATCGGCATACCGGGTTGAGTTCCAGGCTGTCGCTGGGGAGATGGAACACTTCCATCTGAGTGGAATGTCATGCCAACCGGCCAGCCTAGCCCCCACCATGATTGAGGCGCTGTGCATCCTGGACGCGCCCTTTGGAGTCCAGATCCTACATTGCCTTCACAGTACCCCGACGTTCACGCATGATCTGGCCGTAGGTTCGACAATAGGTCTTAGGTATGTGCGAACCAATAGGTGCCACCCGCTGACAAACCTCACGATTCACATTGTTGTGGGTAAGGATGCCGTTGATCTTTTCCTGATCGTTGTATAGGCGCACACGATTACCCTCGTCCATCTTTGCAACACTTCCGAAGCGGTCGAACAGGGTCACATTTCGGTAGGCTTTGTGTTGACTGTTGCTCGCTCAGTGGGATCGACATACTGGTAGCGCCCACCCGCTTGCATCTGCTGGCGGACTGAAGCCACCTGTATTGTAAATGCAGCCTTGGTCTCCGCTTTGCGGATGGGTGGTTCCACAGAGGACGCATTCGCCAAGCCCAGGCCGGTACCCAACCAGACCAGCGCCAGACGGAACCCTGAGCCCGAACCGCGTCGAACTGGTGTGAGCAAGGTATCGGAAACACCTGCCCAGCAATGTTCTACCCCATCGGCTGCCGACATCCGCTCAGCTGCTTGCACCCGGCAAGCCAAATGGAACACAGGTATCTGGTTTCGCAAGAACCATCTGTATCCAGGAGATACAGACTGTCTGTACAACCCATTGGCACGCTCAAACACCCTGCTACAATGCCCGGCTGCATTCGCGCTGTTTTCCAAGGGAGAAAACCCCATGACTCACCCCATTCTTGCTGCCCTCGGCCTGTCCGATACCGAATCCGGTACCTATCTCGGCCAGGGTGAATGGTCTCAAGCTACTGACGGCACTCGCATCGAGGTGTATTCACCCGCCAACGGGACAGTACTTGGTCACGTCCAGGCCAGTACCGACAAAGAGTACGCAACCATTGTCGAGCGGGCCCAAGCTGCGGCGGCGATCTGGCGGGAGACGCCGGCCCCAAGACGCGGCGAGGCCATTCGCTTGTGCGCCGGAGCGCTGCGTCAGCATAAAGATGCGTTGGGCTCCCTGGTCGCTCTGGAGATGGGCAAGATCAAGCCGGAAGGTGACGGTGAAGTACAGGAAATGATCGATATCGCCGATTTTGCCGTTGGCCAGAGCCGCATGCTCTATGGCAACAGCATGCACTCTGAGCGTCCTGGCCACCGCATGTACGAGCAATGGCATCCGCTGGGGCTGGTGGGCATCATTAGTGCCTTCAATTTCCCAGTAGCGGTATGGGCATGGAATGCATTTATCGCTGCGGTATGTGGAGATATTTCGATCTGGAAACCTTCTCCCAAAGTCCCCTTCAGCGCGATTGCCTCGTTGCGTATCTGCAACGAAGCACTCAAGGAAAATGGTTTTCCGGATATTTTCTTCCTGTTCAACGATGCCGGCACCGAGCTGGCCAGCCACTTTGTCGATGACCGGCGCGTCGCGTTGATCAGCTTCACCGGCTCAACCCAGGTCGGCCGCAGTATCGGTGAGCGGGTAGCCCGGCGCATGGGCCGGTCTCTACTCGAACTGGGCGGCAACAATGCCGTGATCCTTGATGAGAGCGCCGAGCTGAAGCTGGCCATTCCGGCCATCGTCTTCGGGGCCATAGGTACCGCCGGACAGCGCTGCACCACTACCCGTCGGCTGATCGTGCACCGCTCACTGCATGACACGATTGTGGAAAAGCTCAAGGATGCCTATACCCAGATCGAAAAACATATTGGCGATCCCACCGATGCCAGCACCTTGCTCGGCCCCTTGATCGACGAGGCCGCAGTACAACGCTATGAACAGACTATCGCCAAGGTCAAGGCTACGGGTGGGCACATCGTCGCCGGCGGCAGCCGCCTGCAGTGCCCCGGTCATTACGTACACCCGACCCTGGTTACCGGCCTCGCCGCCGATGCGGAAGTCGTACAGCAGGAAACCTTCGCACCGATTCTTTACGTGCTGCCTTTTGATGATCTTGACGAGGCCATCGCTATCCACAATGGGGTTCCGCAAGGCCTGTCTTCAGCCATCTTCACCCAGAATCTAAAGCATGCCGAGCGTTTTCTTGCCGCCACCGGCTCGGACTGTGGCATCGCCAATGTCAACATTGGCACCTCGGGGGCCGAGATTGGTGGGGCCTTCGGTGGCGAGAAAGATACCGGCGGCGGTCGGGAATCCGGCTCCGATGCCTGGAAGGCCTATATGCGCCGTCAGACCAATACCATCAACGGGTCGGATGATCTACCCTTGGCGCAGGGCATCAAATTCGATTTCTGAGCCAGCTACCGAGCACGCGTCAGCAAACTGTTGCGGCGCGTGCTTTAATGCACGGCAGACCCGCTTGCATGCGTGGAGAATGCCAAGATGAATAGTCCGTCTCCTGCGTTGACCTCCATCCCGGTTACCCATGGCAGTGCCATTGCCAGCCTGATCCTCGGAATCCTTGCTTGGACGTTCCTGCCATTCATCGGCGCCATTCTGGCGGTAATTCTTGGTCACCTGGCTCGTAGCGAAATTCGCCGAGCTCCACCCGGCACCTTAACCGGGGATGGTCTGGCCGTGGCAGGCTTGGTGCTTGGCTACGTCCAACTGGGTTTCAGTGCCATGTTTCTGAGCTTTCTCCTGCTCGGTGGATTAGCCATTATGGCCGGTTTCATGGGTATGTTCGCGCATGCTTTCTGATCGCTCCGTAGCCGCACGTCGCAATAAAATCTAGCCGATCCCAATCACGATGCCTGGCTTTGCGGACCGTTCATATTGCCCACCATGAACACACTCGATCCTACCCAGCGTTTTAATGACCGTGCCGAGGCGTATGCACGCTTTCGCCCCGGATATCCTCCTGAGCTACTCGCCTGGCTACGCCTGGAACAGGGTATCGATACCTCCATGGAAGTAGCTGATATCGGAGCCGGTACCGGTATCTCCACAAGGATGTTTCTCGATGCCGGCCATCGGGTCGTGGCAGTCGAACCCAATGCCTGCATGCGGGCCGTCATGGAACGGACTTTGGCTGCCAACCGTGCCTTTTCCTGCACCGCTGGGGGTGCCGAAGCGACCGCTCTTGGCGAGGCCAGCATCGACCTGATCTCGGTCGCTGAAGCGTTCCACTGGTTTGATCCACACGCTACCCATAGAGAATTCGCCCGAATCCTGCGTCCCCAGGGTCTGGTAGCCGTGTACTGGAACGCCCGTGCCTCTAACGATTCAGCCTTCCTTGATGGCTACGAGCAACTGCTACGCCGCTATGGCACCGACTATGCCCGCGTTGCCGAGCGTTATGCCGACGATGCCACTATGCAAGCCTGGTTTGGCCCAGGCTTTCGTGGCCAGGTCTGCTTTCCCCATCAGCAGAAATTCGACTACCAGGGCTTGCAGGGTCGACTGCTTTCCTGCTCCTACGTCCCGGGCCCAGAACACCCACAATTTACGGAAATGCTCAATGCGCTGCGCAAGCTGTTTGACACTACCGCCCAGCAGGGACAGGTGGATTTCAAATACCACACGCGCCTGTTCGTCGGGGCCATCGCTTGAACATCTACCGCCTGCTCCGACCGCTGTTATTTGCTCTGGATCCAGAACGGGCCCATAGCGCTACCCTGCTGGGCCTGGAGATTGCCCGCATCACCGGCCTGTCCCGGCTGTTGGGCTCCCGCCCCAAGGCCTTACCGAGTCGCTTGTTGGGTCTGGAATTTCCCAATCCGGTGGGCCTGGCAGCAGGACTGGACAAGAATGGAGCGCATATTGATGCGCTGGGGGCACTCGGTTTTGGGTTTCTGGAGATCGGCACAGTGACCCCACGCCCCCAACCCGGTAATCCCCGGCCCCGCCTATTCCGGCTGCCCGAACACCAGGCACTGATTAACCGCATGGGTTTCAATAACGACGGTCTGGATGTGCTGCTGCGC
The DNA here is from genome assembly GCA_003233305.1 of Mizugakiibacter sp. Lineage (GTDB taxonomy): Bacteria > Pseudomonadota > Gammaproteobacteria > Xanthomonadales > Rhodanobacteraceae > Metallibacterium. The sequence goes on from QILI01000124.1 coordinate 25,680, forward strand.
AATATCGAGCGCAGCCATTACCGCGGTGTGCTTGGTGTCAATATCGGCAGGAACAAGGACACTCCCAACCAACAGGCCGTCGAAGACTATCGACTGGGCCTGCAGCGTACCTATCCCCTGGTTTCCTACATCACGGTCAACATTTCCTCACCAAACACCAAGGGCCTGCGCGATCTGCAACACGCTACAGCCCTGCGCCACCTGTTGGAGAACCTTTGCGACACGCGTGAGAAACTGGCAACCCAGCATGGTCAACGCAAGCCGTTACTACTGAAGATCGCACCCGATCTCGACGCGTCCAGCATGGATCGCATGGCCGAAGTGCTGCAGGAATCCAACTTCGACGGCTTGATCTGCACCAACACCACCGTCTCCCGTGAAGGCCTAGCAGGGCAAACCCTGGCGAAGGAAACGGGTGGGCTGTCCGGGACACCTCTACGGGCTGCAGCCGATACCGTGCTCAAAGGTATGCATCAACGCCTGGGTGAAGGTATGCCACTGATTGGTGTCGGCGGCATTCTCAGCGGCGTAGACGCAGCGCTCAAGATACAAAGCGGCGCACAGCTGGTGCAATGCTACACCGGACTAATCTATCGCGGCCCACAACTCATTAGCGAGTGCGTGGAGGCCATTCGCTCAACCCAGGGCATCATCCATGCATGTTGAAAACACCGAGATGGACGGCTACACCCTGCTCGAAAACGTCTCACTGAACGCGCGCAACACCCTGCGCGTTGCCGCCCGCGCCCGCTGGCTTGCAGAAGTGCATGATCCCCAGGCTCTTCCGAAGCTGCTTGCTACCCCGGCCCTGCAGCAGCTTCCCGTGCTGGTTCTCGGCGAAGGCAGCAACGTCTTGTTCACCACCGATTACCCCGGTCTGGTGGTGCAGATTGCTACGCGAGGCGTTGAAGTCCGCGACACTAACAACCAGACCACTCAGCTGCATGCCGCCGCCGGCGAACACTGGGACGATCTGGTGCGCTGGTCACTCAGCCATGGCTACCCCGGCCTCGAAAACCTGATTCTGATCCCCGGCAGCGTCGGGGCGGCTCCGATCCAGAATATCGGTGCCTATGGGGTCGAGGTCGCCGAATACATCCACAGCGTTGAAGCTTTTGACCGGCAAACGGAGCAAGCGGTCGAGCTGTCAGGCGCAGCCTGTGAATTCGGCTATCGGGATTCATGTTTCAAGCAGCAGCCCGACCGCTGGATTGTAACGGCGGTGAATCTGAATCTGCTGCACGAACCCGGCCTGCATCTGGAATATGCCGGACTACGCACCCAACTGGCACGCATGGGCGTATCGCAGCCCGCCCCCTACCATATTGCCGAAGCCGTATTGCAACTGCGCACCCGCAAGCTGCCCGACCCCACCCTGATTGGCAATGCCGGCAGCTTCTTCAAAAACCCCCTGCTGCCCACCCAGCAAGCGCATGAGCTGCAGGCCGAACACCCCCAGATCGTACTCTGGCCGGTTGCCGAAGAGTGTATGAAAATCTCAGCAGCATGGATGATCGATGCTTGTGGATTTAAGGGATTACGTGAAGGCGATGCAGGCATTTCTAACCGTCACGCATTGGTCCTCGTCAACCATGGCAAAGCCAGTGGAGCCGAACTCTGGGCCTTAGCCCAGCGAGTGCGTGAAGGTGTTCAACAACGCTTTGGCATCTGGCTGGAACCGGAACCGCGGATACTCTGAGATACCTCGTAGCAACAGGCTGACAAACCCATCGCACCAGCCCGTAGAATATGGTGAGGTACGAACCGCATTGATCAAGATGGTTTCTTTGCCCGGCCCCCATACCGTGAACCACGGTAATGGATAAGCCGGCACGCACGAAGCTAGCGAAGCTTTGAACCACAAGGCACCAAACCGGGTGTTGTTATTTCGATTCGTGGCTTGTATCAAGCACTTTTAAAACGGACGTACCTTGTCTTCAGTATCGACCAGTTCCACGTCGCCCAACCCCTGTGCAAGACTGGTCGCATCGCCACCTTGAGCAAGCTTGATACGCAGCCGTACTTCATTGGCACTGTCGGCATGCCGCAAGGCGTCCTCGTAGGTAATCTCCCCAGCCTGATACAACTCGAACAGACTCTGATCGAAGGTGCGCATGCCCAGATTGGTGGACTCTTTCATGACATCTTTGAGCTTATCCACATTGCCTTTGCGAATGTAGTCCTGAACCAGCGGGGTACCTAGTAGTACCTCCACTACTACCCGCCGCGCCTTGCCATCGGGAGTGGGGATGAGCTGCTGGGCGATGACCGCCTTGAGGTTCAGCGACAAGTCCATGAATAGCTGCTGGCGCCGGTCAATCTCAAAAAAATGAATAATCCGGTCCATAGCCTGATTGGCGTTGTTGGCATGCAAGGTACACAAACATAAATGCCCGGTTTCAGCAAAATTGATTGCGTACTCCATAGTTTCACGGGTACGAACCTCACCAATCATGATCACATCCGGCGCTTGGCGCAGAGTATTCTTCAGGGCGTTTTCCCAAGAATCGGTATCGATGCCCAGTTCGCGCTGAGTGATAATGCAGCCCTCATGTTTATGTACGTATTCAATCGGATCTTCGATGGTGATGATGTGCCCGGTCGAATTCTGGTTGCGATAGCCGATCATTGCGGCCAAGGATGTGGATTTACCGGTTCCGGTGGCCCCCACAAACATGATGATGCCGCGCTTGGTCATCGCCAACTGCTTGATGATGGCCGGCAGATTCAGATCATCCACACTGGGAACCTTGGTCTCGATGCGCCGCAATACCATGCCCACACAATTGCGCTGGTAGAAACACGAGACCCGGAAGCGGCCCACTCCGGCCAGACTGATGGCAAACTGGCACTCGTGGGTTTTTTCAAACTCCTCGCGCTGGGCCGGTGTCATCACATTCAACACCAAGTCACGTGCCTGTGCCGCATTCAATGCGACCTGGGTAATGGGAGTGATGCGGCCGTTGATCTTAATCGATGGCGGAGCACCCGCCGTGATAAACAGATCTGACGCCTTCTTGTGGGCCATCAACTTGAGAAAAGAGGTGAAATCCGGCGTACTCATGGCTTAACTCTCCATCATCTTGGCGCGTCGTGGTGAGGCGACCCACACACATTATGTCTATCGAGCAGACTCAGGCTTTGAAAATTTCCTTGTTCTTTGCAAGTGGTAAAGCCACCTGGCGGGCAACCACCCCCCTGCGAACCAAGTCCTGTAAACATTGATCAAGCGTCTGCATACCATACTGCTGCCCGGTCTGGATCGACGAATACATCTGCGCCACCTTGTCCTCACGGATCAAATTACGGATTGCCGGGATCCCCACCATGATTTCGTGGGAGGCAATACGGCCACCCCCGACCTTTTTCATCAGTGACTGCGCAATGACTGCACGCAACGATTCGGAGAGCATCGAACGCACCATATCCTTTTCCCCCGCCGGAAACACATCAATGATTCGATCAATGGTTTTGGCAGCCGAGGACGTATGCAGGGTGGCGAACACCAAATGCCCGGTCTCGGCGGCGGTCAGCGCCAACCGGATGGTCTCGATATCACGCATTTCGCCAACCAGAATATAATCGGGATCTTCACGGAGCGCCGAACGCAAAGCTTCGTTGAAGCCATGGGTATCACGATGGACCTCACGCTGGTTGACCAGACACTTTTGTGAAGTATGTACAAACTCAATAGGGTCCTCGATGGTGAGGATGTGCCCGTAATTGTTTTTGTTGACGTAATCAACCATGGCCGCAAGAGTGGTTGTTTTACCCGAGCCCGTGGGACCGGTAACCAGGATCAATCCCTGAGGCTGCTCGATAAGCTCCTTGAAAATCTTGGGGGCGCCCAGATCTTCAAGCGTCCAGACCTCGGCAGGAATGGTTCGTAATACCGCTGCCGCACCATGATTCTGATTGAATACATTAACGCGAAAGCGAGCCAGCCCACTGATCTCGAAGGAAAAGTCAACCTCAAGGAATTCTTCATAATCATGCCTCTGCTTATCCGACATGATGTCATAGACTAGTGAATGCACCTGTTTATGTTCCAGCGCCGGCACATTGATGCGCCGTATATCACCGTCGACACGGATCATAGGCGGCAAGCTAGCAGACAAATGCAGATCCGAGGCCTTATTCTTCACCGAAAATGCGAGCAGTTCGGCAATATCCATGCACAGACTCCCAATGTCAGAAAAACGATTCTTAACGCTCCCGGAAACCGAGTATAGCGTGCGGCAACGCTCCTGCGAGAGCCGCGCATCATGAATCCAGACCACATGGCATTGGCCACGGTTCACAGCCGTATCAAGGCAGCCGCCGAGCAGGCGGGTTCAGGGCCGGTCAAACTGCTGGCCGTTAGCAAGACCCGGCCCCCCGCTGACCTACGCCAACTGGCCGAGCTGGGTCAGCAACACTTCGGTGAGAACTATGTCCAGGAGGCCCTGAGCAAACAGCGAGAGTTGGCTGATCTAGATCTCCAATGGCACTTTATCGGTCCCTTGCAATCCAACAAGTGCCGCGATGTGGCCCAGCATTTTGACTGGCTGGAAAGTCTTGATCGTCGCAAACTCATAGAACCACTGTCACGATTTCGGCCTAACTCGCGCGGTCCGCTGAACGTGCTGATTGAAGTCAATATCGATACCGAGTCTGGCAAATCGGGTTGCGCACCGGAGCAAATACATACCCTCGCCGAGCTCATCACCAAAGCGCCGGCACTGCACCTACGCGGCTTAATGGCGATTCCCGCACCACATGGAAATCCTGCCCTGCGGCAGGCCGCATTCCAGCGCATGCGAAAACTGTTTGAACAGCTACGCCATGGATACCCACAGGTTGATACCCTGTCCATGGGTATGAGTAATGATTTCGAAGCCGCCATCGCCGAGGGGGCCACCGAGGTGCGGATCGGCACCCTCCTGTTCGGCCCACGCCACTGATATGGTTCCCCCTAGCTTGCCACTGCATTAGGCTAGCGGGCCTGCACCCAAGCAAAACATCCAACACAACCATGACCGATATCGCATTCATCGGCGGCGGCAATATGGCCCAGAGCCTTATTGGCGGCCTCTGCAAGGCGGGTACGCCGACAACCTCTATTCACGTCGCCGAACCTCGGCAGGAGGCCCGTGAGACACTGCGAAAGAACTACGGCGTGGGGTGCTCCGCAGCCAACCCTGAAGCCGTGCAGTCAGCCAGACTATGGGTATTTGCGGTCAAACCGCAGATACTGCGCAGTGTTTGCCGAGAATTGGCACCCCTGGCGCAGCGACAACATCCGCAGATTCTTTCCATCGCCGCCGGAATTCGCAGCGAGCAGATTGATCGCTGGCTCGATGGCGGACAGTCCATCGTTCGGGCTATGCCCAACACACCGGCACTGCTCGGCGCAGGGGCCACCGGCCTGTTTGCCAACGCGCAGACCGCAGTGAGCGGACGCGAGACCTCAGAACGGGTCATGGCCACCGTCGGTAAGACCGTCTGGGTCGAAGACGAAGCTCTGATAGACACCGTCACCGCATTGTCCGGCTCAGGACCGGCCTACCTATTCTTGCTGGCCGAAGCCATGGAAAATGCAGCGGTGGCCCAAGGACTTCCACTTGATGCAGCACGCCTGCTGGCAGCCCAGACGGTACTCGGTGCCGGGCGCATGCTCACTGAAAGTGGTGATCCCGCTAAACTTCTGCGTGAACGGGTCACCTCACCAGGTGGGACCACGGCTGCAGCGCTGGAAATTTTCCAACACGGCGGCTTTGCCGAGCTGGTTTCTGCGGCGCTGGGAGCGGCAGCACAACGGGGTAGCGAACTTTCCGAATTGGCCGAGATGCAAGCTGCACCATGAACAGTTATTTTGCCAACGCCGCGCAGCTTGTCATCGTCTTTTTGTTCGGCGCTGTTATGGCGTTACTGATTCTGCGACTACTTGCCGAGGTCTTACGGGTAAACTTCTACAACCCGATCAGCCAGTTTCTCTACCGCGCCACCCATCTGATCCTCAACCCGGTACGCCGCTTCGCCCCCAGTTACCGACACGTGAATCTGGCGCCCCTCATCCTTGCCTACCTGGCCGCCCTGTTCAAGCTTTTGCTGGTGTTCAGCCTACGGGGATTCATGCCGCATTTTTCGGGCCTGCTCCTGGCCTCACTGGCCGAGTTGGTCGATTTCATACTGATGCTGTATATGGCACTTATTTTTGCCTGGGCTCTGATGAGCCTGTTCACAGTGGACTCCTCCAACCCCATCGTCCCGTTTATCGAACAACTTACCGTTCCGGCCGTGCGGCCCTTGCAAAAGGTTCTTCCCAGCTTCGCCGGCCTGGATTTCAGCCCAGCTGTCGCCATCCTCATCATTCTGCTGGCCAGGGTCTTGCTGGTCCAACCGCTGTTCGAACTGGGTCTGCGTCTCGCTCAATAGCTTGCCATGAGCCCACCCCGTCATTCCTCGTCACATTGGGGTTTGCAATGCTCACCCCAACCCCCAAACCTCCCGACTTTTGGCTTCTGCAGCCTAAGCCTGATCCCGATAATGGATGCCAGACTCCACTACTTCGGGCATGATCAGCACTTATCCGTTTCCCCTGGCATGGAGATGTCGACATGTTCTGGCTGATTACCGGACTGGTTATTTTTCTCGGCGTGCACTCAACCCGTATTTTTGTCAACGACTGGCGTAGTCGACAGATCGCCCGTTTTGGCACGCAACTCTGGAAAGCCCTTTACGCACTGCTTTCGCTCATCGGTCTGGCACTTATCGTCCGGGGTTTTGAACAGGCCCGTCAGCATCCACTACTAGTATGGTCACCGCCCTCATGGACGGCACACCTCACCGCCCTGTTCACCATTGTCGCCTTCATTTTTGTGGTGGCAGCCTACGTACCCCGCAACCGTATCAAAGCCAGGATCGGTCATCCCATGGTCGTCGGAGTGCAGCTGTGGGCAATCGGCCATTTACTGGCCACCGGGGCACTGCGCGATGAAGTGCTGTTCGGTAGCTTTTTACTCTGGGCCAGCGTGGATTTTGTGGTCGCACGACGTCGCGACCGGAGCGCCGGGATACAGCATGCCCCCGGTACAACGACCGGGGATATGGCCACGCTGCTGATGGGTATCGTCGCCTGGGTAGCCTTTGCCTTGTGGCTGCACGGATCATTGATCGGCGTGCAACCCTTTGCCTGAGTCCGCAAGCCAAATAAACCCGCTTCTGGACATCTCGAATATCTGATCGATGAAATCCATCCAGCAACTCGAACGCGCACTCGACGGGGTGCTCAGCCGTGACCGTGGGCGCTTGGCTAGACGTCTACGATCGCTGCACAGGGTGGATGGGGCCAGTCCAGAAAACCTGGTGAAACTGGGCGCAGCCATTGCCCGCTCTGCGGCCACCCGTAGTGCCCGTGTAGCCAGCCTACCCTGCCCGGAAGTAGCTGCCGACTTGCCGATCGCAGCACACACCACAGCCATTATCGAGGCCATTCGTCAACACCCAGTACTGGTGCTGGCCGGAGCCACCGGCTCTGGCAAAACCACCCAGTTACCTAAGCTGTGTCTTGCTGCCGGTCGTGGCGCTGCCGGGCTGATCGGCTGCACCCAACCACGCCGGCTTGCCGCCCGCAGCATGGCCCGGCGAGTGGCTGCCGAGCTGGGTGGCGAACCCGGCGGGCTGGTCGGTTATCAGGTTAGGTTCCAGGAACAACTTGGCCCGGAGACCTGCATCAAGTTCATGACCGACGGCATTCTGCTCGCCGAAACCCAGTCGGACCGCGAACTGTCAGCCTACGACACCCTGATCATCGACGAAGCCCACGAACGCAGCCTCAATATCGACTTCCTGCTGGGTTACCTACAAAAACTGCTGCCCCAGCGCCCGGACCTCAAGCTCATCATCACCTCGGCCACTATTGATACCGCGCGTTTCGCCGCACATTTCAGTGCTGCGCCGGTGATCGAAGTCGAGGGTCGCTCCCATCCGGTTGAGGTTCGCTGGCGGCCCCCTGAAGGACGGGATGAAGCCCAACTCAGCGAACAGATTGCCAATGCTCTGGATGCCATCAGCGCCGCAGATCCTCGTGGTGACGTGCTGGTATTTCTGCCCGGCGAACGCGAGATTCGTGATACCCACCTGTTACTGGAACGGCGGGGCTATCGCCATACCGAAATCGTGCCTCTGTATGCCAGGCTATCAGCGAAGGAGCAGGATCGCGTTTTCCATCCCGGCCCGGCCCGACGGATTGTGCTGGCCACCAATGTGGCCGAGACCTCGCTGACCGTACCGCGCATCCGCTACGTGATCGACACCGGGGTGGCCCGGGTCAAACGCTACAGTACCCGCCGGCAAATCGAACGACTCGATATCGAACCGATTTCGCAGGCTGCTGCTGAGCAACGCAAGGGCCGTTGCGGACGGCTGGGGCCAGGGGTCTGCGTGCGCCTGTATGCCGAGGACGACTTTGTCGTACGACCCCACTACAGCGACCCGGAAATTCAGCGTAGTGCCCTGGCGGGGGTGATTCTGCGGATGCTTAGTCTGGGCCTGGGCAAGCCGGAAGTATTTCCATTTCTCGACCCACCCCAAGCCCGCGCGATCCGTGAAGGCTGGCAGCGCCTGGTCGAGATTGGAGCCGTGGACACCCAGCAACGCCTCACTCGCATCGGTCGCGATATGGCAAAGTTACCGGTGGACGTACACTTGGCCCGCATGCTTCTAGCAGCCCGCGACGGTGACTGCGTAGCAGAAATGCTGGTCATCAGCGCCTTTCTGAGTATCCAGGATCCACGCGAACGGCCTGCTGATGAACGCGCCAAGGCGGATGCCGCACACGCCCGTTTAGCCGACCCCAACTCGGATTTTGTCAGCATCCTGCGACTATGGGAGGTGTTTAACACCGTCCTTGAGGACAGCACCCAGTCGCAGTTGCGAACCTGGTGCCGTCGCCACTATCTGTCGTTCCTGCGGATGCGCGAATGGCGGGCATTACATCGCCAGTTGCGCCTGCAAGTGCAGGCCACGGGTTGGACCATCCACACCGCAGAACACCTCCAGGAAGCGACGCCCGATCAACCCGTCCCAGCGCTGGCGGCCGACCGCTACCAGGCCCTGCACGAGGCCTTGCTGGCCGGTCTGCCCACCCAGGTCGCGAAACGGGATGAAAAGGGGCTATATCGCGGTACGCGTGAACGTCACTGGAAAATCTTTCCCGGCTCGGCACTGGCCCGCAAGGGTCCGGGTTGGCTGTTTTCGGCCCAGGTACTTGATCTCGGAGGACGGATCTACGGGATGTTTAACGCCCGTATCGAACCGACCTGGATTGAACGCCAGGCCGCCCATCTGCTCAAGCACCGGGTCGCTGACCCGTACTGGTCGCGCCAACGCGGCGCAGTGATGGCCTTCGAGCAAGTCACCCTGTTCGGGCTGATTCTGGTCGAGCGCCGGCCGGTAAGCTACCACCGCTTCGACCCGGAGGATGCTCATCGTCTGTTTCTCATCGAGGGACTCGCCGAATGCGCACTCGATTCACGCAGCCCACTTATCGCCGCTAACCGACGGGTACTTGAAGAAGCCGAACGCCTGCAGGCACGGCTGCGCCGGGACGACCTGCTCAAGAGCGCGGTGGATCGCAGCACCTTTTTTCATGCCAAACTCCCTGCTGAAATCGCCACCCGGGCAGGATTTGACGCCTGGTACCGGCGGGCGGATAGCGAAGCCCGCGCGGCCCTGCGCTGGTCCCCGGACGATGTGCTGGAGCTTCCCCCGGGTGCTGATGCCGGCTTGTATCCATCCCACCTCGAACTGGCCGGCCAGACCCTGCCGCTCGACTATCGTTTCATTCCCGGCGATGCCGCCGACGGGGTTACCTTGCGGGTGCCGCTGGCCCGCCTCAACACTCTGCCTGGCCAACGTCTGCAGTGGCTGGTTCCTGGATTCCTAACTGAGAAGGTCGCCGCCCTGATCCGTACTTTACCCAAGCCATTGCGCCGCAATGTGGTGCCGGCCCCGGACTTTGCCCGGGCCTTCTGTAACGCTGAAGCACCCCGCGATCAGTCGCTGAGCGCGGTTTTG
>QILI01000026.1 GCA_003233305.1 Mizugakiibacter sp.
GCAAGCCAGCGCTGGGCTCAGCCCGACTTGGTATATTATGGTTCTGCTCAGCACAGCACTGGCCTTGGTGTTCGGGCTGCCGCCACTACGGCGCAGGCTTTTTGCCGCTACTCTGTTACCCGTTATGGCCCGGATTCTGCCACGACTGGGCGACACCGAGCGCGTGGCGCTGGAAGCCGGTACGGTCTGGTGGGATGCCGAGTTGTTCTCGGGCCGGCCACACTGGCAACGCCTGCTGAACTTTAGCTGCCAGCCGCTGAGTCCTTCTGAACAGGAATTCCTGCGTGGCCCGGTTGAACAACTCTGTCAGATGCTTGATGATTGGCAGATCCAGCAGGATCGTGATCTATCCCCTGAAGTCTGGGCATTTTTGCGTGAACACCGTTTTTTCGGGATGATTATTCCAGGTAAATTCGGGGGTCTGGGCTTTTCCGAAATTGGTCATGCCCGGGTGGTTACGCGTATTGCCAGCCGTTCAGCCACCGCCGCAGTCACAGTGATGGTGCCCAACTCGCTGGGCCCGGCTGAGCTGCTGCTGCACTACGGTACTGATGAGCAAAAGAATTATTACCTGCCACGCCTGGCCGAGGGTCGGGAGATCCCCTGTTTTGCCTTGACCGGGCCGGAGGCCGGTTCCGATGCGGCAGCCACCCAATCGGAAGGCATCGTCGAAGCCCGCGATGTAGATGGTCAGGAGGTATTGGGGCTGCGCCTGAACTGGTGCAAGCGCTACATCACGCTGGCTCCGGTGGCCACCCTGATCGGTCTTGCCTTCCGGATGAAAGATCCTCACCAACTGTTGGGCCAGCAGGAAGACCTGGGTATCACCTGTGCGTTGATTCCTCGCCAAACCCCAGGTGTCGAGATCGGCCAGCGCCATGACCCGATGGGGGTGCCGTTCCAGAATGGTCCCACTGAGGGCCACGAGGTATGGGTACCATTGGAGGCGATTATTGGCGGTCGTCAGGGCATCGGCCAAGGTTGGCGTATGTTGATGGAATCACTCGCCGCAGGGCGCTCGATCTCGCTGCCAGCATTGAGTGTGGGAGCGGCCGAGATGGCCACCCGGATCTGTGGTGCCTATGCCACGGTGCGCGAACAGTTCGACACCCCGATCGGCCGTTTCGAGGGCATCGAGGAGCCCTTGGCACGGATTGCCGGCAAGACCTACCTGATGCGTGCCGCACAAACCCTGACCTGTGGCGCCCTGGACGCCGGCGAACGTCCAGGGGTATTGGGTTCGATCATCAAGGTCTACCTCACTGAGTTGATGCGCGAAGTCCTGGCCGATGCCATGGACATTCGGGCCGGGGCCGCGATCCAGCGTGGCCCGCGCAATGTGCTTGCTCATGCCTGGATGGCCGCACCCATTGCCATCACGGTCGAGGGGGCGAACATTCTTACCCGCTCGATGATCATCTATGGTCAGGGGGCAATTCGCTGTCATCCCTTTGTACAGAAGCTTATTTTCTCAACCCACAACAAGGACTACGTCGCTTTTGACCGGGCCTTGTTCGGCTATGCAGGTTTTGTAATCGGTAACGCTGTGCGGACTCCGCTGCTGGCCCTCAGTGGCGGACGACTGGCGTATGCGCCACGCGGCCCCCGGCACCGGGCGATGCAAGCAGCCAGCCGCTACGCGGTGGCTTTCTCCCTGCTCTCCGATCTGGCCATGGCCAGCCTGGGCAGTACCCTGAAGCGCCGGGAAATGCTCTCCGGCCGCTTTGCTGATGCCTTAGGTTGGCTGTATCTGGCATCGGCGACGATCAAACGAGCCCAGGATGAAGCGGATGACGCATGCCACCGCAACCTGAGCCGCTATGCCTGCGAGCTGGCGCTGTACCGGGTTGAACAGGCCTTGGGTGGCCTGCTCGATAACCTGCCAGTGCGTCCAGTGGCCTGGCTGGCCACTGCACTGATCTTTCCGTTGGGACGTCGCCGCCGCCTACCCCGCGATACGCTGACCCAAAGCGTGGCCCGCTCTGTGCTTGAGGATCGGGATGCCCGGCGCTGGTTAACCGAAGACGTGTTCGTGCCGCCACCGCACGAACCTGGGCTCGGCACCCTGGAAGCGGCCTTGGATCGGGCCATGGCAGTGCTGCCCATCGAAACCAAATTGCGTGACGCGGTTCGCAAGGGTCGACTGCCTCATGCTCCGGGTCCGATGCTCGACGATCTGGCCCTCTCTGCGGGGGTCATCAGCGAAGACGAATACGAGCGCCTCGGCCAGGCGCGCGAGGCCCGTCAGGAAGTTATCCAAGTCGATACTTTTGCTGCCGACAGCTTTCGTGAACTTCGTTAAAACAAAGGGTCTGGGCATGTTCCACAGCAACTCTGACATGCTAAGGTATCAATGCACGCAACGACTCCCTGGGGGCTGAACGATGCGCATCGGCATAGTTGTGGATTCGACCTGCGATTTGCCTATCGATTTCATCCACGAACACAACATCACCATACTGCCTATCACTGTTCGCATTGACGAACATTCATTCGTCGATCGCCGCGACCCGGTAGCAACGCTCAAGTTTTTTCATGAAAGTCTCGGTGATCGTGCTCATGCGGCAGATACCGAACCGTTTAGTACCGATCAGGTGCACCAGTTGTTCCTCGATGAACTGGTGACTCGATATGACGCGGTATTCTGCCTTACCATCACTGCCTCACGCAGTCTGATCTACGAAAACACCCTGCGTGCCAGCTACGCTATTCTCAAGGATTACCATGCGGTACGTGCCGCAGCAGGACTCAGCGGCCCCTTCCTGATGCGGGTCATTGACACTCAGACTTTGTTTGCCGGCCAGGTTCCCAGTGCCTGGGAGGGGGTGCGGCTAATTGGCAGCAACGCCTCGCCGGGACAAATCCGCGAGCGCCTTGAACAGGTAGCGGCCAACTCGACCGGTTATTTCCTACCGCGTGACCTCTACTATCTGCGGGCCCGAGCCAAGAAGCGGGGTGACCGCAGTGTAGGCTGGATGACCGCTACCCTGGGCAGTGCCCTGGATATTAAACCCATCGTGCGTGGCTATCGCAAAGACACCCAACCGGTGGGCAAAGTCCGCGGTTTCGAAGCGGGTACCGAAGCTCTGTTCCAACACGTCATCGAGCGGGTCCGAGTGGGGTTGATGGTTCCGGTAGTGAGTCTGAGCTATGGCGGTGAGCTTGATGACCTGCGTGCCCTGCCGGGCTATCAGTCACTCTGCGATGTCTGTGCCGAACACGGCGTTAGCGTACTCGAAAGCGTAATGAGTATGACCGCCATGGTCCATGTGGGTGCCGAAGGCTTGGCCGTCGGCTTTGCCTGCGAACCCTATGAAGTACGTTTCTGAGGGTAGTAAACCACCGACTACCTCTATAAACCTGCCATGCGGCTTAATTGTTACGTTACGTCCTCACTCACTCCTCGCCTATCTAGCGGATAGGTCTCAGAGATTCGCTCTGGGGCGCCTTGCACTCGAACCGCTCGCTACGGTTTTTAGAAGTATCCCACAGCAAAAACGCTCCGTAGATGGCCGCATCCCTATTTACCCGGCCAACACCTTACCCAGCACCTGCAAGGCCCGTTCAATGCCGGCGTCGTCGACATCCAGATGGGTCACCGCACGCATCCGCCGTGATCCCATCGGGCACAAGCGCACCCCGTGCTCCAGGGTGGCCGCAGCCAGTTTCTTAGCATCCCATTGTGGCGCATCAATAGTGAAATAAATCAGATTGGTTGCGACGCTATCCGGGTCAATGCGCAAACCCGGCAAGCGGGCTAGCCCCTCGGCCAACTGCCGAGCACGGCGATGATCGGCAACCAGGCCGTGCAGATGATGATCCAGCGCATGCAGGCAGGCGGCAGCAATGATGCCACTCTGACGCATGGCCCCGCCGATGCGGATCTGCCAGCGCCGGGCCTCATGGATGAAATCACCACTGCCGGCCAGCAAAGCCCCCCCGGGAGCGCCGAGACCCTTGCTGAAATCCACCCAGACCGAGTCGAATCCAGCCGCCTGTTCGGCCGCAGCAACACCGCTGGCTACCACCGCATTGAACAGCCGTGCACCATCCATATGGGTGGCCAGTCCAGCCTGGTGGGCCAACTCGGCTACTTCATCCAGCTGCGCCAGCGACCAGACCGCCCCACCACCGAGATTGGTGGTTTGCTCGACCTCGAGCAGACGTTGCCGCGGCGCCTGCAGATGATCGGCACGCAGATAGCGACGCAGTGTATTGGCATCGAACATACCGCGCTGGCCGATAATCGGCTCCAGCATCACCCCGGCCAACGCCGCCGCACCACCGGCCTCAAAGCCAATGATGTGGGCATCTTTTTCACACAATACCGCCTCGCCGGGTCGACAATGCACCGCCATCGCGATCTCATTGCACATGGTGCCTGACGGCAGATACAGCGCCGCTTCTTTGCCCAGCAGGGCCTGGCCACGCGCTTCCAACTCCAGCACGGTGGGATCCTCACCGGCACGCTCATCGCCCACCTCGGCCGCAGCCATCGCCGCCCGCATGGCCGCTGTAGGCCGGGTCTTGGTATCACTGAACAGGTCAACGATGATCGTCTGCATGACTGAACTCCGAAAAAACCCCTACGCTAACGCATCCGGCCCGGTGGCGGTATGCTGATTCCACCCTGTCCCGATACGGCCTGTGGACTTTTACCCTCATGTTGCGCTGTCTGGTCCTGTTCGCACTGCTGTTCTTTGCCGTACCAGCATCTGCCGGGCCGGTCTATCGCTGTACCGGCCCCCAGGGTCGCCTGGCTTTTCAGGATCGACCCTGCCCAGGTGATGCCCAGCAAACCCTGCTAAAGCTTCCACCACCGCCACCCACCAGGCCTACTCCGCAATTAGCGCCGCCTGCTCATCAGCCGTCCACAAATACGACCGCCCAGCCCGGTGCCGCTACCTCAGCCACACCGCTGCCCAAATTGTATCGGTGTCGTGGTGCTGTCAACGGCAAAACCTACGTAAGTGACACCCCTAATCCGCCCGCTTACCGTGCTCCTTTGGGCGTGCTCGGTATTCCACAAATGCCGCTGTCCCGAGTCTACGGCCCGGGCGGGGCTGGAATTTCTGCACCGGGAGTCGGTCGAGCTGCCCATGTCGCCTCACCGCTCGCCGGGTATTACACCTGGGTACGCGACCGCTGCCGACCCATGCCACGGGCTGCCCTTTGCAAGCGACTGGATCAGCAGCTGACAAAAATCGACAACACTCTGCGTGAACCCTACCCGCCCCGGCGCCAGCAACTTGAACAGCGTGCCACCACTTTGCGCGAGCAACTACGCAACTGCCGTTGAGTGTCTAATTGATCTAAAAAAGCGGCCGGTAGGGCGTCTGCGCTCCAAGCAACCCATAGCAATCCGCCTCGCTGAAACGGGCCAACCAAAAATCAGAAGCCGTGGGCCAGAAAACCGCCATCTACCGCGAGAACCTGGCCGGTGATGTAGCCGGCCGCCGGTAGACACAGAAAAGCCACCGCCGCCGCCACCTCTTCCGGCTCGCCGATGCGGTCCATCGGAGTGTGCTCAAGCACTTCCTCCAGATAATCCGCATCGGCCAGATCAGGGCCAGTACGCCGGGTGCGGATGTACCACGGCGCCACCGCATTGACGCGGATGCCATCGGTAGCCCATTCACAGGCAAGATTGCGGGTCAACTGCTGCAAGGCCGCTTTGCTCATCCCATAAGGCGAACCGGTACGGACGTAAGTGAGACCGGAAACAGAACCGATGTTGACAATGGCAGCATGGCCATGGGCGGCCAGATGCGGATGGGCCAGACGGCTGATTTCAAAGGCACTGAGTAGGTTCATCTCCAGCAATTCCAGTACTTCAGCGTGATCGTAATCCAGAGTCGGCTTGCACACATTGCCACCGACGTTATTGACCAACAACGACAGCGATACCCCCAGGTCAGTGATCCAATCGAACAATTCGAAGCGTACTTCGGCATTGCTGAGATCTCCGGTGAAACAGCGGGGCCGACTATGCGGACAAGCCTCCGCCAGCTCTTCCCGGGTCGGTTCAAGTACATCAGGATCACGGGCCACCAGCAGCACTTCGGCACCCAGCGCCGCCAACTCGTAAGCCGTGGCCCGACCGATACCCTGGCTGGCACCGGTAATGAGTGCAGTTTGACCATCCAGACGCCAGCGCGATGTCATCGTTTGCATGGTTCACCTCCTCGTCACAGTGTAACGCCTGCGGCATGAGCACTCTCAACGGTAGCGCCCGCCCGACACTGCGGTGGCGCCCAGCAAAGCGGTAACGGTTCCTGGGTATGAGGTGAATTCTTCCATGGATAGGCACTCCGTGACCATGGCCTTCTGCCGTGGATTCTCACCTGTGCGGGAATACCGAATGAGTACCTTCAACACCCGTACCCGGTAAGAAAAAACGGGCATTACGGCCTTGAACCGAGATCACCCATTAAGTGCTTGACATCCGATCCACGTCATACTACTAATATCGGTGTTATACAACACTATTACACTATATATGGGATAGCTGGAGAATCCTCTATGCACCGCAGCAACCTCACTCTACGCATCGTTTTTCTCGCTCTGCTCGCCGCCAGTCTCGGTGCCTGTGTTAGCGGGTATTCCACGGAAGGGGCCATTGCCAATCGAATCACCGTGCACAATGGTTATGTGTCGATCTACAGCAGCGATGCGAGCTTGGCAGTGATTACCGCCTCGGGGGATTTACGCATTGCTGGTACGCCGATGTCCCTGACAGCACCGCAACGAGTGCTGACCCGGCGCTACTACAACCAGGTTCGGGATATCGAGCATCAAGGCATAGCAACCGGCAAGGCTGGGGCCACCATGGCCGGCAAGGTTATCGGCGCAGTGATTACCGGTCTGGCCAGCGGCGATACCGATCGTATCGATCGCACGGCCAACCTGCAGACCACGAAGGTCGAGGCCTCGGTGGTGAAAATCTGTGACGATCTGCAGATGGTCCAGAACACCCAGAGCCAGATTACGGCACAAATCCCGGCCTTTGCAGCGTACACCGTGATTGATAAACAGCAAGTTATTGACTGTCGATCTGATACACCCCATCCATAGCTACTTTTCTGAAATCCGTTTGGGTCAGACAAACCCGTATCAGTCCGGGCGTTGTGGAGGTCCTGGCCCGACTCGCGTTCCATCATGACCAGGAAGTTCATTGCCAGCACCTGCGGGCCGAGCACTTAGGGAGACCTCTTGCCACTTGCATGAGTCAAGGCCACGGTGCAATCTGCTGTCCGAGCCTGCAGCACCGGTCGATGGTGCTCCATGTCGAGGGGAGAAATACCATGATACGTCACAGCCTGTGGATTTCAGCATTGCTAACCCTGGCCGCTTGTACGAGCTCTCCGCCCCCCCAGGGCAGCGCTCAAGGTGGTGCTGCGGCTCACGCCAAAAGCACCTCCGCTGCGATGCGGACCAATGTTCCGTGGAGCAGCGCTCTCAAAGACGAGCAACGGGCTCGGGACGTACAGAAATTAATCAACCAGCACGCCAAAAAACAGCGTGCCCAGATCGAGAAGGAAACCCACTGACCACGACCTGCCGGGTGACGGCAGCCGCTGGCGGCTCAGCAAGGCTCGGGGTATCCGCCGGGCCGCGAGGCGGGCGATGCATGACCAACACACCGCCCGACTATCCGCTGCTTATTGTCCACAGAAGCAATAGGCAAAGGCGTTGACCTGACCGGGCCGGGCCTGTTGCAAGAGCAGCAGATCATTACTTATCCGAGGCGCCAGATCGGCCATCCAAGATGGCAGACGGATGCCATAGGCCCCGGCGAACCCAACCATGGCATTCTTGCTGAAGCCAACAATGAAGCGCTGGATACGGCTAAGTGGCTCGGAGCGGTACACCACCCGATATTTCTTACCCAGCTTGGCGTCAGTAGCGGCCAATCGAATGGCCGTATTGATCCCCCCCAGTTGGTCCACCAAGCCGAGCTTGAGTGCCTGTCGTCCGGTCCAGACATGGCCCTGAGCGATGGCATCAATCTGCGCAAAGCTCTTATGGCGGGCTTTGGCCACTCCCCCGACAAAATTCCGATAACCCTTGTTGATGACCAGTTGAATGGCTGCTGAAAATTTCGGATTCATCGGTCGGGTCTGATCCATGGCCCCGGCCCAGGGCGTCGTACCCAGGCCTCCGGAGTGCACGCCAATCTTGGCAAGCATATTCGGTACGTTGAAAAACAGGCCGAAGATGCCAATCGAGCCGGTAATCGTATTGGGTTCGGCAACAATCTGATTGGCATCCATCGAAATCCAGTAGCCCCCACTGGCCGCGACATTGCCCATGGAAACCACCACCGGTTTACCGGCGCTACGGGTCAGTTGCACTTCACGACGAATCAGCTCGGCCGGAAATACCGAGCCACCGGGTGAGTTCACCCGTAACACGATCGCTTTCACCCGCCGGTCTTCACGGGCCTTGCGAATCAGACGGGCCGTTGCCATACCTCCGATGGTGCCAGGTTTCTGTGGCCCCGAAACAATCTCACCCTCGGCAACAATGATCGCAACTTCCGATTCCTGGCTACTGTGCAGACGCTGAGCCCGTTTCACTGTAGCCAGATAACTGCGAAACCCGATGGCCCGAAAGCCATGCCCCCGTTGATCCGTTACGCCCAGCTTCTGCAACTGGGCGATCAGCTGGGAACGCGTCAGCAAACCATCGAGTAGATGTTCGTTAAGTAGCATCTTGGCCAGATCGCCGTTAGCCGCAGCCACCTGCTGTGGCAATTGCACGATGTCAGCGGAGAGTTTGGCCGGATCCAGCTTGCGGGCCTTGGCCACTGAATCCAACCATTGTGTCCAGACATCACCCATCCACGATTGGTTCTCTTCCTGGGCTGCCGGAGAAGGACCGTTGAGAATGAACGGTTCGGCGTAGGATTTGAACTTGCCCACCCGGATCAAATGCACCTTGACGCCCAGCTTGTCGAGCAGATCCTTGAAGTACAGCTGATAACTGGACAGGCCGGTGAACATTGCGCTGCCCTGTGGGTCCATCAGCACCCGATTGGCATGCACCGCCAGGTAATACTGGCTCTGGGTATAACTGGGTGACCAGGCGATAACCTGCTTGCCGGTCTTGCGAAATTGATCCAGGGCATGGCCCACCTGGCGCAGTGCTGCGAAAGTAAGTGCCCCGGTCTGCAGGTCGCCCGGATCCAGCAGAATAGCCTTGATATGCGGGTCATGTGCGGCCGCATCGATACTACTCAGCAAGTCACGCAGTTGCACCTGCCGCGACGGTTCGCCGGCCAATGCCGCAATGGCCCGCTGGGTTGGATTGATGCTGTACTGCTCAACCAGGCGGCCCTCGGGATGCAACACCAGAATGGTGCCGGACTTGAGCTCGGCAGACGGGTGGGAGGTTTTCATAGCCACCCCGATAAGCAACAGTAACAAGCCGAAAAAAATTATATTCAAAAGTGCCTGGCGAACAAAATTGATACCCCGCCAGATCGCTCCCAGAAATCCTAGAAACCCGTTGCGACTTCCTGCTGCCATAACCGTCGACCTTATGATCCGAACCGAAGCTGCCAAGCCTACCCGAGCTGCTTGTTGGCGTCATCTGCCAGAAGGCCTATCAGTAAGGGTCGCCGGGCATACAGGTAAAACCGCGTAAACAAAAGCAGTGCTGCCATGCTAAGCCCGGAGATCAGTCCCATCCACATCCCCCTGACCCCCAGACCGCGACCAAAGGCAAACCACAGGCCAAGTGGAAAACCCACCACCCAATAGGCAAAAATAGTGATGAACATGGGCACACGGGTATCTTTAAGTCCGCGCAAAGCGCCCGCTGAAGCCACCTGGATACCATCGGAAAACTGAAACATCCCAGCCAGTATCAACAACTGCGCGGCCAGCGCCACGACCCGCGTATTGTTGGTATACAGGCCGGCAATGCCATGCGGAATACTCAACATCAATACCGTGGACAGGCTTTGGGTGAGCAAGGTAAGGGCAATACCGGTAAAGCCCGCATAGCGTATGGCGGATACATCACCACGGCCCACGGCAAAACCGATCCGTACGGTAATCGCCATCGACATGCCCAGGGGCACCATGAAGGTCAAGGAGGCCACATTGAGGGCAATCTGATGGCTGGCCTCCGGGTCGACACCAAGCCGGCCGATCGCCAGAGCCGCCGCCACAAATAGGCCCATTTCCATCATCAAGCTTACCGCCATGGGTAGCCCTAAGCGCAGCAGTGCGGCAAGCTTTACCCAGTTGGGCCGCTGCGGACGCTGAAACAAATTCAAGTCTTGATAGACCTTGGCCCGACGTGCATAGGCCGCGAAAGCAAGCAGGTCGATCCACAATATTATGGCCGTTGCCATACCGCTGCCCCGGGCACCTTGTGGCGGCAGGCCGAGCTTGCCAAACATCAACACATAACCAACCGGGGCCAGCAAAGCGAGGCCGAGGAAACCAAAATACATGGTGGGCCGGGTATGTCCCAAACCTTCCGAAACCCCTCGCAAGGTAAAATAGAAAGCCAGCGCCGGCATTCCCCAGGCCACCGCATGCAAAAAATCCGTAATCTGCGGCCACAAGGATGGATCGACACCGATCCCCCGCATCAGCAGCGGTGCAGCTTCGCGCACAAACAACAAAAGCCCCACTCCTAATACCGCCGCCAACCACCAGGATTGCCGGAACAACGGTCCCACCTGATCACGCTTCCCCGCCCCCACCAGCTGCGCTACCGTGGGCTGCAAGGCCATCATCACCCCAATGGTGGTGACCACCGCCAGCGACCACAGGCTTGAACCAATGGCCACCGCGGCCAGCACTTGCGCTGAATAGTGGCCGGCCAATAGTGCATCGACCGTGCTCATGCCTACCGCTGCCAACTGGCCGGTAATCAAGGGTAAAGCCAGACGGATCATCGCCCCGGCTTCACCGAGTACGCGCGCGGGATCAGGACGTGTCATCATGGATGCAGCACTTCGGGAACGCGTAGTCTAACGGGATGAAACACGCTTTCGTTACCGGCGCAGGGGGATTTCTTGGTCGTCACGTCGTGGCCGAACTGCAAGCGCATGGCCTACGGGTCAGCGCCCTGGCCCACAGTCCCGACAGCGCGGCATGGCTGCGTGGACAAGGGATAGAAACGCTACAAGGCGAGCTGACCGATCACGCCCTGCTTAGCCGGGCTCTTTCTACCCGGCCGGACATGGTATTCCACCTCGCTGCCAGCACCTCGCTATGGCGGGCTGAACGCCACCAGCAACAGCACATCAATGTTGAAGGCACCAGTGCCCTGCTCAATGCCGCCATGCAAGCCGGTATCCCTCGGCTGGTCTACACCTCGAGTATCAGCGTATATGGCCTGGTCGATCAGGTGCCGATCAACGAGTCCATGCCCAGACTTGGGCGGCACGGACCCATCCATTACGCCCAAACCAAAGCCGAAGCTGAAGCCCGCGTATTGGCCGCTGCCCAGGCTGGCCGTATCCAGGCTGCGGTACTGCAGCCCGCACATCTGCTGGGTCCGGGCGACCGGCATAACTGGTCCAGGCTTGCCCGAATGATTGCCGCAGGTCGTCTGCCTGGAGCCCCACCGGGCCGCGGCTGCTTTGCCGATGTACGTGAAGTTGCCAGTGCCCACCTGCGTGCTGCACTGCACCCGGCTGCAGCCCGTTGCTGGGTACTGGGTGGGGTAGAAGCTGATTTCATGGAGCTGTGCGTCGAGTTTGCCAAGGCCATCAACGTCGCCCCACCTCGCTGGCGCCTGCCGAGCGGGGTGCTGTACTTGCATGCCTGGCTGGCCGAAAGCCGTGCCGCCATCCGTAATCGCGAGCCTGAAATCACCCGTGAGGGGGTTGCCATAAGCTGCCACCGGATGCGTGTGGATGATCGGCGGGCCCGTGAAGAACTCGGCTATCAACATACTCCCCTCCGTAATCTCGCCGCTGCCACGGTAAGCTGGCTCCGGGCCAGCAACACTTTGTCCTAAGCTTGCTGGATTCGCCATGTCCCACTCCACCCTGCTTACCTCCCGATCGGCAGCAATTGGCAGGCTTTTTGCTGGAGACTCTTTATCCGCGGGCAGGTTGTACACAAGCCCAAGCGCTAGCTTCGCATTCACCAGCCATTGTGCCAAGCACTCTGCAAGGCTTCGATTAGAATTTCCAATACATTGATATACAAGGACTATTCCAGATTGTTTAAAGTTTATGCAGATTAGGTGACAGCCCCATATGACGGCCTTTGGGAGGCCTGTACCCACCTTCATCCACAGACTTATGCACCGACGATGTGGATAAGTCATATTTCCCTTGGAAATCATACTTTTGACCAATTCAGCGAGTCCTACAAAAGGTACCGCCACAACCAGCCTTGATGGGGATTCCGAGGCCAGCATTGCCCGCGTGGCCCTTCCTGTACCCCTGAACCGTCTGTTTGATTATCTCGCTGCACCCGGCACCACCGTTCCTGCACCCGGCACCCGGGTGGTTGTGCCTTTCGGGCACAGCCAGCGCGTCGGCATCGTGGTTGAACAAACCTGCCGCAGCCTGCTGCCAACGACACGGCTGAAATCCATTCAACGAGTTCTTGATTCTGCACCGATACTGAATGCCGAACTGCTGTCGAGCACGCTCTGGGCCGCCCAATACTGGCTGGCCCCCCCTGGTGAAGCACTGGCGAGCGCCCTGCCCCAGACCCTGCGCCAAGCCCGTCCGCTACCGCAGCGCGGCCAGGCAAGCTATCGCCTGAGCGTGGCCGGACGTAAGGCTCTGGCTACGGGGCAACGCCGTGGCCATACCCGGGCTCTACTCGAACGCTTGGCGGCAGCGGCCGTGCCCGCAGCACAACTGTATCGTCAGCAACCGGCATGGCGTGATGCGGCCCGGCGCCTGCTCGGTGCCGGCCTGCTCGAACGATGCCTTGAGGAGAGTCCCGAACCGCAGCGCCATCCTCAACCCGGCCCCGCACTGCACCCGGCCCAACAGCAAGCCGTGGCCACGGTGGCCGCAAGCCTGGGAACATTCCAGAGCTTCCTGCTCGAGGGCGTAACCGGCAGCGGCAAGACCGAGGTTTACCTGCAACTGGCTGCCGAAGTCTTGCGACAAGGCCGGCAGGTTTTGGTACTGGTTCCTGAAATCGGCCTCAGCGCCCAAACCGTTGCCCGCTTCGAACAACGCCTAGGTATCCGCGTGCCAATCCTGCACTCCGGCTTGGCCGACGGTGCTCG
The DNA here is from genome assembly GCA_003233305.1 of Mizugakiibacter sp. GTDB lineage: Bacteria > Pseudomonadota > Gammaproteobacteria > Xanthomonadales > Rhodanobacteraceae > Metallibacterium. Next base: position 13,225 of record QILI01000026.1, read on the forward strand.
CGCCCGTGCCTGGCTACAGGCCGCAAGCGGCGCTGCCACCGTGCTGCTCGGCACCCGCTCGGCAGTATTTGCGCCGCTACCCAAGGCGGGTCTGATCATCGTCGATGAAGAGCACGATACGTCCTACAAACAGCAGGAGGGTTTTCGCTACCACGCCCGTGATTTGGCTCTGGTTCGGGCTCAGGCACTGAATGTACCCATCGTGCTGGGCTCAGCGACTCCTTCGCTGGAAAGCCTGGCCAATGTGCAACGCGGTCGATATCAGCGGTTAGCTCTACGCAAGCGGGCCAATGCCCGTCCCCCACCCAAGGTGGAGATTATCGATCTGCGCCGCTATTTTGCCCGCGATGGTATCAGTGCCCCGCTACTTGCAGCCCTGCAGCAAACCTTCAACCGCGGTGAGCAGGCGCTGGTGTTTCGCAACCGCAGAGGTTATGCACCGATTTTTCTGTGTGGTCAGTGCGGCTGGCATGCTGAGTGCCAACAGTGCTCACGGCCCTTGACCCTGCATGAGCAACCTCACCATCTGCAATGCCATCACTGTGGCGCCCAACTGCCTGTTCCTGCGCAGTGTCCGACCTGCGCCTCGGCCAATCTGCGTGCTCAGGGACACGGTACCGAAAGGCTGGAGGCTGCCCTGGCCGAGCACTTCCCGAGCATTCCACTATTACGCGTGGATCGTGCCAGCACCCCAAGCCGGATGGCCATGCAAGCCCTGGAAATACGTCTTCCGGCAGAGGGCCCGGCATTGCTGATAGGCACCCAGATGTTAGCCAAAGGCCATGATCTTCCACGCCTGACCCTGGTTGCCATCAGTAGCCTCGACGAAGGTCTTTACAGCATCGATTTTCGCGCCCAGGAACGTATGGCGCAGTTGGTAGTACAGGTTGCGGGCCGTTCCGGTCGCGCCAACCATCCGGGGCGGGTGCTGCTGCAAACCCACCATCCCGATCATCCGCTGCTGTCCCGACTATTGCAGGGCGGCTACCCGGCTACGGCAGCCGAGCTGCTGGAGGAGCGCCGCATAACGCACCTGCCGCCCTACACCCAACATGCATTATTGCGGGCCCGAGCTGGCACCGAAAGTCGCCTGCAGGCTTTTCTCGACGCGGCTCATGCGGCTCTGCCCGCCCATCCGGGCATTGAGGTGGCTGGACCGATGCCTGCCCCCATCCCGCGCCTGCGTGGCATGCAACGTGGGCAACTGCTGCTGGAAGCGGAGAGTCGGGCGCGACTGCACCAAGTGCTTGCCGCTTGGGTCCCCATTCTGGAGACTCTGGCTCCAAAGCACCGCATCCGCTGGTCACTGGATGTGGATCCCGTCGATCTGTATTGAAACCGGGCCGTCTGCAGCGCTCAGTTCGGCCAACGGCGTAAGGCCAACACCGCGTTGAGACCACCGAAAGCAAAGGAATGACTGAGCGCCGCGCGCACCGGCATCTCGCGTGCTAGGTTCGGCACGTAGTCCAGATCGCATTCCGGATCCGGGTCGATGAAATTGACCGTGGGCGGCGCCACTCCATCGCGCAAGGCTCCCAGTACGGCAATCAACTCGATAGCACCGGCCGCACCCAGGGCATGTCCGTGCATGGACTTGGTCGAGCTGACCGCAACTCGCTGCGCATGGCTGCCCAGCGCCAGATGGATAGCGCGGGTCTCGGTACAGTCGTTGGCCAGAGTGCCCGTACCATGCGCATTGATGTAATCGACCTGATCGGCATTCAGCCCGCCATCATCAAGCGCCCCCCGGATAGCAGCGGCGGCTCCTGCTGCCGAAGGATAGACAATATCTCCGGCATCGGCGGACTGCCCGACCCCGGCCAGCTCAGCCAAAATTGTTGCCCCACGGGCCTGGGCATGCGGCAGTGCTTCGAGCACGAAAATTCCCGCACCCTCACCCAATACCAGACCATGGCGCTGCTTGCTGAAAGGACGGCAAGTGTCGTCGGCCAACACCCGCATGGCTTCCCAGGCCCGCATCCCCCCCAGAGAAATGCACGCCTCACTGCCCCCGCTGATCGCCACATCGGCCCGACCGTTACGGATCAGATCGAAGGCTTGAGCGATCGCGTGATTGGACGAAGCGCAGGCACTGCTGACTGCATAGGCTGGGCCGCGAACGCCGAAAGCCATGCTGATCTGACTGGACGGCGCATTGGCCATCAAGCGGACAATCGTCAAAGGGTGCAGACGTGGATTACCCTCGGCATACATGCGCCGGGCCGACTCATCGTGAGTCAGTTCCCCACCTATGCCGGTACCGATCACGCAAGCCGTGCGGGGACTGAGTTCCGGGCTATCCAGGGCCAGCCCGGATTGGGCAATGGCCTCCGCTGCGGCCACCAAGGCAAACTGGCTGAAGCGGTCCAGCAAGATCAGCCGTTTGGGATCGAAGTGCGCCTGCGGGTCGAAATCATGCACTTCAGCGGCGATACCAAAACGCAGAGTGTCGCGAGGTATCGATTCGATCGGTGCGATGGCGCAAACCCCTTCGCACATTGCCTTCCAGGTATCGCGGGCATTCAGTCCCAGCGGACTGATGCTACCCATCCCGGTGACGACTACCCGAGGCACGCAATTACTCTCCGGCGGACGGCTCGGCTTGCTGCTGAGCCAGGAGTTTTTGTACGGTTTCCACCAGCCCCTTTACCGACTCGGTATCGAAGTCGGGGTCACGATCAGGCATGGTGATATTAAAGTGGTCTTCAAGTTCAAACAGGATCTGGACAGCATCCAGTGACTGGATTTCCAGGTCTTTCAAGGTGGAATCCATGCTGATATTGGTCCGTTCGATACCAGATTCCTTGGCAATGATGTCGAATATAGTATCCGCCACGCTCTGCGTCATGATTGGACAACTCCTGAGATGGGGCAGGGCCCGATGCCTTGACCGCAATGGCTTAGCATAACCGAGAGTAGACCCTACTCGACAGCCAGCGTATCAAGATCGAAATGTCCCTCGTCCTCAGCTTCCGGTCTGGGAGACCGTGCCAAACTCTGGAAAAAGCCCACGGAACGATCGATGACCCGCTGCCGCTCTCCATCCAGGGTGACCATGTGATAGCTGTCTTCGAGGGCCAGTAATTCGGTCGGCGCATGCACACCTTGTAGTACCACTTCGGCGTTACCCCGAAAACTGGCGATGTCGTCCTGGCATGCATGGACTACCAGAGTCGGTGCGTAAACCCTCCCCAGACGTGCCCGAACCCGGCGTGACAACCGAAACAATTCGGCCAATGCCGGCCAAGGATGACCAGGCAATCCTGCGGTACTGGAATCCTCGCCGGACATCGCCTCGACCACTCGCTTGCGCATGCGCTCATCCTTTAGGCCGTAAGGATAGCTCTCGATAAATACCCGGTGGCGGCCGATACCCATCGGAATTACCCAGGGCAGAAGGAAAGAAAGCCTGCCAATGGCCGGTACCGACCAGCCGTCATGCCGAAAGGTCACACCATACAGAGCTAAACCGGCAACGTCGTGCGGATACTCGATAGCATGATTCAAGGCCAACAAAGCTCCCATGGAAAGACCGCCTACAAACATCCGGTCCACTCGTGCAGAAAGTTTTTCCGCCGCTGCGGCCACACTGTCTGACCAGTCGCGCCAGCCGGTTGCCAGTAAATCGGCCACACTACCGCAATGCCCGGCCAGCTGCGCCGCATACACTGTAAAACCCTGCTTCTGCAGCCCCTTGGCGATAAACCGCATCTCTGTGGGCGTACCGGTCAGCCCATGGATAAGCAAGACACCCTGCGAACCACCTTCGAGGAAATAGTCAACTTGTTTAATCATGCGTTGCCTGAATAATCGATTGGAAGCATCCGTGCCAGAAAAGCTATTGTCACTATATTCAATCTTGATTGCCATACCTGTGGCGGCAACCTTACAAAATTGCAAACTTCTCCTGCCTTCCCACCAGCCCCCGAGCAAACCGGTAGTCAATCAGACCCAACGGCACACCGCTTGAAATAGTGCTTCGATCAGCCGATCCCTATAAATGATGCAGCTGTTCCACCATAGTGAGCTAGACATTACCGGGCTGCTGCTGAAGTCCACAAAACCGTCCTTCCATTGACCGCTTCGAGTCTCGGACAAGCGGCAGCCCACCGTTAATTCTCGTCACAACCCTCAGCAGATGACAGCTGTTTTGCAATCACTTGCAACACTCTGGTGAACCCAGCCTCATCCAGCCACAGGCTGTTGGACACGGTGAGCGTGGTGGCCGCCAGCGCCCGCCCGTTCGGAACATGTGCGGAAAGAAGCAGTGACCGTAAAGCTGGATAATCCGGCAGGGCATGGATGAACATCCGGGTCACCCCCAGGCGTTCACCCCACAATTGCCGAAGAACCGCATCGCGCATTGCCTCGCTAGGCAAACGCAACATCAACACCGGCCACACCCCCCGACCTCCTGCGGCATCCCGCAACACCTGCACCCCCTCGATAGCCTGCAAGCGGGCTACACGGTTCTGGGCCTGGATCTCGGTACTGGCATGAAATGCGGCTAATCGCGCAAAGGCCCGCGTCCCCACACTGGCACGAAATCGACCCATATGTTGTAACGGGATACGCGAGGGTAGGTCATCGCCGACCGCGCCCAGCAAATCGCCATGCCGTAGGGCGCGACGCAGCGGCCGACCGTAGACATGGACCAGACCCCGCGGGCGATACAGGGCGAAATACCCCAGCCATTCCAGGATACGCCACGCTTCCCGGCCAGGATGCGATCGCAGCATAGTACGAGCTGTAGCGGCCAGTGCCCGGCGTAAATAGGGGTCTCGGGCCAGCAACAAACCTCCGGCATAGGTGCTCAAACCCTTACCAACCCCCAGGCTAAACAAACCGATATCGCCTACCAAGCCCACGCTCTGCCCGTAGCTACGTGCACCCAGCGCTTGTGCCGCATCCTCAATGATAAACGCGCCACAGCCCTTGGCGATCATATGAATCCTGGCCACATCCGCCACCCGACCGGCAAGATGGGTCGGCAGTACCGCCAGGATATCCTGGTCACAAAGCTTTTCGAACTGCTCCGTATCAAGATCGAAGCCACCGGCCACGACATCGCATAGCCGAATCTCCAATCCTGCCTGATGCACCGCCAATGCGACCTGCGGGCAGGTATAGGCTGGAATTATCACCACTTTGCGCCGCTCGTCCAGATCGGCCAATGTGCGCAAGGCAATAAGCAGACCCGCCGTGCCGGAAGCTACCGGTAGCAATGGGAAATCTACGTCAACATACGTGGCCGCTGTGGCCCCCAGGTCAGCGTTCCAGGGCGGCAGCGCATCCCGCCAGTGGGCTGGCAGACCTGCGGTGGGTGGAACCTCAAGACCCCGGATGATCATCGGTTAGCAGGGCAGCGGCAGAATCCGCATGTCGGGTATCTGACTTGTTCGTCGAGAGCACCAAAATACCTCCCACAATCAGTGCGCTACCTAGCAGTTCTGCCAGACTCAAACGTTCGTGAAACAGCCAGGCCGAAACCAGTATCACGCTTACCACTTGTAAATGCGAAGCGGCAAAAGCGGCCCCAACCGGAGCGTGCCGCAACAGGCTCATATAGGTCACGAAAGCACCCAAATAGCCCAACACGGCGCCATAGATCCACGGTGCCGTGGCCACCCGAAACAGCCAGGATGGAGCTATCACCAAAGGGATGGCATGGTTGGCAGCCAACTTGAAACTGAGCTGGGAAACCGTGTCAAAACTAAGTAGCAGCAGAAACCCAAACAAGTAAAAGCGCCGCATGTTCATGCCAGCCCCACTATGGCAACGCCCGCCGCAATCAGGAAAATACCCAGTAGACACCGACTATTGAGGCGCTCATTGAAGATAAGCCGTCCACCTACCAGCACCGCCACGATATTGAGTGAACCCAGCAGAATGCCCTCCGACAAGGGCACCAATGAGAGGAACACCAGCCAGAAAATAAACTCAGCACAAAAGAAGATAATCCCCAGCCACAGCCATGGACGCCGTGCCATGGCGCGCCAGTGGGCCATTCCACCGCCTTCGTCACCATGGGCCGCCGCCGCTTTAAAGGCCAGCTGGCCCCCGGTATCGACCACCACATTGAGCATCCATACGATAAAAATCAGTGGAGACATATTGGAACCGATAGCAAATTCGCATCAGGAATAATAGCTGTTCAGTATGCGCAGGCCGTTGGGGTGCTGTCGAGGCATGCTGCCCCAGGAGCGTCCTTAGAACTTGGAAAGGATCATCGCGCTGACAAGCTTTTTCTGAATACCCGCTCCAAGCTATCTTTATTATTCATGTCGAGAATCAAATGTAATTATATGTATTATTTGTAGATATTGGCCTAATCCTTGCGTATAAAATTCCGAACTACTCGAGAGACCCATCCGCGCATGGTATCGAAAACCGTACCCCACTCCATGATCATGGAAGAACAACCCGACCTATCCAGCTATCTCGAACGGCACCTAGGCCCGGTGGTGCGGGCGCTGCTGATTACCGGGATGCTGAGTTATACGGCATTCGTCATTATCGGCGAATGGGTAGGGCATTCCCGGGTTCCTCTGTGGCTGCGTATCCTGCCTGTCATTGCACTGGTTATCGTCAACGCCATCGCCCTGACCCAACGGCAGGCCCGTTGGTTCGGGATGCTTGGCCTGAGCACGTTAATCCTGCTGGAAATTGGAATTTTTCTGAATGGCTACGGCCGTAGCGAAGGTACCGCCTGGATTCTACCGGTCTATATCCTGGTGCCAATCGTCTCAGTACCCATCTGGCAGCGCCACCGCGATTTTATTCTCGCCATGCTGATCAGCTGCGTCATCGGCCCCTTACCCTTGCTTTTATTATCTTCCCTGAACCGCTGGGAACGATTCCAATACATCGGCGACCTGCTCATCGTAGTGATTCTTTCCAGCGTGACCTACCGCTATATCAACCGCATGATCCGCGAGCAGTTCCACCTGGAACAACGACTGCGGCGGATCGCCTATGTGGATGAACTCACTGGCCTGGCAACCCGTCGCCGTTTTTTCAAGCTGGCAGAAAATATCCTCAGCCGCTGTGTGGCGCAACGAGTGGCCCTGTCGGTGCTGTATCTGGACGCCGATCATTTCAAGCGGATCAACGATCAGCACGGTCACGCCGCGGGTGACAAAGCCTTGCAGGCGATCGGCAAAGCACTGCGAACCAAACTGCGCGATTTCGATCTGGTCGGACGTATCGGTGGTGAAGAATTTGCCGTACTGCTACCGGGCATCGATGCCCGCTCTGCCCTGGATACGGCCGAACGGCTACGCCAAGCGGTCAGCACCATCCGTAGCCCAGACAGTCAGCTCAGTATCAGCATCGGCGTAGTCACCCGCCAACCCAGGGAAATCCGTATCGAACCCCTGCTGGCGCGTGCCGACCGGGCTTTGACCCGAGCCAAACAGCTCGGCCGCAACCGTTGTGAACTGGCCCCCTGAGTATCAGTCGCTTTGATCTGTCTGAATCAGCTTGCTATGCCGAATGCCATAGCCAAAATAGATCAGCAAACCTATGACCATCCAGATCACAAAGCGCCAATAAGTGATGGTTTGCAAGCCATAAATCAGGAACAGCGAAAACCCGATGCCGAGCAGCGGTATCCACGGCACCCACGGGGTACGGAAGCGTCGCGGTAAGTCCGGTTGCCGGTAGCGCAACACAATTATCGATCCGCAGATCACGATAAAGGCACTCAAGGTACCGATATTGACCATCTCAGCCACCTCACCAATCGGCAGCAATCCCGCTATCAGAGCTGTGAACACCCCGAGGATCACGGTTGGACGATACGGCGTCTTCCAACGTGGATGGACCCGACTGAACCAGGCTGGCAACAGCCCGTCTCGGGACAGCGCGAACCAGATCCGCGCCGCCGCCAGCATGAAGGCAAACAGCACGCTGGTAATCCCGGCCACCGCCGCAACAGAAATGGCCACTTCCACCCAGCGCGCACCAACCGCCTGAAAAGCACTCGCCACCGGGGCGGCACTATTCAAGGTGGTGTAATGCACCATCCCGGTCAGTACCATGGAAATGGTCAGATACAGGGCCATGGAGATGCCCAATGAAAGCAGTACCGCACGTGGCAGATCGCGTTGCGGATTGCGAGCCTCCTCGGCCGCTGTGGTCAAGGTGTCGTAACCGAACACGGCAAAAAATACCACGCTGGAAGCCGCCACGACGCCTTGCCAGCCGTAGTGGCCCACCCCATCAATAATCTGCCGTGGAGGAATAAAAGGATGCCAGTTAATGGTATTGATATAGAACCCACCGGCCACAATTACCAGCGCCACCCCGGCGATCTTGATCGCCACCACCAAGGTATTGAAGCGTGCTCCCCACTCCATGCGCACAGTGAGCATCAGCGCAATACCCAAAGACACCAGGGCTGCAATCACATTAAACACATGCCCGCGCCCGGTACCGTAAGCGCCCGCCGCCCAAGCCGGGATATGGATGCCCATGGCTTGCAGCAACACCTGCACATACCCCGACCAGCCGATGGCCACCACCCCCACGATCAGCGCATATTCAAGAATCAGATCCCAGCCTATGATCCAGGCCGTAAACTCGCCCAGTACCGCATAACCGTAGGTATAGGCACTGCCGGTCACCGGGATCAAACCGGCAAACTCGGCGTAACACAGAGCAGCCGCAGCACTGGCAGTACCGGCAATCAGGAAACTGATAACCACCGCCGGGCCGGCATTGACGGCCGCCTGTTGCCCGGCCAGTACAAAAATACCCACTCCGATAATACCGCCAATACCAATTGCGGTAAGTTGCCAGATACCGAGAACGCGACGAAAATCCTCGCGTTTACCCAGATCGGCCTGCAATTGCTCCACGCTCTTGTGACGAACCAGCGCTTGTACCCAACTCATGAGATTTCTCCAGACATGAAGCGTGGATGCTAGCAGGCCCGTCCCTGATAGACCCGGGGCAAGGATGACGTCGGCATTACACCACCGATCCGTCCCGGATTACGCTTACGCTCCATCCGGACCACACCTGCTGCAGACGCTTTGCGTCCAGGATAATGAGAACGACAAGTTTCCATCCAGCTGCAGTGAACACACATGCGCTCTGCTAACTTACCGAGGGTGATCCATTGAGATGGTCTTATCGCTCTCCTTATTCTCATCCTCGTCTAACTGACCACCCTGAAACTCCAACCAATACACGACCCAGCCCAGACCCGCCAGTATTATGAAAATGACCGGCAGCGCATACACCGGACTGAACGGTAACAGGCTGACTCCGGCATTGGCCAATGCGGCGATGCCCATTTGACTGAAGCCCAGCATGGCGGCAGCCGCACCAGCCACCCTACTGAAAGGACGCATCGCTATACCGGTGGCATTAGGGACAATCAGCGCAATCCCGGAGAAACTCAGCATAATCGGCAACAGCATACTAGCCAGATTAACCCAACCAAAAAAACCCATGCCAGCTTGCAGCGAAGCCCCCATCACAATAAAAACGAGACCGATCCGCAAAATACGTGTTGCTGAAATACGCTTCAATAACTGGATTCCCAACATTGATCCACTTACAAAAGCCAGCAGAACCCCCCCTGCCACCACGGCTATCCACCGCGAGGGCAACCCCAACACATCCGTCACCAGGGCCGGCGCTTCAGTCAGAGACGAGTAAACCATGCCAATAGCCAGCCCATTGATGAGAATGGCTGGCAAGTAGCTTCGATGCCGAAAAAGATTGCCATAGGTGTGCCATAAGCGACCCGGTAATAGTCTCTGTGTAGGATCCGGCCAATGGGTCTCGGGAAGAAACAAGAGCACCACCCCCAACAGCAGAGAACCCAGGATCAGGAGGATCAACATGTTCACATGCCAGCCGAACCTGTCGTCGACAATTGAACCTACGATCGGCCCAATCGCCGGTGCCACCGCAAAAGCCGCATTGATGCGCAGGTAAATAGCCTCGATCTGATCCTTTGGGTAACTGTCTCGCACTGCAGCCGAACTGATTACTGCGCCGGCACAAGCTCCGAGCCCCTGTAGAAACCGCCCCGCCAGCAACATGCCCAGGCTGTTGCTGATCCAGCAGACATAGGAGCCGAGTGTGAACAACAGCGCCCCCCACAGTGCCACCGGCTTGCGCCCTATACGGTCCGACCAGGGACCATAAAACAGCTGCACCATGGCATAGGCCAGCAGATAGACCGTCATGCTCTGCTGTACCGCGCCGTAGCTGACCCCTAGGTCATGAGCAATGCGTGGCAGCGAGGGCGTGTATTCGGTATCACCGAATGGCCCCACCGAAACCATCAACACCAGTATCCAGATAGCGGGTACAGCGGTGTTCTGCAGGGAAGAACGCAACAGTCTCATGCAAGACTCATGTTAGCAGCCAATTCATCCACCTTCCGATAAAATGCCAGGCGCAGATCCGGGATCCAGTGTGAGACCACAGTAACGAAATCGGCCATCGTTTACAGGGTAAACCAGAGGAACCGGCTGCCCAGTGTTGCATAGCAACTAGAAAGAATGGATGCTCACTGCGTGGTTATGGCTTCCTGTACTGGATTCCCGCCTATGCGGAAATGGCAAAATAGGCATAGCACGCACCCATCCACTGCGGCCTGTGCGATCATGTCGGTATACCGTCGTGCGGGAATCTGCCATGACCGATCTTTCCACCCAGAAGCTGGCTGTACTGATTGACGCCGACAATGCTCAGCCGGCAATTATCGAAGGGCTGCTTGCCGAAATCGCCCAGTTTGGCACCGCTCACGTCAAGCGTATTTACGGCGACTGGACCGGTACCCATCTGAAAGGCTGGAAGGACACCCTGCTGACGCATTCAATCCAGCCGATCCAGCAGTTCGGCTATACCCGTGGCAAGAACGCCACCGACTCGGCCATGATTATCGACGCTATGGATTTGCTGTATACGGAACGCTTCGACGGCTTTTGCATCGTCTCCAGTGACAGCGACTTCACCCGTCTCGCCGCACGAATCCGTGAGGCGGGCCTGACCGTGTACGGCTTTGGTGAGAAAAAGACTCCCGAGCCATTCGTTGCGGCCTGTGACCGCTTCATCTACACCGAGCTGTTGCTGGAGAAACCCGAGGATGAGACGCCCCGCAAGCGCTCCAGTCGTGCCGAACTCAAGCAGGACACCCGGCTGGTCAACCTACTGCGTAATGCTGTAGAGGCCCATGCTGATGATGCGGGCTGGGCCCATCTGGCCCCAGTGGGTAGCAATATCGCCAAGCAGGCGCCCAATTTTGACCCTCGCAACTACGGCTACCGACGCTTGCGAGACTTGGTGGAAGCCACCCAGTTGTTCGAGATCGATGAACGCGGCGAAGGTACTCAGCGCATGCTCTATCTCCGCGACAAACGATCTTCCAGGTAAGTACCCCGTTCCATGAACGGATTTTAGAGCTTCCCTTATTTTTGTAACGCCAACACCGTTAGCGGTAGAAACAACGTCAATGACGTTTCAGGTGAAGCGATAAATCCATGGTGCGGGTAAAAAGTTGCCGCCGAAACATCTTTGGCATCGGCAATCAAGGTATAGGCCGCTATTTCTGGAGCAGACGAAACTTTCGAGCTAGTAACAGCCGTGTCCGTATATTGTGACCATACCGACTATCTGCCCCACCACAATAAGCATGGGATCCAGCGTTGTCGGTATCGTATCGCCACTCCCCAATCCCAGCCAGTTGCTAGCCGATACGGGCAAGGGCAGGAAAGGCAATCAACAGCCAGGAGGCAAACTGGGTCAGTAATCCGGTCATGATAGCCAGCCCCATGATCACAATGATGATGCCCGAGATCCGGTACAACCAGGCACCGGCACGAGCAAAACGGCTCAGTCGCCGCACCATCACCCCGGTAAAAACCGCCGTCAACATAAAAGGTACGGCTAATCCTGCCGAATACACCGCAAGCAGGGTGACAGCGTTACTGGTAGCGCCACTCGCACCGACCGTAAGTATTGCGCCCAGCACCGGACCAATGCAGGGTGTCCAGCCAAAGGCAAACGCTACCCCGAGTACAAAAGCGCTGGCCGGATTACCAACCGTACCGCGGGCCAGGATACGGTAATCGCGTTGTAAGAAAGGCAAGCGTATCAAGCCGGTCATCATTAGACCGAACAAGACCACCAACCCACCACCCAGAAGATTGGTGATATCCCGATGGCTTAGTAACAACTGGCCCAGCCAGGACGCGCTGGCACCCATCGCGATGAAAACGCTGGAAAACCCCAGGACAAATAGGAAACTGAGGCCGATGGTGGACAAACGGGCCACCGACCGCTCCAAAAGTTCATCCGCCGAACGGCCAGCCACAAACGAGATGTATCCGGGTACCAACGGCAGGACACAAGGGGATAGAAACGAGATCACTCCGGCAAGAAATGCTGCCAGTAATCCAATCTGGGCGACTTCGAACAAGCTTATATTCCTTGTTTTGGGCCAGATAGCTGCATGATTCTGCAGCCGCAAAACCCGCTTACTCTAGGAGTCCGGGACGACACCAATAAGCCGGCCACTCATCGGTGGCCGGCTCGAAAGGCACTATGCCCTATAACTTATTTCGAATGCCCCACCTTGCCATGGTGGCTGGTCTTGGCCCCCTTCATGTCCATGTCATGGCACTCGCTCATCATCTTATGCATCATCTTATGCATCTTGGCCATTTTTTTCATCATCTGCTCCTTATTCATCGTTCCTGACATGCCCTTCTTGCCATGCATCCCCGACATGCCCTTCTTGCCCATCATCCCCGACATGCCCTTCTTGCCCATCATTCCCGACGTACCCTTCTTGCCCATCATTCCCGACGTACCTTTTTTACCCATCATCCCTGACATATCCTTCTTGCCTTGCATCATCTTGCCCTGTGCCATCTGACTCGTTGCTGCCGGATGCTTGGCCTGATCTTTTTGGGGAGCGGCTAACAGCACTGGGGCCATGGCGATCGAAGCGGCAAAAATACTCGCGATAAGGATGGTTTTCGCTGTACTAGTCATGATCTTTCTCCTGTCTTGCATGAATGAACTCCCGACCCAACAGCCGGGGTGATGAGGATCGGATTAAGTAAGCCGACACTCTGATTGCACTGGGCTCAAAACCTGTCAACAGCTGGTTTCCCACACTCGGTCGAGATGACCCATGCATGGTCAACCCCGTTGCCGACAGCATACCCACGATCACCAACTTGTCATTGTGTTGCGTAAATGCGTGATGGGCCATCGGCAATAACATAGACCACGAATGGGGCCTTTTTAGAACCACCCATTTTCGGATTCTCCATACCTGGAGAACCTGAAGGCATACCTGGTAAGGCTATACCACGAATCTTCGGATGCTCACGTAACATACGCTGAACGATATTGACCGGAACATGGCCTTCGACCACATACCCATCGACCAGCATGGTGTGGCACGAAGCCAGATCCTGCGGAACTCCATGCTCCTGTTTGAACTGCAGAAGCTTCTTGGTCGAGACCACTTTTACGGCAAAACCCCGCTGGTCAAGATGTTGGGCATACAGTTCACAACAGGTGCAGCCCGGACTTCGATACAGGGTGGTGGGGATCGCCGGGGCCGCCACGGCCGAACCGGCGAAGATGGTCATTGCAGTGGTCAGTGACAGCGTTGTAACCACACGATTCAGGATCTTTTTCATTGTTTTGTACTCCACAATGTTGATGGCATGCAGGCCATCGGGCCTGCGCAGTTTGCACTCGGCTCAGTCCGTAAGATCAGTTTGCCCTGTTTGGATAGCCCCGGCTGCTATGGACACGCCCATGATTGACCTAACTTACAGTTGGTCCAGGGTGAGCAAGCAGAATTCAGCAAACAATAGTAAGTGGACAATTTTCGCGAAGGAAGCGCGAACGAGCCGATCAGCCAGCTGTGGAAAAACGCGGGGGGTACGGATCGGGTCCCTCGATGGGGCGACCGTGATGGGTAGGATGAAACAGGAAACGTGGGGCACTCAGTGACATGAAGCTTGGCAACACCAAAACCTGCACGCCCGCCACAACATCACACAAAGCCATGGAGCAATTTGCCATACTCGAACCGCCATGTTGTGGATGTGACGGTTGGGTATTCGCACACATTGTGCAAACAGTGGTCGTCGCTGATGACATGCTGGCCATCGGCACCGGCGCATGACTGGTCAGGGCCATAGCCGCCGGGCTCGATAGCCCGCCGACAAGCACCAAACTCAAGACCAACAAGCTGGCAATGAAGCGTTTCACGTTGTTAAGTGTAGTGGCCCACCCTGACTCCGACAATCCAGCCATGAGCGCGTGCTACAGCCGGCATTCAGCCATGAGCACGTCGGCTACATCCTCCAGAACCACTCATGATGAGATGGGATACGAGCGAATATGGAGCCCATATCCTTCGTACCATACTTGTTACCGGAGTCTCGAAGTGTGGTACATCGCTGCCGGCAGTCTGACCTTTTGGAGCCACCGTAAAACCCGATCCTCGTCTCGAATGATGAGGCCCCGATCGAGCAAAATACTAAGCTGATCACTGAAGGTACGTGCAGGTTTCGTATAGCGCATTTTCCAACCAATAAAAACCCGCCAAGTATGCGCATCACCTACCGAAACAGGGCTAAGCGTGGCGGGTATGTTGATCGAACTTTACAACACACCGGGAATCGGAAAAATAGTGAACCTTGTCCAATATTAAATGAGTCCGAGATGATCTGAAGCGGGCTTGGATTCCGTTTATGCTCGGGCAACGAACCGATCAACCCCCATGTCGGCCACCCAATGGGACGGGTCTTTTGACGTGCCAGCACAGCTGGGTGGAAGCTTGTTGTTGCTTCCAAGCCGGACACGGAGTGTCCACAAACAGGTGCGACCGCAGAGCCGGGTCAGTCGATAAAAATTCTGTCATCCCAGGCTCCACAACAAGTCTTATCATCCGGGGTAGCGACCCGGGATCCAGGGTGCGGTCGTTGCTGCGAGATGGCCTGTCGGCTACGAGACGATTAAACAACTACGAATGCCCACGGCATAGCTTAGGCCGACGCTGTACTACTTGGGTCAAGGTAAACCCGCTGGGTTTTCCTGCTAACCCCTGCCCCAGCGGCCGCCACACCGCTACACTTTGGGGATGGTCCCATCGAATTCTTCCCGCCACCGGCCCGACCGCAGCCATGCCACGGCACGCGCTCCAAAACCGACTCCCCCTCCCCGACCGGCCGATGCCTCGCGTCGATCGGTACGGGTGATTGAATGGCTGACCTCACACCTGCCGCCGCAACTGCGTGAGAAAGCACTCGATTATCTGGTACTGACCCGCATGGATCGCCCCATCGGCGCGCTGCTGTTGCTGTGGCCAACATGGTGGGCCCTATGGCTGGCGGCGGGAGGATTTCCACCATTGGGAATTTTCGTAATTTTTACCGTGGGCGTGTTCCTGATGCGCTCCGCCGGTTGCGTGATGAACGACTACGCCGACCGCCATCTCGACCCCCAGGTGGCCCGTACCGCCGGACGACCGATTGCCTGCGGCCGGGTGCAGCCCCGCGAGGCTTTGCTGCTGTTCACGGTACTGCTGCTGCTGGCCTTCGGCCTGGTACTGCTGACCAATGCCATGACCATCAAGCTGGCCTTCGTCGGTGCGGCCCTGGCTGCGCTATACCCATTCAGTAAACGCTATACCCAGTTACCCCAGGTCGTGCTTGGCGCAACCTTTGGCTGGAGTATTCCGATGGCCTTTGCGGCGGTTAGCCAGAAGCTACCGCCACTGGCCTGGCTGCTGTTTCTGGGTAACGTGCTGTGGAGCACCATCTACGACACCGAATACGCGATGGTCGATCGCGAAGATGATATCCGCGCCGGGGCCAAATCGACCGCCATCCTGTTTGGTGAGGATGACCGCATGATTCTGGGGGTGCTGATGGTCAGCTTTGTGCTGACCATGGCCCTGGTCGGGCACCGCGCCGGGCTCAACTGGCCCTACTGGCTGGGACTGCTGGGTAGTAGTGCCCTGTTCGGGCTACAGCAATGGACAACCCGTAAGCGCGAGCCCGCAGCTTGCCTGACCGCATTCCGGCAGAACAACTGGGTGGGCCTGCTACTGTGGGCCGGCATGGCGATTGCGCTGGTGATGCAATAGACCCAGTCAGAAAATAGGGGATCTCGAAAACCGTCGCCACCAGGCTGTAACCTGGCGGCAACGAAGTGCCGTCCGGGGAAACTATTTTCGGCAACGTTGCAACCGGATTACGCTCGCTACCAAAATGTCACAATGCGAGAGCTGACCGCCTTCTCTTAACTGCGTGAGGCTCGGGCCAAAGCCCAGACCTCGACCCGCCCCACGCCAGCCCGCTTGAGCAAGCGGGCGCATTCGGCCAAGGTCGCCCCGGTAGTCATTACATCGTCGACGACCGCCACATGCTGCGGTAAATCCAGTCCCGGCGCCAGACCAAACGCTCCGCGTACATTGGCACGTCGAGCCTGGCCATCCAACTCGCTTTGCGGCGGCGTAGCGCGCCGACGCTGCAGCCCTCGTGGCAGCAAATCAATACCGAGTGCCCGGCTCAACGGACGCGCCAGTTCCAACGCCTGGTTGTAGCCACGCTGGCGTAAACGCGAGCGATGCAGTGGTACCGGCAACAGTCGTTGTGGTAAATCAACCAGGCTGGGTTCGCGCAGCCAGGCTTCGGCCAAGACTCGACCGGCCGCCAGGTCACCATGAAATTTGAAGCGGGTCTCCAATCGATCCAGCGGCCAGGCATAGCGAAATGGGGCCCAGGCCCGATCCCAGGGTGGGGCCTGGCGCAAACATTCACCGCACAATGCCGCCGGCTTGGCCAAGGGCACGGCGCAGCGTGCGCAATACGAGTCGTTACGTGGCCATTCGTGGGCACAAGCGGCGCACAGGTCACCAAAGTGGCCCGGGGCCTGACACAACACGCAACGCGGCGGCAACACGACCCGTTCCAGGCGCTGCCAACCGTCAACCAGTATGGTGCGTAAGCGGTTGACAGACATGCTTGACCCTCCCAGACTTTGCGACACTGTACCGTGGGAACTTACCATGACGACCCTGCGCCATGACTGGACGCGCGAGGAAGTACTCGCCCTGTTCGCTCTGCCGTTCAATGATCTGTTGTTTCGTGCCCATAGCTTGCACCGCCAACATCACGATCCCAATGCCGTACAGATCTCCACCCTGCTCTCGATCAAGACCGGTGGTTGTCCAGAGGATTGTGGCTACTGCCCGCAGGCGGCCCGTTACGATACCGGAGTCGAGGCTGAAAAACTGATGAGTGTCGAGGCCGTGCGGGAACGCGCCCAGGCCGCGAAGGATGCCGGTGCCAGCCGTTTCTGCATGGGTGCGGCATGGCGCGAACTCAAAGATCGTGATGTCGAAAAGGTGGCGACGCTGGTTCGCGAGGTGAAGGCCCTGGGCCTGGAAACCTGTGTCACGCTGGGCATGCTGCAAGGTGAACAGGCGCGGCAGCTGAAACAAGCCGGTCTGGATTTCTACAATCACAACCTCGACACCGCACCGGAGTACTACAGCGAAATCATCCATACCCGCACTTACCAGGACCGCCTCGATACACTCGAACAGGTGCGCGATGCCGGGCTGCGCACCTGCTGCGGCGGCATCGTCGGCATGGGTGAGGCTCGTGAGCAACGTGCCGGCCTGCTGCAAACCCTGGCCAATCTACCCCAGCACCCCGAGTCGGTACCGATCAACCATCTGGTACAGGTCGAAGGTACTCCACTGCAGGGCACCGAAGCGCTGGACCCGTTCGAGTTCATCCGCACCATCGCCGTGGCCCGCCTGCTGATGCCGGCTTCGGTAGTACGGCTGTCGGCCGGCCGCGAATCGATGCATGACGAAATGCAGGCTCTGGCCTTTTTCGCCGGTGCCAATTCCATTTTCTATGGTGAGAAGCTGCTGACCACCGGCAACCCGGATGTCGCGCAGGATCAAGCCCTGTTCCAACGGCTGGATCTGCAGCCGATGCAGTTCGGCCCGGCAGCTGCTAGCAAACCCGTTGATCTGACCACCCCTGAGTCGCAACCCGCCCCCACAGACGTGACAGCTTGACGGCAGCCTTGCCCATAAACCCGCACCCGGCACCTTCCTGGCCGTATGCCCCCATCTCTTCACCCATGCCCCGTACCGACCTTATCGAACGTCTCGCCCAACGCCAGGCCGATTGCGCCCGCAACGGCCTGCTGCGCCGCCTGCGCACTGTTGAGGCCATCGATTCGACGACCATCATCCTCGACGGTCAACGCCTGTGCTCGTTCGCCAGCAACGACTACCTCGGCCTGGCCGCCCACCCAGATCTACGTCAAGCCCTGATCGAAGCGGCACAGGATTGGGGCGTCGGTGCGACCGCCGCACATCTGCTCGGCGGCCATCGTGCCGCGCATGCCGAGCTGGAGGAAGAACTGGCCGACTGGACCGGCCGCGAGCGAGTTCTGCTGTTTTCTACCGGTTTCATGGCCAATCTGGGGGTCATTGATGCGCTGCTTGAGCGTGGCGAATCATGTGTGCAGGACCGACTCAATCACGCCAGCCTGCTCGATGGTGCCCGGCTCAGCGGAGCCCACCTGAAACGCTATCCACACCTCGATATGGACGGCGCGGCCCGGCAACTCACCCGATCCACCGACACCCCGACATTGTTGGCCAGCGACGCGGTGTTCAGCATGGATGGGGATATCGCGCCACTGTTACAGCTGGCAAAGCTCTGTGCCCGGCAGCAGGCTACCCTGCTGATCGACGATGCCCACGGTCTCGGCGTCCTCGGCCCACAGGGTGCCGGCAGTCTCGCCGCAGCAGGACTAAATGCAACCCAGGTTCCCATCCTTATGGCCACACTGGGTAAGGCGCTCGGAGTTAGCGGTGCTTTCGTTGCCGGCTCGGCAAATCTGATTGCAGGACTGGGGCAATTTTCACGTCCCCATATCTACACCACCGCTATGCCCCCGGCCCTGGCCGCGGCAAGTCTGGCCGCAGTACGCCTGGCCCGTGGTGCCAACGAGCGTCGTGAAAATTTGCAACAGCGGATCGCCCAGTTCCGGCATGGGGCCCAGCAACTCGGCCTGGCGCTACTCGATTCATCTACCCCGATCCAGCCACTGCGAGTGGGTGAGGCCGCCACCGCGACAGCTTGGTCGCAGGCACTGCAGGAAGCTGGATTTTTTGTACCGGCGATCCGCCCGCCAACCGTCCCACCCGGCCAGGCGCGACTACGGGTGGCCCTGTCCGCCCAACATGACCACGCCGAGGTCGAACAACTGCTCGATGCTCTGGCAGGCCTGGCCCGCAGCACCGCTCCACTCATGGGCGAGAACTGAGCTATTGCAAACCGGACTTCAAGGAACTATGGCAGATCTTTACATCGAAACCCGCGGTAACGGGGCAATACATCTGGTGCTGATCCATGGCTGGGCCATGCATGGCGGTATCTTCGCCCACCTGACCGAAATCCTGCAAGACCGCTACACCGTGCATCGCGTCGATCTGCCTGGACATGGTCGCTCGCGGACCAGCACCCTGCCACTGGAACCGGCCGCCGTGGTCGATGTGGTATGTGAGCGGGTGCCACGCGCGCTGTGGCTGGGCTGGTCGATGGGCGGCCTGTTTGCCCTCGAAGCCGCCCTGAGCCATCACCCTGAGAAAGTGCCGGGACTGATCATGCTCTCCTCGACCCCGCGTTTTGTCGCCGCAGCAGACTGGCCACAGGGCATGGCGCGTGGGCAGTTCGAGCATTTTGCCACCGACCTCGCCCGCGACTACCGGGCAACCGTCCAGCGTTTTCTGGCCCTTGAAGTGCTGGGTGATCTCCAAGCTCATGGGGATTTGCGCGCCCTCAAGCACGATTTGTATGCGTACGGCGACCCTGATCCGATCCACCTGCAGACAGGGCTGACCCTGCTCGATTGCACTGATCGCCGTGCCGACCTGTCCCGACTCACCGTACCCAACCTGTGGATTGCCGGGCGTCGTGACCGTCTGGTGTCACCCGCTGCGATGCGTAAAGCCTCGGCCTTGGCCGGCGGGCGTTACCTCGAACTCCACCACGCTGCCCACGCCGGCTTTCTCGGCCACGCCGCAGCCATTGCCACGGCTATCGACAAACTAAGCGGACTCATCTCGTGAACGATACTTTCCAGCTTGACCGCAACCAGGTTCGCCGGGCTTTTTCCCGGGCCGCCAGCCGCTACGAACAGCACGATGCGCTGCAGCGTGAAGTCGGCAACCGCCTGCGTGAGCACCTGGACTTTTTCGACCAACCGGTACGCCGCGTGCTGGACCTCGGTGCCGGAACCGGACTGGGCACACTGCAACTTCTGCAACGCTATCCGCAAGCCCAACTTGTCGCCGCCGACCTGGCCCAGCCGATGCTGCAGCAGGCCCGTCACCATGCCGGCTGGCGTGGCCGCCGCTTTGCCCGGGTGACCGCCGATGCCGGGCAACTACCCTTTGCCGACGCCAGTTTCGACATGCTGTATTCCAATCTATGCATCCAGTGGCTGGAAGCACCACAAACCCTGTTCGCCGAACTGTTGCGGGTGCTGCGTCCAGGCGGGTTTCTGCTACTGACCAGCTTCGGCCCGGATACCCTCCGGGAACTGCGCCAGGCCTGGGCCCACGCCGATGATCGGTATCCACACGTATCCCGCTTTCTCGATATGCACGATCTCGGTGACGCCGCTCTGATGGCGGGACTACGCGACCCGGTACTGAGTAGCGAAGCCCTGCAGATGACCTACCCTGACGTAGCCGCGCTGTTGCGTGAACTCAAAGGCCTGGGGGCAACTAATGCCGACCAGTCACGACAACGCGGCCTGACCGGCAAGAGCCGTTACCAGCGCATGCTGCAGGCCTATCCACAGCAGACCGACGGGCGCATCGGTTCAAGCTGGGAAATCATCACCCTGCACGGGCACGCTCCCCGCGAAGGTGAGGCCCGGCGTACCCCCCAGGGCCAGGAAGCAAGCTTCTCGGTCGAAGCTCTACGGGCCACGCGGCCCAAGCGCTCACCGCCGACCTCGTAACGCTGAACACGGTTTTCCTCTTTTAGTCCAGATGCAGAGCTCCTGTACCGGGCTAACGCCACAGAGTGCTATCAGCTAAAAAGCCGGCTGACGCAAGCCCGTACCGTTTGGCAAAAGAAATACTCGTCAGCGCATAGCGCGACGGGCGACGGGCGAC
>QILI01000030.1 GCA_003233305.1 Mizugakiibacter sp.
ATCGCCCGGGATCTGCAATCTACGGGTCCGGTTGTGGCACTGCTGCAGGCCTTGGCGGTGGGGGATAAGCGTGGCCTTGGTCAAGCGCAGTGGCGAGTACTGCGGGCCACCGGGGTGAGTCACCTGGTGGCTATTTCCGGTTTGCATGTGGGCTTGGTGGGTATTTTCGGTGCCCTGCTGGTGCGTTTGCTATGGTGGTGTTTTCCTGGTCTTGGTCTGCGCTGGCCACGACGTAGAGTAGAAGCCGGTGCGGTGTTGGCGATGGCGGGTGGTTACGCGGCATTGGCTGGATTCAGTCTGCCAACGGTACGCGCCTTGCTGATGATTGGGGTGGCAGCGTGGGCTTTGGGGGGACGCCGATATGTTGGCAAAGGCCATGCTCTGGGACTGGCCTTTGCAGCTGTGGTAGGGGTCGACCCACTGGCCCTGCTTGCCCCGGGAACCTGGTTGTCGTTTGTCGGGGTGGCGATGTTGGTCTTTACCCTGAGTTCACGGCGTGGGCTACGCGGCTGGCTGCTGGGTCTTGGTCACGCTCAGTCGGTGATGACCTTGGGCTTGTTGCCGTTGAGCATACTTTTTTTCGGGCTGGTTTCGCGGGTTGGCCCCTTGGCCAATGTTATCGCTGTGCCGTTCATGAGTCTGGTGGTGGTGCCATTGGATCTGTCTGGCACGCTGTTGTCGGTGCTGGAACCGCGGCTTGGGGCTCCGATTTTACATCTGGCCGCATGGTTACTGGGTGGATTATGGCGTTTGCTGGAATATCTGGCGGCGTGGCCAATTGCCGTCTGGCAGGCCCCGACCAGTGGTTTGCTGCCGTTTGTTCTGGCCAGCATCGGGGTGTTATGGATACTGGCTCCTCGGGGAGTACCAGGAAGGGTGTTGGGGCTGCCGCTGCTATTGCCTCTGCTGGTACCGGCAATGCGCGGTCCCGCTCCCGGTCACTTCGATACCTTCATATTCGATGTGGGTCAAGGTTTGTCAGTGCTGGTTCGTACCTCGGGTCATACACTTTTGTACGATGCCGGTCCGCGTTACCCATCCGGTTACGATTTGGGAGCCAGTGTGGTATTGCCCAGCTTGTCCGCACTGGGTGTGCATCGGCTGGATCGACTCATGCTTGACCACGGCGATATGGATCATGCGGGAGGGGCTATTCGGGTGCATGAGGCATTTCCCCGGGCCCAGCTGCTGGGTAGTGAGCCACAGCGGACCGGTCTGCCTCTGCAACCCTGTATCGCCGGTATGCATTGGCGCTGGGACGGAGTTGATTTCAAGATTTTGCATCCACCTCGATCCATGCCTGAGCGTAACAATGATAAGTCCTGTGTCCTGCTGGTGAAAGACCGGGATATGCAGCTGCTGCTACCCGGCGATATCAGTAAGCGCGTTGAAGCTAACTTGTCCAAAGTCTGGCGGGGTGGAGGCCCACCCTTGGTGCTGCTGGCGGCTCATCATGGTAGTCGTACGTCCTCGAGCGAGAGATTTTTGCAAGCATCGCTGCCTAGCAAGATATTGATATCGGCGGGTTATCGAAGCCGTCATGGTCATCCACATCCGCAAGTGCTGGCCCGCTATCGGCAGCTTTCCATTCCCTATTGGAACACCGCTTCGGGTGGTGCCCTACATGTCTATGGGTCAGTAAAGGGCGTGGAGGTTATGACCTATCGAAAGCGGTTGAGAGCCTGGTGGAGGGAGTAAACCTAGTGCTGGAGCACGGAGTCGAGTGCCCGGACTGCTATGATGCCGCCCATCGCCCACCCCGATAGAGAGGCTGCATGTGCTGGACTTACTGATTGCGGGCGGATGGCCGATGATTCCGATTCTGCTGACATCGGCACTCGCCCTGGCTATCATCCTGGAACGTTTCTGGACCCTGCGTCGTCGTGCGGTATTACCCCCCGGACTGGGTGAGCAAGTTCGGGTCTGGGTCCGGTCCAAAACCATCGATCCTGCTCATATCAGGGTGCTGGCTCAGGGTTCGCCCCTGGGAGAACTGCTGGCTGCAGCAGTCCTGGTTCGGAATCATCCACGTGAGATCATCAAGGAGCGGGTCGAGGATACCGGTCGTCACGTGCTGCACCGCATGGAGCTGTATCTCAGCACTTTGGGTACGATTGCCCTGATATCTCCCTTGCTCGGATTGTTGGGTACCGTGATTGGACTGATCAAAATGTTTTTGGCGGTGATGATCCATGGTGTAGGTGATCCGGCGAGAATGGCCGGAGGGATCGGTGAAGCCCTGGTTTGCACGGCAACCGGACTGGTGGTGGCTATCCCCGCGTATGCTCTACACCGATATTTTCGTAGCCGGGTTGAGGGCTATACGATAGAAATGGAAAAACAGGCTACGCTGTTGCTGGATAGCTTGGCTGCGGTCCCCCCCCAGGGGTCTCCAATAATGCCAGCCAAGCCTTGAGTCTAAAGTTGTGCGTATAGCCGCCCGCCGCCATGAAACCGATTTCGAGATCAATGTGATTTCATTGATCGATGTACTACTGACCTTACTGATGTTCTTTGTGTTGACAACGACTTTCGTGCAGCATTCGCGTCTGAAGGTGAGTCTTCCCGAAGCCAGCCAGTCGACAACGCAACAGAATCCGGATGCCTTGGTTATCGTGATTGACCGGAGCGGTCGTTACTACATCGCCAATCAGGCTATCGCGGGGGAGGGAGAAGTTGCTTTACAACAGGCAATCCTGCAGGCGGTTGGTGATAATCGCAAACGTAATGTGATTCTGCGTGCCGATGCAAAAACCCCCAATCAGGCGGTGGTAACGGCCATGGATGCTTTGGGCCGACTCGGTTTCACTCATCTCGCCTTGGCTACCACCTCTAGTCAGGGAGATAGACAATGAGTGCTACGAACTCTGAAGAAGCCGCTTGGCGGGCCTACCGTCGTCTGCTCTCCTATCTCAAGCCTTACCGGTTTCTCGCCTTTCCCGTGGTGCTGGCCATGGCCGTGGATGCAGCGGCACTGGCAACCTTTGCCGGCCTGATCAAGCCGATGCTCGATGGTCTGTTTACCAAGCACAATCCGGAGATGATCTTCTGGTTACCGATCGTAATTCTGGCAATCTTTTCTCTGCGTTCGATGGCCACGTTTGTCACTAATTACGGCATGGCCTATATCGGCCGTGGGGTGGTGCAGGCCTTGCGCATGGATGTGTTCAGGCACTATCTGAAACTACCGGCGGACTTTTTTGTTACCGAGGCATCGGGTCACCAGATCGCCCGAATCACTTATACCGCTGAACAGGTCGCGCATGCCACCACTGAAGCGGTGCGGGTTAGCATCATCGATAGCCTGACGGTAATCGGGATGTCTGTGGTTATGTTTTATTATAGTTGGCGCATGACGCTGGTCCTGTTCGGCATGGTGCCGGCCATTGCCATCGTGGTTTATATCGTCAGCCGGCGTTATCGCAGTATCACTCACCGTATCCAAAGTTCGATGGGATCGTTGACCGGGGTGGTGGGTGAGGCGGTATCAGCGTACCGGGAAATTCGCATTTACGGTGCGCAGGCCTACGAGAGCCAACGTCTTGAGGACGTTGCCAACCACAACCGGGTGCTGAACGTGAAGGTCCAGTCGACCAACGCCGCCTCCACCTCGTTGGTACAGATCATTGCCGCAGTTGCACTGGCCGGGATTGTATTTGCAGCAACTCGGCCATCGATTCTGGCCTCTATGACCCCAGGAACTTTTGCCGGCCTGATGATGGCAATGGGGGGCATGATGCCGTCCCTGAAGCGCTTGACCAATGTTCAGAGCATCATGCAACGGGGAATCAGCGCCGCACAGGATATCTTTGCCCTGTTGGATCGTACCCAGGAGCAGGATACGGGCACTCTGACGCTTGGGCGGGTCTCGGGGCGCATCGAGTTGCGTGGCGTGAGCATGCGCTATCAGACGGATGCAGAGCCGGTCTTGCGGGATGTGAGCTTGGTGTGCCCCGCGGGTCGGGTCACCGCCCTGGTCGGTCGCTCGGGCAGTGGCAAAACCACGATTGCCAATCTGATCCCGCGTTTTTATGATCCGGAGTCAGGGCAAATTCTACTCGATGGTTATCCTTTGTCAGAATATCGATTGGCTGATTTACGTCGCCAGATCGCCTGGGTCGGGCAAGACGTGGTTATTTTTGACGGAACAGTTGCAGAAAATATTGCCTATGGTGAGCTCGGTAGTGTTTCCAAGGCGGCCATCGAGGCGGCCGCGGAAGCCGCTAATGCGATGGTTTTTATCAGTAGGCTGCCACAGGGCCTGGAAAGCCGGGTCGGATCTTCCGGGGCATTGCTCTCCGGTGGGGAGCGCCAGCGCATCGCTATTGCCCGCGCACTGTTGAAGAATGCCCCCATCCTGATTCTTGATGAGGCGACCAGTGCCCTGGACACTGAATCCGAACGAGTGATTCAGGAAGCGTTGATGCGTTTGATGCGTAACCGTACCACCATGCTGATTGCGCACCGTCTGTCCACGATCGAGAATGCCGATCACATTATTGTGTTGGATGGTGGACGGGTTATCGAGCAAGGTAATCACACCCAGCTTCTCGCCCGTGATGGAACCTATGCGATGTTGCACCGGATGCAGTTTCAAGAGGCTGACATTGAGTGAAGCCTTGCCCATTACCCCCACCTCGGTACTGGTACGAGTCCATTCCGCCACCTTGGTATTCGCGCCTGCTGGCTTTTGTGTATGGAGCCCTGGTGGCCTTACGCCGGGGCATGTATCGAATCGGCTGGCTACGCTGCCAGCAACTACCCGTACCGGTTATTGTGATCGGCAACCTTACGGCGGGTGGCAGCGGTAAGACTCCGTTGACTATTGCCTTGGTCGAATATTTACGCGGAGTCGGCTTTCATCCCGGGGTAGTAAGCCGTGGCTATGGGGGTACGTTGTGCGGCCCGATTTTACTGGACGATGAACACTCACCCAGTCAGGTTGGTGATGAGCCGTATCTGATTCGCCAATGCAGCGGGGTACCGGTGGCCATCGGTACCGGGCGCGTCGCGGCAGCACGGTTGCTGTTGGGACAGGGTGTGGATCTGATCCTTGCCGATGATGGCCTGCAGCATTACGCACTGGGCCGCGATCTGGAATTATGTGTTATCGATGGGATACGCCGCTTCGGCAATGCGCTGTTGCTTCCAGCAGGCCCATTGCGCGAGCCGCTTTCACGTCTACATAGTGTGAATTTCCGAATTTGTAACGGTGGCCATTGCCCCGTCGACGAAGTGTCGATGAGCCTACGTGCCGAGACACCGTACCCACTGGTTGATACGGTTGGGGGGAGGCAGCAACTGGAGCCTGGAACTGCCGTGCATGCTGTGGCCGGCATCGGTTACCCCCAGCGATTCTTCGATAGTTTACGCGCCCTGGGTTGGCAACCGATCGAGCATTCCTTCCCCGATCATCATGCTTTTGCAGCTGATGATTTCCGTTTTGATGATGGGCAGAAGCCCGTGCTGATGACCGCCAAGGATGCGGTCAAATGTAGGCCTTTTGCACGCCCCAACTGGTGGGTCTTACCGATTCGGGCCAACTTGCCGGAATCTTTTCTCCAAACCCTGCTGGTACGTCTGCGACATATCCAGAAGCAGTCATTGCCCTGAGACAAGCTTCGCCGATACACTTTGCGCACTTCATGATTGAGGCTCCAACTGATGGACCCTAGTCGATCACGGTTATCTGGTTCGTCCTGACCTTGCGCGCATGAGACCCGCTTCGCCGGATTCCCGTGCAGGGAATCTTTCTTCGGCGGAGTGCGGAGGCCCCCGGCCACTGTGACTCCTTCAATGGGCCGGCTTGCCGCCCAGGGAGCATGCGATGGCGCGTATTTTTTCACTATTCGCCCTGCTCAATGTTCGTGGAGGCGGTCGTCATCCCGGCGCACAACTGCAGCGTCAAGCACACAATCACCGGGCTCTGAGTGAATTTTCCAGTCTTACCCCCGCGGCCTTGTTACAGCGTTTGAACAGCGATTATGTGGGACTCGATAGTGAGCAAGTGGCTGCACGTCTGGAAGAAGTCGGCCCCAATGTAATCGGCCGCGATCAGCAGCCGGCACTGTTCTGGGTCATTACCAAGCGGGTAGCCAATCCACTGAATTTGTTGCTGCTGTTGCTGGCGGTGGTATCGATCTTTGTCGATGATGCCGTGGGGGCGGGCATTATGACTGCCATGGTGGCAATCTCGGTGCTGCTGGCTCATGTTCAGGAGCGTCGTTCTGACCGGGCCGTGGAATCGTTGCGTGACATGGTCAGTAACACCGCCACAGTGCGGCGGCGGGATATGCCCGGAGGCCGGGCCGAAATTCCCATCGAAGAGATCGTTCCCGGTGATGTAATCCATATCTCCGCCGGGGATATGTTACCCGCCGACGTGCGCTTGATAGCGGCCAAGGATCTGTTCATCAACCAGTCCAGCTTTACCGGGGAATCCATACCGGTGGAGAAGTTTGTTATCGACGACAGGTTGGAACGCGACATCCTGTCTGCCAGTAATTTGTGCTTCATGGGTACCAACGTGGTTAGTGGAACCGGGTTAGCCGTGGTGGTCGCGACCGGCTCGTCTACGGCATTCGGTACTTTGGCCAGCTCCATGAGTACCCCGCGTGCAGCGACCAGTTTTGATAGCGGATTGCGTCGATTTGTTGGCCTGATGTTGCGCTTCATGGTGGTTATGGTGCCTTTAGTCTTCGTTCTCAATGGCGTGCTCAAGCACGACTGGATGGAGGCGTTCATGTTCGCCACAGCGGTGGCGGTGGGCCTCACCCCGGAAATGTTGCCGATGATCGTTACTGTGAATCTGGCCAAGGGCGCTCTAGTGATGGCCCGTATCCAGGTGATCGTCAAGCGGCTCCCTGCTATCCAGAACTTTGGTGCGATCGATGTGCTGTGTACCGACAAGACCGGCACCCTGACTCAGGATCATGTCATTCTTGAGCGCCATGTCGATGCCCGGGGTCGGGAAGATATCCAGGTGCTGCAGCGGGCTTTTCTGAACAGCCATTACCAGACCGGACTAAAAAATCTGCTTGATCTGGCCGTCCTTGAACGGGTCGAAGCGGATGAACGGTTGCGGCTGGTTGCCGACTATGCCCTGGTTGATGAGATGCCTTTTGATTTTGACCGTCGGCGCATGTCTGTGGTGGTCCGTGATCGTGAAGGACGGCATCTACTGGTCAGTAAGGGTGCGGTTGCTGAGATGCTACAGATCTGTGAACGGGTAGTATTGCCAGAGGGGGCCATGCCCCTCGATGCCGAACGTATGGCGGCAGCACGTGAGGTGGCGTACGCATTGAACGGGCAGGGTTTTCGGGTGATTGCTGTTGGGGTCCGTGAGCTTCATCAGCAACGCGCGAGCTATTCGCGCCAGGACGAGAGTGGATTGGACCTGGTTGGCTTCATGGCTTTTCTCGACCCGCCCAAGGCCAGCGCTGCCGAGGCGATCCGGGCTCTGCATCGTCATGGGGTGGAGGTGAAGATTCTTACTGGCGATAACGATGTTATTGCCCGTCAGGTCTGTAGTCAGGTCGGTATCGATTTGCAGCGGGTACTGACCGGCCCGGAACTGGCTGTAATGGATGTGTCGGCGCTCGACCAGGCTGTTTCTGAAACGCAGCTGTTCGCCCGATTAAATCCACAGCAGAAGGTCCGTGTCATCGAGGTTCTGCGTGCTCAGGGACATGTGGTTGGGTTTCTGGGTGATGGCATCAACGATGGTCCGGCGCTGCGTGCTGCGGACGTGGGTATTTCGGTTGATACCGCAGTGGATATTGCCAAGGAATCGGCGGATATCATTCTGCTGGAAAAAAGTCTGACGGTGCTCGAGGAGGGAGTTTTGGAAGGGCGTAAGGTTTTTGGTAACATTCTCAAGTACATCAAGATCACGGCCAGTTCGAACTTCGGTAATGTCTTTAGTATTCTGGGTGCCAGCGTGTTGCTGCCATTTCTACCGATGGCTCCGGTGCAACTTCTGCTCAACAATCTCATGTACGACCTGTCCATGACCACCCTGGCAACTGATGAGGTGGATGCGGAATACGTTGCCCATCCCCGTGGTTGGGATTTGCATTCGGTGGTGCGTTACATGTTTCTATTCGGGCCGATTAGCTCGATGTTTGATTATCTGGTTTTTGGGGTAATGTGGTGGGGTCTGGGCTTTACGCACTCGCCGGCCAGTTTCCAGACCGGCTGGTTTGTCGAGTCGTTGCTGTCGCAGATTCTGGTGGTACATATTATCCGCACTGGACGCATCCCCTTTCTGCACAGTACAGCGAGTCTCCCCTTAAGGCTCTCTACGCTCCTGTTCGCTGTAGTGGGTATCGTGTTGCCGTTCACACCGCTTGCCGGCTGGTTCGGATTTACTCCCCTACCGAATCTATGGTGGCTGTACATGACCGGTATCCTAGTGGCTTACCTGGCTCTAGTGCAGGGCGCAAAATCTTGGTTGGTGCGCCGTTATGGATATGCCTGAGATATGCAGACCACGTTACTTGAAATCAGCTCAATTCTCTCTGCTTGCCCCGTGATCCGGGGCTGATGGCTTGTCAGTGGTCGGCTGTGCTGCTACAGCCAGCGCAGGATCCTCGGTTGTCGGATCCTCGGCATAGCGC
This sequence comes from Mizugakiibacter sp., assembly GCA_003233305.1. GTDB lineage: Bacteria > Pseudomonadota > Gammaproteobacteria > Xanthomonadales > Rhodanobacteraceae > Metallibacterium. The sequence goes on from QILI01000030.1 coordinate 8,619, forward strand.
AGCAACCAGGCAAGCGCGGGCGGGGTCACCACCGAGGTTAACAGGGACATAGCCACGATCACGGCGTAGATCAGATTGCTGAATACGCCAGCGGCAAGTCCCAGACTGGCTACGACAATGCCGACCTCGCCACGCGGTACCATGCCCATGCCTACTGCCATTGCACTCCGATTCCCCAGGGTCAGGGCCCCTAGGTAGCCACCGATGAACTTAGTGATCACCGCGAGTACGGTGGCGAGGGTCAGCAACCACAGGGCTTCGGGAGTGGCCAGAAGCTGTAGATCGACCTTGCTGCCGGTGATAACAAAAAAGAAAGGTGTCATCAGGGCTAGCAATGGCCGGGTCTGGTGCTCAAGCTGTTCACGTTTATCGGTTTCTGAAGCGATTAGACCAGCTAGGAACGCGCCGATAATGGCGGCGAGCCCGAATTTAGTCGAAAGCCATGCCAGTCCAAGACACAGAGCTAGCACGATGTTCAACGATGACATCGGGTTGAGAGGTTTATCGAGCCAGGCAGAACGGCGCCGGGCAACGTGGGTACCGAACCAGCCAATTACCAGCACGAAGGCTACGGCTTCGACCAGAATGATAACAAAGTGACCTGGATTCAGATTTGAGCCCGAACTATTGCTTCCCTGTAGCGAGACGACGATGCCCAGTAGCAGCATAGCCAGAATGTCATCGATGACCGCCGCACCGAGAATCACCCGACTCTCCTTGCGCTGCAGAACCTTCATTTCCTGCAGTACACGGGCGGTGATACCTGCCGAGGTGGCCACGAACGCCGCGGCGATAAACATCGATTTATCCCAGGCAAAACCCTCGACGTGTGCCCACAAGGACGCCCCACCGAAGGGAACCACCACCCCCAAAACCCCCACCATGAAAGCAGCCAAGCCAACCCGTTTGAGGTCTTCCAGGCGGGTTTCCAAACCCACGGCAAAAAGCAGTAATACCACCCCGATTTCTGCCAATGCATCGAGTACCTGGCCAGGGGCAATCCAGCCGAGTACCGAAGGCCCGATGATGACACCGGCGATGATCTCACCGACCACCCCCGGCATTTTCATGCGCTGGGCCAGTTCGGAGGTGATCTGTGCGGCGATAAATACGAGAAACAGGCTAAGCAGGATATCCGTGGCTGGGTGCATCAATCGATCCGTTTCGTCAAAAGCTCGTGGGGCAGCCAACGAGGCCTGCTATGACGATGCTACAGGACATCGACCGGGTACTGGCAGATCGTTACAGATAGGGGTGAGAGCGCAGGCAGTCGCTTGGTAGGTATTGGCTACCGGGTTCCCAGTAGGGGGTGGCTTTGAAAGGCCGTAGCGGTTTGAGCACAAGGTGTCACGAAGCGAATCTCCGAGTCGTGCCTACTTGATCGGTGAGGAGTGAGCGAGGATACAACGCGGCAGTCAGGTTGCTGTGTGGTGGGCCTGTCGAGATGCTCAGCGGTGGGTGGAACATCATGCCGCCGTATCCGGGGTTTCGATTGGAGTCCGCATAGGACGATCATGTCGCAAGCGTAGAAACACCAGAGTAGCGATCAAGGGGAATACCGCCAGAATCAGCACCGCCATGCGGAAGGCCGGAACATACGCTTCAGGCTGCTGGGCTGGCCCGATGAAAACCGCCATTAGCATGGAAGCATTGGCGATTCCGAAGCTGAGTGCCAGATATTGTGCTGTGGTCGTCAGTGCGGCCGCGTGGGCAGCTTGTGCCGGGGCCAGATCGGTAAAGGAGAGGGTGTTCATCGTGGTGTACTGGAGCGATAAAACCAGGCCGTAGCAGAAGACTAGTGCCCCTACCGCCAAGGGCGAAGGTGAATATCCAAGCAAGGCGAACGAGGCCAGTATTACTCCTACCAGCGGGGTCGTGATCCGTAACAGAAGGCGGTAGCCAAATTTTCTGATGAGCCGCTCGATAAAGGGTTTCATCAGCATCATCGCCAGGGCCAGGGGCACCAGCATCAGCCCGGAGGCAAAGGGTGAATAACCACAGCCTATCTGCAGATACAGGACCAGCAGAAAACTCAAGCCGGCGACACCCAGTCGGGCAACCAGACTTCCTGCAACTGCGATGGTGAAACTACGAATACGAAACAGTCGTAGATCATTGACCGGATGTGAGCAACCCCGACTATGCAGGGCATAGAGCAAGGCAATTGCGATCCCCGCTGCAGCGCTGAGCAGACTCGGCCCGATGTGTAGATCGCCGGCGAATTCCGCTGCGGTGAGAAGCATTCCAGAGGCCAGACCAAAAAGAATGAATCCACGCATATCGAAGGGTCGACGCTCGCCAAACAGATGGGGCATGGCACGGCGATTCAACCAAAGTCCGACCAGCCCCACAGGGATGTTGATCAGGAAAATCAGTCGCCAGCTGGCGTACTCGGCCAGAGCCCCACCCAGCAGCGGGCCCAGAGCCGGGCCTAGCAGCCCCGGAATGGCCACAAAACTCATGGCTGCTACGAAATCCTTACGTCCGAAAACCCGCAATAACACATAACGACCTACCGGCATCAACATGGCTCCTCCCAGACCCTGAAACACCCGGGCGATGATGAGCATCCGCAAGTTAGGTGCGAGGCCGCAGGCCAGTGAACCGATGGTAAACACGGTGATGGCTGCAGCAAAAATGCGCCGGGTTCCGAAACGCTCGGTGAGCCAGGCACTGGCGGGTATGAACACGGCGAGGGTCAGCACATAGCTGGTCAGTGCAGTGCGCAGACTTAGTGGCGGGACCTGCAGGGCATGGGCAATGCTCGGTGCGGCGGCATTGACAATGGTGGCATCCAGCATCTGCATGAAGAATGCCGACGCGATCAGCCATAGCAAGGTCTTTTGAGTGCGTAGCGGTGAATCCCCATCGCGAGAGGATACGTATGGATGAGCACTTGGTAGGAAAGACTTGAACATCGTATGGGGCTGTAGTGCCTTTTTGGATCGACAGACACAGGAAAAGTTTCAATTTGCAGGCGATCCACCTGGCCTGTCGGAACAGATGGGGTGGCGGCAGAATGCTGTAAGCGTGGCAGTAACATGCTGGGCCAGGAGAAACCAGCAATCCATCGCCGCGATGCTTGGCGTTGCCAATCTCGTAATGGCTTGATAAGAGCGATTACTGCGTCGCTAGGAAGCCTATTGCACTCCTTCGGCATTGACGTCCTTTGTGAAGGCCGCGTAAAATTCGCTCCTTCCAGAGATCTCTTATGAGTTTTTCGGAGTGCGGGGTATAGCTCAGTCTGGTAGAGCGCCAGCTTTGGGAGCTGGATGTCGGGGGTTCGAATCCCTCTTCCCCGACCAAAGCGCGTTCAATAGGTACGCGCCTGTAGCTCAACCGGATAGAGCTCCGGCCTTCTAAGCCGGAGGTTGCAGGTTCGAGTCCTGCCAGGCGCACCAATGCGTGGCAGGGTCAATGGTGGGCGTAGCTCAGTTGGTTAGAGTACCGGATTGTGATTCCGGGTGTCGTGGGTTCGAATCCCATCGTCCACCCCATTTTGATATGTTAAAATACGTAAGTTCCGGGCCGTTAGCTCAATTGGTAGAGCAGTGGACTCTTAATCCATTGGTTGTAGGTTCGATTCCTACACGGCCCACCATTTTACCTATTTATTTTCGCCTTTTACTTTTCCTCTCGACGTGCTTGCCTTAAGCTATCCTGCTACCAAGCAATTGCGAAAGTGGCGGAATTGGTAGACGCGCTGGATTTAGGTTCCAGTGGGTAATCCCGTGCGGGTTCGAGTCCCGCCTTTCGCACCAACGCCTAACCATCCGTGCCTGTAGCGGGTATCGGGAGATGAGGAATACGCATGCAGGTTTCGCTTGAAAATATCGGCAATCTCGAACGCCGACTTACCGTTAGCTTCCCATCCAAAGACCTGGACGGACGTGTGCACAAGCGTCTGCAAGAGTTGTCGCACTCGGTAAGACTGAAGGGATTTCGTCCCGGTAGGGTACCGATGAAGGTGATAGAGCAGCGCTACGGGGATCAGGTTCGTGGCGAAGAACTGTCTGAGATCATCCGCCATACCTTTGATCAGGCCGTTACCGAGCAGAAATTACGCCCTGTTTCCTCTCCCGCCATCGATACAGATGGTAATGCCAAAGATGGTGAAATTGCCTATAGCGCACGGTTTGAGGTCTTCCCTGAGCTGCCTGAAGTCGATGTGACGTCTTTACAGATCGAACATATCGTGGCTGAGGTAACGGATCATGATATTGACGTGATGATCGATACGCTGCGTAAGCAACGCCAGCGTTTTGAAGATATCGACAGGGAAGCTCAAGAAGGTGATTTTGTTGATTTCAATTATACCGTGCAGACATCTGAGCAGCGTTGGCCTGAGAAGGGCTTTCAGCATGGTGAAAGTGTGCTCGGTGCCGGTAGCGTACTCAAGGAAGTTGAAGCGGCACTGCTGGGACACCGCTGCGGTGAAGAGCTGGAGATCGACGTAGCCTTCCCGGATGATTTCCACAATACCGATCTGGCAGGCAAGCTGGCCCGCATGACGGTCACGATCAACCAAGTCCGTGAGCCGATTATTCCGGAACTGGATGAGACATTTATCAGTCAGTTTGGTATCCGCAACGGCAGCCTGGAAGGCTTTCGCGAAGAAGTGTGCGGCAATCTCAAGCGTGAGCTGAATAATGCCCTGTCCTCTCGCCTCAAGGCTCAGATTGCAGAACATCTTGCCGCCGCCTACCCTGACGTTGATTTACCTAAGACGATGGTGGCAGAACAGGCACGGTCCATTGCCCGTATCGGTCTTCAAGAAGACCAGCAGCCTAGTGAAGCACAACTTCTTGCCGCCCAGCAGCCGGCTCAAGTGCGGGTAAGGGCAGGCCTGATAATGGGAGAAATTGCCCGTCGTGAGAATATTCAGCCTGAAGAAGCTCGATTGAGCAAGGCGCTGACGGCCATTGCCAGCACCTATGAGGATCCTCAGCAGGTCATCGACTTATACAGCCGCGATACACGTTTCATGGCCTCTCTGCGCAACCAGGTACTTGAGGAGCAGGTTGCGGAGTGGGTGGCCGAGCATGCACAGTGTACGGATACCCCCCTGAGCTTCGAAGACGTTCTGCGTCCCCGCCAGCCAGATTAATTGATCGTTATTAGCCAGGAGACCAACATGAACGCCGATGCATCTTCACCAATGGGGCTAAACCTCGTACCTATGGTGGTCGAGCAAACCCCGCGGGGCGAACGATCTTATGACATCTATTCGCGGCTTCTCAAAGAGCGCGTGGTTTTTCTGGTAGGTCCTGTAGACGATAGTGTGGCCAACCTGGTGATCGCCCAACTACTGTTTCTGGAATCAGAAAATCCAGATAAAGATATCAACTTCTACATCAACAGCCCGGGTGGATCGGTGACGGCCGGGTTTGCAATTTACGACACCATGCAGTTTCTGAAATGCGAGATCAGTACCATGTGTGTAGGGCAGGCGGCAAGCATGGGTGCGTTTCTGTTGGCGGCTGGCACTCACGGCAAGCGGTATGCGTTGCCCAATTCACGAATTATGATTCATCAGCCCTCAGGGGGTACGCAGGGCCAGGCCACGGACATCGAGATTCATGCTAAGGAGATCCTGGTATTGCGCGAACGCCTCAACCAGATCTTGGCTCAGCATACGGGAAGACCGGCGGAAGAGATTGCCCACGATACCGAACGCGACCGTTTTCTGAGCGCTGCAGAAGCAAAAACCTATGGGTTAATTGATGAAGTCCTGGAAAAACGCTCTGAGGAAGCCGTTAAATCGGCTTGATCCAAACATTTGACCAGGCTGGATAGCTGCCGGGCTTTTTCTGTAGTAGCCGGTGCTGTGTTATTGTCGCTTCAAAGGTACTGACAGTGCGGTTTAGAGCATGAACGACGAACGACAGGGCGGGACTGGAGAGAGCGGCAAGATCCTCTACTGCTCATTCTGTGGCAAGAGCCAGCACGAGGTACGCAAACTGATTGCGGGCCCATCCGTGTTCATTTGCGACGAGTGTGTGCAGTTGTGCAACGATATTATTCGTGAGGAACTGGAGGAGAAGTCTTCGTCTAACCGCGAGCAGCTGCCGCGGCCCCGCGAGATTCTGGATACCCTCAATCAATATGTGATCGGTCAATCCCTGGCGAAGAAATCGCTATCGGTCGCCGTGTACAACCACTATAAACGCCTCCAATCATTGCAGAAGGAGGATGATGTCGAACTGTCCAAATCCAATATTCTATTAATTGGTCCAACCGGATCGGGCAAGACCTTGTTGGCCGAAACTTTGGCCAGGTTGCTGAATGTACCTTTCACCATTGCCGATGCAACCAGCCTCACCGAGGCCGGGTATGTTGGTGAAGATGTCGAAAACATCATCCAGAAATTATTGCAGCGGTGTGACTATGATGTTGAAAAAGCCCAACATGGCATCGTCTACATTGATGAAATTGACAAAATTTCACGCAAGAGTGAAAACCCGTCCATCACCCGGGATGTTTCTGGAGAGGGGGTCCAGCAGGCGCTCCTTAAGCTCATCGAAGGCACCATGGCTTCGGTTCCTCCACAAGGTGGACGCAAACATCCCCAGCAGGAATTTCTGCAGGTCGATACCCGCAACATCCTATTCATCTGTGGCGGGGCCTTCTCCGGTTTGGAAAAAATTATCCAGCGGCGTTCTGAGAGTACCGGGATCGGCTTTAAGGCGGATTTGCGCAGCAAGAAGCGAACCACGAACCTGGGTAAGGTTCTGCATGATGTCGAGCCGGAGGACCTGGTTCATTTCGGACTGATACCCGAATTTGTCGGGCGTTTACCTGTTGTGGCAACGCTTGACGAACTGGATGAGCCGTCACTGATAAAGATTTTAACCGAGCCCAAGAATGCTTTGACCAAACAATTTCAGAAACTCTTTTCGATGGAAGATGTGGAATTGGAGTTTCGTCCTGACGCGCTCTCAGCCATTGCCCACAAGGCGATTAATCGCAAGACCGGTGCTCGTGGTCTGCGCACGATCCTTGAATATGTGCTACTGGAAACCATGTTCGATCTCCCCTCACTTGAGCATGTAAGCAAGGTTGTGCTCGACGCAGGCGTGATCAATGGTCAGGCCGAACCCTATCTGATTTATCGCGGCAATCTACAACCGGCAGCAACATCCGAGAGTGCAGGCGACGCAGCCTGAGCGCAGTCAGTTAGCTTGTGGGATGGCCCCAGTCGTGAAAGGACTCAGCCCATGGTCTGATTCACAGGGCTCACTTGTGCAAGTACTGTAGCGCCCTCATTTCCATTGCGAGCGCAGCTGCCGTGGTTTAAGCGAAGGCGCTCATTTTCTTATTCAACTTGATGGTAATCATGACCGAACAAACTGCTGACAAAATCCTGGAACTCCCAGAATTGATACCGGTGCTACCTTTACGGGATGTTGTGGTTTATCCACACATGGTGATTCCTTTATTTGTCGGGCGCAGCAAATCGATGCGAGCTTTGGAAGAGGCTATGAACGGCGAGCGTCAGATCCTGCTCGTTGCCCAGCATGCTCCTGACGTGGAGGATCCCGAAGAGAGTGATCTCTACCGAACCGGTACGGTGGCTTCTGTCCTGCAGATGCTCAAGCTGCCTGACGGAACGGTCAAGGTTCTGGCCGAAGGACGATCCCGGGTGCAAATCCTTCACTATCAGAACAGCCCTGATATGTTGCAGGCCGAAGCACGATTGATTGAATCGGTCAGTTCGGGGAGGGAAAAAGAACTGGAGGTGATTTCACGTAGTCTGATAGGTATGTTTGAGCAATTACTCAAGCAAAGCCGCAAATTGCCCCCTGAAATCATGTCGACTCTATCAGGCATTGATGATCCGGGGCGTTTGGCTGACACCATTGCTGCCCATCTTTCCGTACGCATACCTGATAAGCAAAAAGTTCTGGAAACCACGGAAGTCGGTGAGCGGCTTGAGCTTCTTATCGGCTTGGTGGACAGCGAAATTGATATGCAACAGGTGGAAAAGCGCATCCGTGGCCGGGTCAAGTCACAGATGGAGAAGAGCCAACGCGAGTACTACCTCAATGAGCAAATCAAGGCGATCCAGAAGGAGCTTGGTGAAGAAGATGTTGCCGATGAACTCGCTATACTCGCCAAGAAGATCGAAGAGGCAGGTATGCCTAAGGTCGTTCATACCAAGGCCAAGCAGGAACTGTCCAAGCTAAAGCATATGTCACCCATGTCTGCTGAGGCGACCGTGGTTCGCAACTATCTGGACTGGATCATTGGCGTACCCTGGAAAAAACACAGTAAATTGCGTAAAGATTTGGTTCTTGCCAAAGAGGTTCTGGACACCGATCACTACGGACTTGAGAAGGTTAAGGAACGCATCCTTGAAAACCTGGCCGTGCAACAGCGTGTCAAACGCATAAAAGGTCCGATTCTTTGCCTGGTTGGACCCCCGGGTGTCGGCAAGACATCTCTGGGGCGGTCGATCGCCAGGGCAACCCATCGTACCTTTGTGCGCATGAGCTTGGGAGGAGTTCGCGACGAGGCCGAGATACGCGGTCACAGACGTACCTATATCGGTTCCATGCCGGGCAGGATTCTACAGAATCTAGCCAAAGCCGGTACCCGCAATCCGTTGTTCATGCTGGACGAGATCGACAAGATGTCCATGGACTTTCGCGGCGATCCATCCTCAGCATTGCTGGAAGTGCTTGATCCGGAGCAAAACCATATCTTCAACGATCACTACCTTGAAGTGGATTTCGATCTCAGCGAGGTAATGTGGATTGCAACCGCCAACTCGCTCAACATCCCCCCACCGCTGCTTGACCGCATGGAGGTAATTCGTATTCCCGGCTATACCGAAGACGAAAAGTTGGCTATCGCTGACAACTATCTGGTTCCGAAACAACTCATAGCGAACGGGCTGAAGGTGGACGAGATCAGCATTGATGATGCCAGTATTCGGGAGATGATTCGTTATTACACACGTGAATCGGGTGTCCGCGGTCTGGAGCGTGAGCTGGCCAAGATTTCTCGTAAGGTGGTCAAGGAGCTGGTCTTATCCGAGGCATCGGAAAAGTCAAAGCGGGTCGCCGTAAAGGCCCAGAAGAAAGCCCCAACCCGGCGTAAGACTACTAGGAAAACAGTGCACTCGAAACCGCAATGTGTACGGGTTAAGCCAGCAACACTCAACCACTATCTTGGGGTACGTCAGTTCAGTTTTGGACGGGCCGAATCACAGAATGAAGTGGGTGTGGTAACGGGTCTGGCCTGGACCTCCGCAGGCGGTGATCTGCTCAGTATCGAGGCTGCCGTTCTGCCGGGTAAAGGCAAACTGATGCATACCGGGCAGCTTGGTGATGTGATGCAGGAATCCATTCAGGCGGCATTATCCGTGGTTCGTGCCCGCAGTGCAGCGTTTGGTCTCGACCCTGAATTTCATCAGAAATGTGATCTTCATGTCCATGTTCCAGAAGGTGCCATTCCCAAGGATGGGCCGAGTGCTGGAATTGCTATGTGTACAGTGTTGGTCTCGGCGCTGACCCGAATTCCAGTGCACGCCAATGTGGCCATGACCGGTGAAATTACTTTGCGAGGCCGGGTGTTGCCGATTGGTGGCTTGAAGGAAAAACTTTTGGCTGCGCATCGGGGAGGGATCCAGACCGTGTTGATTCCGGAGGATAATCGTAAGGATCTGGCTGACATTCCCGACAATGTCAAAGCCTCACTGGACATCCATTGTCTGAAGTGGATCGACGAAGTGCTTGATCTGGCGTTGGCGGAGCCATTGAAACAAAGAGTTCAGGACGAGACGGCGACAAAAGCCGTATTCAAAACAGACGTTAAACCGCAAGCGGTCGCTAGAGACCTACCTGAGGGTCCTAGGCATTGACCTGACCGCAAGCCTTTGCTATGGGACGTCGAAGCCTTATGTCGCCTTGTGTTGCGGGGTTCTGGAGGCACTGGTATAAAGGCTGCGCCGTCGATCTTCTTGAGAACCCAGATCGTGCGGGGATCGTGGGGGGGCTTTGTGGGTTGCACGTGATAAGTTCAAAATAGGCCCCATCCATTCCTAAATATATTTCGTGTTTGATAAAGAACACACCGAGGGAGTTGTTATGAACAAATCTGAACTGATTGATGCCATGGCTGACACAGCTGATCTGAGCAAGGCTGAGGCGGGCCGGGCGCTCGAGGCTTTCATCGAGGCGGCCAAGAAAGCGCTGAAGAAGAACGATACGATTTCCCTGGTTGGCTTTGGAACCTTCAGTGTACGTGAGCGCGCTGCACGTACCGGACGCAACCCTCGCACGGGCGAGACGATCAAGATCAAAGCCTCCAAGAACCCGACCTTCAAGGCCGGGAAGGCTCTCAAGGATGCCGTAAATTAAGTTTGTCATAGTGGGTGCTTAGCTCAGCGGTAGAGCATCGCCCTTACAAGGCGAGGGTCGGGGGTTCGAAACCCTCAGCACCCACCATAGATCAAGGACTTAGCGACATGGCCCGGCTTTAGAACCGGGCCTTTTCCATGTGTTGTATCCTCGTTGGGATTTTTTAGGCATACTGTCGGGTAAGTTATTATTTTATATAAATATCTTGTATCATATTGATATGATTGATGTAGTTAAGAAATAACATTGTCGCTTGATAGATGCTTGCATTCTACCCACAGCTATCTACTGAGGAGTAGCCAAGTGCAAGCGGGATTGACGCATTGCAGTTGACCGTAGGGGGCGGACATAGCAAGCGATGTGTTGTGTATCCAGTATTGGCCTGGCGGGCAGCACGCGAGCATACAGGCGGCTCTGCGGGCCCATGCTTGCGGCCGGTCAGCGCAGGGCTCAAGTTGTTGCCTATCGACCATGGTGACCCCATTGGATCGCAAGTGTCCCGCCCGCTCCTTGGGGGCAGGATATCCGCGCTCCCAGGTCACCTGAAGGTTTCATCACCAACCATTTTTGACGCGCAGCAACATTTTATGCTATCCCAGTACCTTGCTTACCGTGCTGTGCGGTGGGCTGTCTGCTTACGGGGTGTTGATGGAAGAGCGTGCGCAACAAGGCCTTTACGACCCAGCTTGGGAACATGATAGCTGTGGCTTTGGCATGATTGCGCAAGTGGATAACCGGGCCTCCAAAGAGTTGGTGGATTGCGCATTTACGGCACTCGCCCGCATGTCACATCGTGGCGGGGTAAGCGCCGATGGTTTGAGTGGCGACGGCTGCGGCGTGTTATTGCACCGGCCGAACGCATGGCTGCGTGCTTTGGCGGCCGAGGCCGGGATCGAGCTGGCCGCTCAGTATGCCTCGGGTTTGGTATTTTTTCCTCGTGACAATGAGGCGATCGCAGCCTTGCAGAGCTGCTTGAAGCTACGGCTTCAAGCTGAAGGACTGAGTCTGGCAGGCTGGCGCGAAGTGCCCGTGAATGAGGCGGGATGCGGACCGATTGCGATTGCCACCCGGCCCGAGGTACGCCAGGTGTTCGTCCATGCTCCCAGTGACCTTGACGAAGCCACCTTCGAACGGCGGCTGTTCCGGGTTCGTCGTTTGCTTGAGAAAGATACGAATTTTGCCGAGCAGGCGTATCTGGTCAGTCTGTCGGTGGCCACCATCGGTTACAAGGCCATGGCGATTCCTGGGGCCCTACGCACGGTCTATCCCGATCTGCAGCATCCGGAGCTGGCCAGTTCGGCGGTGGTCTTTCATCAGCGCTATTCCACCAACACCTTGCCGCAGTGGTCCCTGGCGCAGCCGTTCCGACTACTGGCCCATAACGGTGAGATCAACACCATTCGCGGCAATCGTAACTGGATGCGAGCCCGCACCCCGAAGCTGAAATCGCCTTGTGTGGATTTTTCCGGGTTGGAGCCGCTGGTCACCCAGCACGGTTCGGATTCGCAGAGTCTGGATTCGATGATCGAAACCCTGCTGATGGGGGGGCTAGATATGCTGGCGGCGGTACGTATCACCATGCCGCCGGCCTGGCAGGCTCGCGAAGACATCGACGAGGATCTCGAGGCGTTCTATGAATACTACGACCTGCATTGCGAACCCTGGGATGGCCCGGCCGGGGTGGTGCTGTGCGATGGTCGTTATGCGGCTTGTGCGCTGGATCGTAACGGCCTGCGTCCAGCCCGCTGGATGCACACCGATGACAACCATTTGATTGTCGCTTCCGAAGCGGGGCTTTGGGATGTGCCAGCCGAACGGGTACTCGCTAGGGGACAGCTCGGTCCGGGTGAGATGATTGCCGTCGACCTGCAGGAAAAACGCTTGCTGGATGATGCCGCAGTGGATGCCGTCAATCGGGCCCGGGCACCCTTCAAGGCCTGGCTGCGCGAGGGCATGACCTATCTTGAGGCCTACCTGATCGACCCCAGTCTGGCGGCTGAGCCTTTGCCGGTGGCGGATTTACGACGCTATCAGAAGTTGTTCGGCTTAAGCGTTGAGGAACAGGATCAGGCTCTGAAAGTCCTGGCAGAAACCGAATCCGAGGCCATTGGCTCGATGGGCGATGACACGCCCATCGCCGTGCTCTCGCACCAGGTACGCTCGCCATACTCCTGTTGCCGACAAGCCTTCGCCCAGGTCACCAATCCCCCCATTGATTCCTTGCGTGAACGCCTGGTGATGTCCCTTTCCACCCAGATCGGTGCCGAGGGCAACTTGTTCGAGACCAACCCGGACAATGCCCGCCAGGTGATGCTGAACTCGCCGATTCTTTCCCAGCGCAAGCTGCGTCAGCTGCGTGCTATGGAACCGTTTGCCCAGCACCTGGCCTGGCTCGAGCTCGCTCATGGGGAGGACGAGGATCTCGAATCGGCACTTATTCGATTGTGCGATGCCGCTGAGGCAGCTGTTCGCCAGGGGGCCATCCTGCTGCTACTTACAGATCGCCATATCCATCGCGAGCAGATCCCTGTGCATGCCTTGCTGGCCACTGGGGCCATTCATGCCCGTCTGGTGGATCAGGGCTTACGTTGTGATTGTAACTTGATCGTTGAAACCGCAACCACCCGTAATCCCCACCACTATGCTTGTCTGATCGGGTTTGGGGCGACCGCGGTCTACCCCTGGTTGGCTTACCAGAGTTTGTTTGCGATGGCCAACTCGGGCCATATTCAAAGTCCTGAATCCGATCCGGTCAATGAGATTGGCCGTCACTACCGGCGTGGTATCCGCAAGGGCTTGCTGAAAATTATCTCCAAATGCGGCATTGCTACGATTACCTCCTACCGTGGGGCGCAACTGTTCGAGTTGCTTGGTTTTGACCAAGCGGTGGTTGCACTGTGTTTTCCGGGCACGCCATCCCGTATTGGCGGGGCAAGATTTGAGGATATTGATGCCGACCAACGCATTCTGGTCAACGAAGCTCGGCAGGATGCTGTCCCTATGCGTATGGGCGGGTTGTTGAAGTACATCCATGGCGGCGAGGCCCACATGTACAACCCGGATGTGATCGGCAGTCTGCAGCAGGCGGTACGCAGTGGAGATTGGCATGACTATCAGCGTTATGCGTCGCTGGTACAAGGCCGTAGCCCCGCGGTATTGAGGGATTTCTTGCGACTTAGAAAGGCAGACCGGCCACTATCGTTGGAACAGGTCGAGCCGGCTCAGGCTATTCTGAAGCGCTTCGATTCGGCCGGCATGTCACTGGGGGCTCTGTCGCCCGAAGCCCATGAGGCCCTGGCGATTGCCATGAATCGCCTGGGTGGTCGTTCCAATTCCGGCGAAGGTGGTGAGGATCCAGCCCGTTACGGAACCGAACGGATGTCGCGGATCAAGCAGATTGCCTCGGGCCGTTTCGGGGTCACGCCGGCCTTTCTGGTCCATGCCGAGGTTTTGCAGATCAAGATCGCCCAGGGTGCCAAACCGGGGGAGGGTGGCCAGTTACCCGGACACAAGGTCAACAAGATGATCGCTCGGTTGCGCTATGCGCGGCCCGGTATCGGGCTGATTTCCCCACCTCCGCATCACGATATTTATTCGATCGAGGATTTGGCGCAGCTGATCTTCGATCTGCAGGAAGTGAACCCCGAGGCTCTGGTATCGGTGAAACTGGTTGCCCATGCCGGGGTGGGGACGGTCGCGGCGGGTGTTGTCAAGGCCGGGGCCAAGTTGATCACTATTTCCGGCCATGATGGCGGCACCGGGGCCAGCCCGATCAGTTCGATACACAATGTCGGTGTGCCCTGGGAACTTGGTCTGTCGGAAACCCATCAGACCTTGATCCGCAATGGCTTACGTGAACGGGTGATTCTGCAAACCGATGGGGGTTTGAAGACCGGTCTGGATGTGGTCAAGGCGGCCATACTCGGCGCCGAGAGTTTCGGTTTCGGCACGGCCCCAATGGTTGCCCTGGGTTGCCGGTATTTACGCATCTGCCATTTGAATAATTGCGCCACCGGAGTGACCACACAGAATGAAATCCTGCGTTCCAAGCATTTCCAGGGATTGCCGGAAAGGGTGATGAATTTCTTCCAGTTTGTCGCTGAAGAAACCCGCATGTTGCTGGCGCAACTGGGGGTTGGCAGCCTGGGTGAGCTTGTCGGTCGAACCGATCTGTTGGAGATTATCGAGGGCAGTACTTCACGGCAACGCAATTTGAACTTGCAGCCGATTCTTGCCGATGGCTTGGAAAATGTGGTGGATCGAAGCTGTATCGCTCCACCAGTAGTGCATCAATCCTCGGCACTGGCACAACGTATCGCCGAAGATACTGCGGCAATTGTGGCGGACCGTCTCGGCGGCCGCTTCGAGTATCCGATAACCAATACCGATCGCTCCATCGGCGCGCGCTTGTCCGGAGAGGTAGCCCGGCGCTGGGGTAACCTGGGCATGAGTGAGGCCCCGATTGAACTCATGTTGCACGGCAGTGCCGGGCAGAGTCTTGGCGCCTGGAATGCCGGGGGCGTTCATATCGTGCTTGAGGGTGAGGCCAACGACTACGTCGGTAAGGGCATGGCCGGAGGGCGCATCGTGGCGCGTCCGTTTGCCGGCACCCGTTATCCAAGTCAGGAAGGTGCGATTATCGGCAACACCTGCTTGTATGGGGCGACCGGAGGTGAGTTTTTCGCGGCAGGTCGTGCCGGTGAGCGCTTTGCGGTACGCAATTCCGGAGCCGTGGCGGTGGTTGAGGGTACCGGTGACCATTGTTGTGAATACATGACCGGCGGTGTAGTGGCCTTGTTGGGACGCAGCGGCTTGAATTTCGGTGCCGGCATGACCGGAGGCTTTGCTTACGTGCTGGACCTGGACCGCAATTTTGTCGATCGCTACAACCATGAGTTGGTGGATATCCACCGTATTTCTCTTGAAGGCATGGAACAGCATCTGCATTACTTACGGAAACTTTTGCGTCGGCAGATTGAGGAAACCGGAAGTGTCTGGGCACAACACTTGCTCAAGGACTTCCGTGACGTGCTGCACAAGTTCTGGATGGTCAAGCCGCGAGCTGCGAGCCTGGATTCCCTGGTAGCTGAATTGCAGAGTGCGGCATGAGTGCGAAAAAGCTGTTCCAGTTTCTCGAAGTTCAGCGCCGACTGCCACTTGAACTGCCGGTGCCGGTGCGGGTGCTGGGATATGACGAAATCTATGGTGACTTCGATCCCGAGGAGGCTTCCACTCAGGCCGCACGCTGTCTGGATTGCGGCAACCCCTATTGCGAATGGAAGTGTCCGGTACACAACTACATTCCCAACTGGTTGAAGCTGGCGGAGGAAGGGCGGATTTTTGAAGCAGCCGAGTTGATGCATGTCACCAATCCGCTGCCCGAGATTTGTGGTCGCGTTTGCCCCCATGACCGGCTGTGCGAGGGGGCCTGCACTTTGCAGAATGGATTTGGGGCGGTCACCATCGGTGCCATTGAGCGCTGGGTGGTGGATGAAGCCTTCCGCCAGGGCTGGCGCCCGAAGCTTTCCGTAGCGGCACCCCTTGGGCGCCGGGTTGCCGTAGTCGGCGCCGGCCCCGGCGGCTTGGCCGTGGCGGACCGGTTGTTGCGGGCCGGGGTCGAAATCGAGGTGTTCGACCGCCATGAAGAAGTGGGGGGGCTGCTGAGCTTCGGTATTCCGTCGTTCAAGCTTGCTAAGGACGTGGTGCGCTTGCGTCGCCAGGTGTTAGAAGAAATGGGTGCGCAGTTCAGCCTGGGTATTGAGGTGGGCAGGGATCGGTCGTTTGAGAGTTTGCTTGAAAATTTTGATGCGGTGTTTATGGCTACCGGAGCCTATCGGGCGCGCGATAGTGGACTCTCAGACTGCGAACTCCCCGGTGTGCAGGAGGCCTTGCCGTTCCTGATCGCCAATGGACGGCGCTTACTGCAAGATGAGTGCGGATCGGTACCTGAGTCATATCAGGATTTGCAGGGCCAGCGAGTAATCGTGCTTGGTGGTGGCGATACGGCCATGGATTGCGTACGCAGCGCCGTGCGGATGGGCGCCTCCAGCGTGCACTGCGTATACCGGCGTGACGAGGCCAATATGCCCGGATCACTGCGGGAGATTGCCAATGCCCTGGCCGAAGGTGTCGAGTTCCTGTTTCAGCGCCAGCCACTACGGATATTGGGCGAAGACCGCGTAGAGGGTGTGGAAGTCGTTGAGACCGAGTTAATTGTGCATGCTGACGGACGTACTCGGCCCCGCAATGTCAGCGGCACAGAGGGTGTGCTCGCAGCCGATGCGGTGATCCTCGCTTTTGGATTTCGTGCTGAACCACCTGAATGGTGCGAAAGATTGAGTATTGAGACCCGTGCCGATGGTCGCATCCTGGTGGGCCATGACGGTCGGTTACCGCAGCAGACCTCTCATCCACAGGTATTTGCCGGAGGCGATATGGTACGTGGGGCGGATCTGGTGGTGCGGGCGGTCTACGACGGGCGGGAAGCGGCAGCCTCCATTTTGAGTGGGTTTGGTGATGCGGGTAAGGCTGCGCTGGCTGGCTGAGTGGCTGGCGGTGGCGCGCTACGACCTGCCGCCGTGGGCTGAAAGCGGTAGCGTTTGCTCTGACTGCTGGTTTGGATGCCGGTGATTTGGGTTTTCTGGAGCGCCTGGCTCAGTACCAAACGACCTTTCCAGACCATCAGATTCTCGGTTGTGCTGCTCTTCACATTGATGTGAATAACGAAAAACTTACGAAATGCAATGGATATACTCTGGCGCACAGCGACCGGTATCCCAGCCTGGTTCAACCACACATCCATGCGGCCTCGGTAGCTCTGTAGGCCGTCCTGGTCTTGCTTGGACATTTTCGGTGGAATTTTGAATTCCAGCAGCTGCTGCGTTGCGCCGCGTACCTGCACCGTGGACTGCTTCAGTAGGGTGGCACCGGCCATTTTGCGCAGTAAATCTGGAGCGTAGGAAAGTATCGTGCCGACCTGATTGGGATCGATGCCGGTCAGTAATTCCAGCGTTGGCTCGGGGGTGTTGGATTGTTTGGCGTTAGCGACCTGTTCGGCTCGGACTCTGCGTAGCAGTGCTGCCGGAAAGCGTAGTTCCAGACCCTGCGGACCGTCGTGTACACCCATCGATAAGTGTGCCTGGGTGGTGACCGGCGGGTCCTTGCCCTGGGTGCTGGTGTTCTGAATGAGCAGAGTGCCGGAGATCGGCTGCAAACTCTGCAGGGATTGCAGCCGTGCCTTGAGGGCGGACACCGTATCGGCATGGGCCATAGAGATCGACAGAACTAGCAACAACACCCACAGTCGAAGGTTTAGAGTCATGGAATTATTCCGGTGGCGTGCAGGGTCTAAAAGAGTCTGGACGATGGGTCAGGTTACAATGTAACGGTGTGCCGGCGAGCTTTTATGTACTACTCAACCGCGCAGATGACGATATAAAGTGCTGCGGCTGATACCGAGTCGGCGGGCCGCTGCGGATAGATTGCCGTTGCAATCCGCCAGGGTTTTTTGCATCGCGAAGTGTTTGTGTACCCTAAGAGATGCCTCAGGGTGATCGGCGATTATGGCCGTTGAGGTGTGCAGCTCCTCGGGTAGGTCACTGATGCGGATGGTCGTTGCCGGGGCAGCCAAGGCCAACAGGGTACGTAATACGCCAAGTAACTGGCGCATGTTGCCTGGCCAAGGCTGTGCAGCTAGTTTCTGTAGCGCATCGTCAGAAATGTAGATATCGGTATCCGTACCACCCAATGTGGTCCACAGTTTGGTGATCAGTGCTGCCAGGTCGGCATGTTCCTGTAATGATGGAAGATGCAGCTTGGCCTGGGCAATGCGGTAGTAGAGATCGGCACGGAAACGGCCGGCCGTGACTTCACGGTCCAGATCTCGATGACTGGCAGAGATTACGGCGAAATCGACGTGCACCGGCTGGCCACCACCCAGTGGGGTAATTTCGCGTTCCTGCAGTACTCGCAGTAATCGACTTTGCAAGGTCAGGGGCATGTCGCCAATTTCATCAAGAAACAAAATGCCCCCGTCGGCTTCGCGTAGCAGGCCCTTTGCACCCTCGCGGCGAGCACCGGTGAAAGCACCCGTACGATAGCCGAATAGCTCGGCTTCGATCAGGCTTTCCGGCAGTGAAGCACAATTGACTGCAACAAACGGTCCATGGGCGCGCTGACTACGGTGGTGCAGTTCATGTGCGACGATTTCCTTACCGCTGCCCGTTTCGCCCTGCAGCAGGATCGGGATATTGGCATTGAGTAGCTGCGAGTGACGTTCCAGTTTTCTGTCGAAGTGCTCTTCGAAGATGGGTTCTAGACGATGCCGGGTAATGGTTTCGCAGCGACGTGGAGCACGTCCAAGGCGCCTGGGTATCCGATCCTGTCGAGCCTGGAATTCGCGACCATCTGCGCTACGCAGGGTCTGAATGCCCAACTTGTGCGGTAGCACTGATTCGAACAGCGCATCGTAGCGGCAGCGACCGATCTCACTCCAGTCGATACTCAGCATTTGCAATGCGTAGCGATTGGCAGCCACCAGATGGTGATCTTCAAAAACCAGGATACCTTCCCGATGGGTTCCCAACAGCGTAGCATCCGGATGCAGTCGTATCACTTCGCGGCCGGCAAGTTCACGCTCCAGCAGCCGGCGTTCGATCTGGTCAACGGCAAAACGCACCATGCCCATGGCATGCACATGGTGCACACGGGCTTCACCCGACAGGTCCAGTACGCCGATGGTGCGACCGCGGCCATCCAGGATGGGTGAGGCCGAACAGCTAAGCACCTGATGGGCACTGAAATAGTGCTCGGCCCCGCGCACTTCAATGGGCAGCTGATCGTGCAGGGCGGTACCGATGGCGTTGGTACCCGTATGTGCTTCACTCCAGGTTGCTCCCGGGCGCAGCGCCACCCGGGCGGCCTTATCGAGGAACTCGGGGCTGCCCATTGCATCAAGAATAAGACCGTCCGGTGCAGTCAGGATAACCATGCTGCCAGTGGCCTTGGCGTCACTGTACAGAGCTTCCATTTCGGGTCGGCAGAGACCCCGGATGTCCTCGTACTGCTGATGCAGGGCGCGTAGTGCGGCCTGTTCCAGGGGTCCTGCTTCCAGCAAGACATCGGCGCTCAGACCAAAATGTCGACAACGACGCCAGGAGTTAAGGATAACGTCCGATACCAGCCCTTGCGGATCCTGTCCGGTTTCGAAGAAGCGATGTCGGGCGGCGTGCAGAGTCGCAGCAGACTGGGTTCGGTGCATCGACGCTCTTTCCGGTTGTCGCAAAATGCGACAGTGTGCAAACAGGTTGTCTTGCCATAAGACACCTACAACAACCGGTACGCAAGTTTTTGTCAGACCGAAAATTGTTGCGTTGCATTATGTTGTTGGAAGTTATCCTCGTCCTCTCAGGGGAAGAGCCATGCTGCGTCGCAAGATATCTTAATAAATAGGGGAGATGGCATGATCCATGCGATGAAGTAGGTAATTTTTTACGGAGCACATCATCATGAACCAGCTTGACCAACAAGACCTACCGGTGCAGGTTCCCTTCAAGCAGCGCTACGATAACTTCATCGGCGGACGCTGGGTGGCTCCGGTAGCCGGGCGGTATTTTGAGAATGTCACGCCGGTCACTGGCCAGCCATTTTGTGAAGTTGCCCGTTCCGATAAGGATGACATTGAGCTGGCCCTGGATGCCGCCCATGCAGCCCGGGTGGCTTGGGGCAAAACTTCGGTCGCTGATCGGGCATTGGTTCTGCACCGGATTGCTGATCGCATGGAGCAGAACCTAGATCTGCTGGCTTATGCCGAGACCTGGGACAACGGCAAGCCGATCCGTGAAACCATGGCCGCCGACGTGCCGTTGGCGATCGACCATTTCCGTTACTTTGCCGGGGCTATACGGGCTCAGGAAGGCGGTATCAGTGAGATCGATGAGGACATGGTTGCTTATCACTTTCATGAGCCGCTGGGGGTGGTTGGGCAGATCATTCCGTGGAACTTCCCGCTGCTGATGGCAACCTGGAAGCTGGCTCCGGCACTGGCTGCAGGCAACTGCGTGCTGCTCAAGCCTGCCGAGCAGACGCCGGTGAGCATCCTGGTCTGGGCCGAGTTGATCGGTGACTTGTTGCCACCCGGCGTACTCAACATCGTCAACGGCTTTGGTCTGGAGGCAGGCAAGCCGCTGGCCTCGAGCAACCGCATCGCCAAGATTGCCTTTACCGGTGAGACCACGACGGGTCGACTGATCGGCCAGTATGCCAACCAGAACCTGATTCCGGTCACCTTGGAACTGGGAGGCAAATCGCCGAATATCTTCTTTGCCGATGTAGCTGCGGCCGATGATGATTACTTTGACAAGGCCATTGAGGGCTTTGTACTTTTTGCCTTCAATCAGGGTGAAGTGTGTACCTGTCCAAGTCGCGCCCTAATCCAGGAATCAATCTACGACAAGTTCATGGAGCGGGCGCTCAAACGGGTTGCCGCAATCACTCAGGGCAACCCGCTCGATCCCACCACCATGCTTGGTGCGCAGGCATCCAGCGAGCAACTGGAGAAGATTCTCTCTTACTTTGACATCGGCAAACAGGAGGGTGCCAAGGTGTTGATTGGTGGTGAGCGCAACATTCTGGGTGGCGAATTGCAAGAGGGTTATTACGTCAAGCCCACGGTTTTCTTCGGTCACAACAAGATGCGGGTGTTCCAGGAGGAGATCTTCGGGCCGGTGGTGTCGGTGACCACCTTCAAGGATGAGGATGAGGCCATGAGTATTGCCAATGACACCCTGTATGGCCTGGGTGCGGGGGTATGGAGCCGTGAGGCCAATCGCTGCTATCGATTCGGTCGTGGCATCCAGGCTGGACGGGTGTGGACCAACTGCTATCACGCCTATCCGGCGCATGCGGCATTCGGTGGCTATAAGCAATCAGGGATTGGTCGTGAAAATCACCGGATGATGCTGGACCATTACCAGCAGACTAAAAATCTTCTGGTCAGTTATTCACCCAAGAAACTGGGTTTCTTCTGAGTCTTTTCACCCCGGCCGGGCGTCGCTCGACCGGGGTGAAGTGGAGGATAGGATTAAAAATGCACGATAAGCTTCCCGAACAGGTACAGGCCACCGCAGCAGCTGTGGAGCTGATTGAGCGGCTGCGCGTTCGTCATGGGCCGGTATTGTTTCATCAGTCCGGTGGCTGTTGTGATGGCTCCTCCCCGATGTGTTATCCACAAGATGACTTCATCGTGGGGGACCGTGACGTACTGCTAGGAGAAATCGCCGCTGCACCGTTTTATATGAGCCCCTCACAATTCGAGTATTGGAAGCACACGCAGTTGATTATCGATGTCGTTCCGGGTCGCGGCGGTATGTTTTCACTGGAAAATGGCGAGGGAGTACGTTTTCTTACCCGCTCGCGACTGTTCAACGAAGCGGAAATCAGGGCGCTGACCGAGGCGGGGCGGTTTGGCTCCTGAATCTCCGCTTGATGATAAAGCAACAGGACGTGAAAACTTCACCATTTGTTACCCGAACTGATTTTAGGTGGGGTCGATCCGTATTGAGTTATTCATAGATCTGCTCACCATGCAAGGTGATGTCCAGACCTTCGGATTCGTCCTCCTCGGTAACCCGCAGGCCGATGGCCCAGTCCACCAGTTTGAGAATGACGAACGTACCAATCGCGTCATAGATGATCGTGAAACCTACCCCTTTGGACTGAATCCACAACTGGCCGAGGATGCTGTGATGGGCGTTGCTGCTGAGGCCTACGCCACCCAAAACCACGGCGGAGAATACGCCAGTCAGCAGAGCCCCGACAATGCCACCGATTGCGTGCACGCCGAAGGCGTCGAGAGCATCGTCATAGCCGAGTCGTTGCTTCATGTAGACCGCAGTCCAAAAACAAATCAGTCCGGCCAGCAGGCCGATGGCCAAGGCCCCACCGATACCGACAAAACCCGCAGCAGGGGTGATGGCGACCAGCCCGGCGACTGCCCCGGAACTCATGCCGAGTAGCGTCGGTTTACCACGCAGCGCCCACTCCGCCCCCATCCAGGCCAGGGCCGCCACTCCGGCGGCAACCTGGGTTACGGCCATGGCCATGCCAGCAGTGCCATTGGCACCCAGGGCCGAGCCGGCATTGAAACCGAACCAGCCCACCCAGAGCAGGGCTGCACCGGTCATGGTGTAGGCAAGGTTGACCGGTGGCATGGGCTGCACCCCAAGCCCTTTGCGCTTACCCAGCATCAGGGCCGCGATGAGGCCGGCAATACCGGCGTTGATGTGCACTACGGTGCCCCCGGCAAAGTCCTGCACGCCGTCACCCATCAACCAGCCGCCACCCCAGACCATATGGGCGATGGGGGCGTAGACCAGCAGCGACCAGAGGCCGAGAAACCAAAGCATGGCGGAGAATTTCATACGCTCGGCGATAGAGCCGATGATCAGCGCCGGGGTGATGATGGCAAAGGTCATCTGAAAGGTCATGAAGACCATTTCCGGAATCGATCCGGTTAGGGTATCGGGACCAATACCCCGCAGGAACAGGGCGCTGAAGTTGCCGATAAAGGCCCCGCTACCCTTAAAGGCCAGCGAATAGCCGACCACCACCCATAGCACTGTCACCAAGCAGGTGATGGCGAAGGTGGCCGCGGCCACCGAGAGCAGGTTCTTGCGCCGGACCATGCCGCCGTAGAACAGCGCCACCCCCGGAATGGTCATCATCAGCACCAGGGCGGTCGATACCAGCATCCAGGCGGTATCACCGGTATTGAGGGTGGGGGTGCTCGGGGCGGCAAGGGCCAGGCTGGGCAGCAGCAATAGGAATGTAAACAGCACGGCAAAATGCTTGCCGGTAAACATGGGGGGAGTAGGGCGTTGTAGCATGGTCGGGTTCCTCTCGAGCAGCGTGTTGGGACGGTCAGATGGCATCGATATCCGCTTCTCCAGTACGGATACGCACAACTTGTTCCAGCGGCAGGACGAAGATCTTGCCATCACCAAATTTTCCGGTACGGGCGGTGCTGCTAATGGTTTCGATGGCTCGTTCGACTAATTCATCGTCCATGGCGATCTCAAGTTTTATCTTGGGTAGAAAATCGACCACATACTCCGCACCTCGGTAAAGTTCGGTATGGCCTTTCTGTCGGCCGAAGCCTTTGACTTCACTTACCGTGATGCCTTGCACGCCTAGTGCAGAGAGTCCTTCGCGGACCTCATCGAGTTTGAAGGGTTTGATGATGGCAATGAGCAGCTTCATGGGAATGTCCTGGTTACACCCCCGGTCATTTGCAGGACTCATGCCAGCTGCTTCCAGAACCCGCCCCATAATGGTTTAGGTGCGTGAGCGATAGTTTGTAGCGAGATATTGCACCAGAAAGGGGGGTGGTGCGCACCAAATTAGTGTGGTCAGTAGGTGGTTACAGAGTGAGTACGCGGCATTCCGGGTAGGGGTATCAGAGTCGGCCTAATAGCGTGTTATTACTTCTTGTGCCTACGGTGCCCGAACCAATTGTCTTGTTTATTAAAGCTGTGGCTAGTACGAGATGCGGACCAAAAGAAGACCCCACAGGTTTGCCGCCCCCCGAATTGATGGCCCGCAAGGATTGCGTTTAATTTGCCGATAATGTACGCACCTGTCACGAGATCTAGCTTTTAACTCCATCACCTCCGGTGGATACCTCATTCTTTTTACTGATATTGCTCTGTGGTGCCAGCTATCTGCGGACGATCTACGTTCGGGGTGCGCAAGCGCAGCCTGAATGGAACGTGAACGTGAACGTGAACGTGATCCAGGATAGACCGATACCGTAAGGGTATTGCCCCGGATTTCACTTAGTTGCATCGGGGTAACGAAAGACGATAGGACAGTATCTTGCAGGTTGTGGGTGAGCTTTATGAACCCCAATGTGACGCCGTATAGGGCCCCGAATAATCAGCCGATGAACGTCCCCAACCTGAATGCGCCTGCAGAGCACGGCTATCAAGCTAAGCTACCGTTCTAGCTATCCCGTTCAGCTGGCTTGATTCAGTGCTTCTCGAACCAGCGCAGCACGGTGTCTTTCATGCGTAGCCACAGACCTCCGCGTGGAGCGGCCTGTAGGCTGATCAACGGGACGTTCTGCAGCAGCTTACCGTTGAGCCGTATTTTGACCCGGCCAATGGTCTGGCCCTTGGTGACAGGCGCCTGCAGGCTGGCGGGTAGTTGCATACTGGCCTGAAGCTGCGAGTAGCGGCCCTTGGGTACGGTGACGTACAGCGCCTGGGCCGGACCGACCTGGATGGTGCCCGGTGAGCCGAACCACACCCGTACTTTGGCCAGGCTGGCAGCGGCGGGGTAAAGCTTGCGGGTGGTGTGAAAACGGAACCCCCAGTCAAGCAGACTTTCTGCCACCTGGCCGAGATGGCGGTAGCCCTGGGCGGTGCTGGGTGGGCCGGGGTTGACGCCGAGAATCACGGCGATCAGCCGCGTACCGTTACGCTTTGCGGTGGCCACCAGGTTGTAGCCAGCTTCCTGGGTCCAGCCGGTTTTCAGCCCGTCGGCGCTGGCATCGATCCACAGCAACTTGTTGTAATTGGCCTGAGTGATTTTGTTATAGGTGAAACTTTTTTCCGAGGCGTATTGCAAAACCTGAGGAAACTCACTGATCATATGATCGGTGAGAGTGGCGAGATCCTGTGCGGATACATACAGGCCCTTGGCCGGCAAGCCACTCACCCCGGTGAAGTGACTGTTGCTCATGCCCAAGCGTTTGGCGTAGGCATTCATCAGCGAGACGAATGCGTTGGTCGAGCCAGCCACCCCCTCGGCCACTGTAACGGCCGCGTCGTTGCCCGAGGGCACCAGAATGCCCTGGATCAGGTTACCTACCGAAACTGTGGTGCCTTCCTTGAGGAACATCCGCGAACCGCTGGCTCTCCAGGCCTTCTCGCTGACCGGCAGCATAGTGTTTAGATGCATCTGCCCGGAGCGAATCTCTTGCAGCAGGATGTACAGGGTCATCAGCTTGGTAGTACTGGCTGGTGGCCAATGCGCATCAGCATTTTTTTGTGCCAGTACCTGGCCGCTCTGCACATCGATCAGGTAATACGCCTTGGCACCCAGGCTCGGCACGGCCGGCAGCGGTGGGGCCGGCAGAAGCTTCGGCAGCGGTACTACAGCGTTGGACGCAGCCAGGACATTGGGCGCCGATAGCAAAAAGGTAAGTAGGGCGAGCGAAACGATACGGACAAACGATTTCAGGGACATGGGCACGGGGATTGGGGCGACAGAAACGCGCAACATAGCGATTCTACCCTGTGGAGTCCCTCTGTGCGGCACCCGCACAGGGCACCACGCAAGCCGGGGTTCAGTTTGCGGTTGCGAAGCCAACGCGCCGATCAATCAGTCCGGTCCTTGCAAGGCCATTCG
>QILI01000122.1 GCA_003233305.1 Mizugakiibacter sp.
GTATTCGGAGCCCCCACCGTGACCATGCCGCAAGCCGTAGCGGTTGTGCCTTTCGATACCCACTCCCTGGGTACCCCGTGGCGCCACGCTGCGATAATTTCCAGGCTGGTCCAGCAGCAGCCCTCACCGGGTGTTGCGACACCTTTTAAAACCCGTATCGAACTTCTGCATACCCGCAAGGCTCTGTATATTGCCATCGAGGCCACTGATCCCCATCCTGCGGCCATAGCCATTCATCGGCTGGCCCGCGACGCCTATCAAGGCGACGACGATCACCTCACTATCGTGATAGACCCCCTGCACGGCGCTCGCAATGCCTACGTGTTCCAGGTCAATGCCGGCGGAGCCCGCCGCGATGGTCTGATTTCCTCGGCCCACCGCCACCCCAACTGGGATTGGAACGGGATCTGGGATGCCCGCAGCTGGCGGACGGCTCAGGGCTGGGCGGTTCTGATCAGGATTCCATTTACCAGCCTGCGTTTCAATCCCGATCACTCACGCTGGGGCTTCAACGTGGCGCGCTATGTACCGCGCGATCAGCTGACCCTGACCTGGGCCGGGCACACACTGGACAGTTCCGTTCTTGACCTGCATCGCGAAGGCACGCTGGCCGGCATGAGTGGACTCACAACGGGTCTCGGGCTGCGGGTGACCCCTTATGGACTGATTTCCATCAGTGATCGCAACCAGACTTTCAGACACAAGGCTGGAATTACCGTAAGCGATGCCCTGACGCCACTGCTCACCGGAGTGCTGACCGTACGCCCGGATTTTGCCGAGTCAGAAGCCCAGAATGAACAGATCAATCTGACGCCTTACCCTCTTTTTCTGCCGGAGAATCGGCGATTTTTTCTTGAGGGTTCGAATCTGTTCGCCTTCGCTTCCGGGCTGGACCGAAACTTCATTCCGTTCTACTCGCGACAGATCGGATTGAATAACGGACAGGTGGTTCCTATCGATGCCGGAGCCAAACTGGTTGGCGAGGCCGGTCCCGTTGCCCTGGGTCTGCTCGGCGTCAAGACGGCTGCTAGCAGCAGCTTGAAGTCACAGAATCTGTTTGCCGGCCGTATGGTCTATGGCCTGGACAATGGCTTGAATCTTGGTCTCATTCTGACCCACGGCGACCCTACCGGGGCTACGCATGCCACCCTCTATGGGGCAGATGCCGTCTGGCAGACAGCACAGTTTCGAGGCAACAAGAACCTGCAGGCATCCGCATGGGGTGCACGCTCGGCAGGCACTCCACTCACCGGTAGCGCAAACGGCTGGGGCTGGCGGCTGGCTTACCCGAATGACCTCTGGAACACAGGCATCCAGTACAACGTCTACGGTACCGCGCTGGATCCAACCCTCGGTTTTCTGCCCCGACCAGGCACCCGGCAAAATAAGCTATGGGTCGAGTTCAACCCCCGCCCACAGGGCGGCCCCCTAGCATGGGCCCGGCAATTTTCCTTCCAGCTCTATCTGCATTACACCCGCGCCATCCATGGCGGGGTTGAGAATTGGAACGTATTCGCAGCACCGTTCAATGTGCGCATGAACTCCGGTGCCCACTACGAATTTGATTACATCCCGAGCTTCCAGCGCCTGCAAACACCTTTTGAAATTGCCCCTGGGGTAAGCATCCCGGCCGGTGACTACCAGTACAACACCTACCATTTCGAAGCCCAGTCGCCACCCAGCCGACCCTGGCAAATCGGTGGTGTGGCCGAAGTTGGTTCTTTCTATGACGGCCATCTCACGCGTCTGAGCAACTTTGTCAGGTTCTCGATTCCCGGCGGACACTGGAGTTTCATGCTGCACTCTGAGCAGGATTTCGGCTATCTGCCGGTGGGGAATTTTATCACCCGACTCTATGCGCTGGGTACGACCTGGGCCGCCAATCCCGATCTCAGTCTAACCAGCCTGTGGCAGTACAACACCGTTGCACACCGGGGCTCGCTGAGCAACGTTTTGCGTTGGATCATTCAACCGGGTTCCAACCTGTATGTGGTCTATGACCACGACCTGCCAACCTTGACCCCGAACTCCCCGACCGGGGGCAGTAGCTTCGGTGGCAATGTACTCACCGTCAAACTCGCCTGGACCTTTGAGCGCTAGCCACCGATACCGGGTTGCGTTACTCGGAAGAAGACATGGCATGTACCGTCCGAGCTTATCGGCCAGCTACCACGCATCCTTGCATACCACTCTGAGGGCGTGTCCACTGCCCGACAGAGCCGCTTCCGGAATACTCTCGATCTGCGTATATGCCACACATATCATTGATATACATAAATTAATATCAAAACATATTGTGTATCCAAGTATCACCCTGGATAAGCAGGATGTTACAATGATGGGTATTTCTATTATTCCCCTCTGGGGATTCCCTACTCGAGGAAAATCCATGAAAAAGCGCTCCTGGGCAGAACCGTACAAGATCAAGATGGTTGAACCACTGCGGGTGACTACACGCTCCGAGCGCGAGCAGGCCATTACCGAGGCCGGATTCAACACCTTTCTTCTGCACAGCAGGGATGTGTACATCGATCTGCTTACCGATTCAGGCACTTCGGCCATGAGCGACCGACAGTGGGCAGGCTTGATGATGGGCGACGAAGCCTATGCCGGGTCGGTAAACTTTTATCACCTGCAGGAAGCCATTCAGAAATTCTACGGCTATCAACACATCATCCCCACACACCAGGGCCGGGGTGCCGAGCACATTCTCAGCCAGCTGCTCATCCATGAAGGTGACTATGTGCCCGGTAATATGTACTTCACCACCACCAAGTTGCATCAGGAGCTGGCCGGCGGCACCTTTGTTGACGTCATCGTCGATGAGGCCCATGACCCGGACAATGAGTTCCCATTCAAAGGTAATGTCGACCTGGCCAAGCTGCAGGCTCTTATTGACCGCGTCGGGGCCGAGCACATCCCCTATCTCTCACTAGAGACCAATGTGAATATGGCCGGTGGGCAACCGTGCAGTCTCGCCAATATCCGGGCGACTTGTGCGCTATGCCACCAGCACGACATCAAGGTGTTTCTGGATGCTACCCGTGCCGTCGAGAACGCCTATTTCATCAAGCAGCGCGAAGCCGACTACGAGACCCATTCCATTGCCGACATTCTGCGCGAGATCTGCTCGCATACCGACGGCTGCACCATGTCAGCGAAAAAAGACAGTCTGGTCAATATTGGTGGCTGGCTGGCGGTGAACGATGCCGAGCTGGCCGCTCAGGCACGCAACATGGTGGTCGTCTATGAGGGCTTGCATACCTACGGTGGTTTGGCGGGACGCGATATGGAAGCCATGTCCATTGGGATTCGGGAATCGGTCGAATACGATCACATTCGAGCCCGCATCGGCCAGGTTGAATATCTTGGCAACGCCCTTATTGAGGCCGGGATTCCCATTGTGAAACCAATTGGTGGGCACGGCATATTCATCGATGCGGCCAGGTTTCTACCCCACCTGCCCCGTGAAGAATTTCCGGCCCAGGCCCTGGCTGCCGCCCTGTACGTCGAATCGGGGGTGCGCGCCATGGAGCGCGGTACGGTATCCGCAGGTCGCAACCATGCTACGGGAAAAAACAATTTTCCCAAGCTCGAACTCGTCCGCCTGACCATCCCGCGCCGGGTCTATACCCAGGCCCATATGGATGTAACCGCCGAGGCGGTTGTAGGCATCTATGAGGATCGTAATCTGGTGACCGGTTTGCGCTTTACCTACGAACCGAAGCAGTTGCGTTTCTTTCAGGCGCGCTTCGAACCCACTGTTGGGGACCAAGTGTTGCGCGACGAAGCCACTGCTTCGTAAGAGAATCAGGCGGCCGTGCCAGGGCTGGGCGGTCGGCATTCAAATTTCTCACCACGTTGGGGTTGGCGTTGCTTACCCCAACCTAGCCATGACTGCTGGCCCGCACCACGAACCACGAACCACGAACCACGAACCACGGTGTAGACAAGCACGGCGCTATCTACACCGTCATTCTCGCGCAGGCGCACTGCTGTCCGGAACTCGTAGGATGTGCTGAGGTACGAACCGCATCAATTTCTAATCGTCTCGTAACCGACAGGCCATCCCATAACAACAAGCTCACGCTGGATCCCGGGTCTTCGCCCGGGATGACGAGACAAAGAGCACTGCGAACCACAGCCATGAACAGGCGCCGCCTCTCATTCGTCATTCCCGCGTAGGCGGGAATCCACTCGGTCCGGAACGCGTTTGAGTTCCATTGGACATCGGACGGCACCGCCAGCAGGTGGATCCCGGGTCTCTACTTTGTTCCGCCCGGGATGACCAGACAAGGGCGCAGCATCAACCGAGCTGGTCAGCTAAGCTCGGCGATGGCCTGGATGCGCGCCTGGCGTATGGCCTCGCCCAAGACCGGGCCTTGCAGCCCCTGGTTGCGTAACGGCTCGCTGGATACCGCACGTGCCGCGGCCAGGGCGGTACGCAGCCGATCAGCCTGCGGATAAGCCTGCTCGGCAAAACCCTGGCGTCCGCGCACATCAGCTTCGCAAGCCAGCAGGAACTCCCCAAGACGCTGCGGTCGGCGCAGGGCATCGAGTCGTTCCAGCAATTTGAGCACGGTGGCCGGGCGCAATTCGCGCGCCCGGTGTGCATCCAGATGGTAATGGCATACGGCTTCAGCCAGCGCCGCATGCTCAGTCGACACCCGTAGACGCGCCGACATGGCCCGCAGCGGTGCAACGCCACGCTGTTCATGGCCAATGTGGCGTTGCCACTGCTCACATGGCGTGCGAGCTTTGCCAAGATCGTGAGTCAATGCGGCATAGCCGACACGATCATTGCCCGGGGCAAGCTGGGCAGCCATATCCAGCACCAACTCCAGATGCGCCCCGGTGTCGACTTCGGGATGGTAATCGGCCCGCTGTGGCACGCCATACAGCGCATCGACCTCGGGAAACAGCACCGCAAGGGCTCCGCTAGTACGCAGTACCTGGAGAAACACTGATGGCTGTGCCTCGCTCAAAGCCTTACGAGTTTCTGCCCAGACCCGTTCCGGGACCAAGTGATCGATTTCACCATCGGCCACCATCTTGCACAACAACACCGAGGTTTCTTCGGCCACCCGAAAACCCATGGGTGCAAACCGCGCGGCAAAACGAGCTAAGCGCAACAAACGCACCGGATCCTCGACAAAAGCCGGGGAAACATGCCGTAACACTCGGTTCTGCAGGTCGCGTAAGCCGCCATGAGGATCAATCAGCTTGCCGGTATCATCCTCAGCCATGGCGTTGATGGTCAGATCACGGCGTAACAGATCCTCCTCCAGACTTATGCTCGACGTAGCCTGAAAGCTAAAACCATGATAGCCGTGGCCGGTTTTTCTTTCGGTGCGGGCCAAAGCGTATTCCTCACCGCTTTGCGGGTGCAGAAAAACGGGGAAATCCTTGCCGACCGACTTGAATCCCGCCGCCAGCATGGCTTCAGGGGTGGCTCCTACCACAACATAATCGCGATCCCCACCGCTGCGTTCGAGCAACCGGTCGCGCACTGCGCCACCGACGAGATAACAGGTAAAAGGTAACGGGGTCGCTGCAGCCATAGCAATAGCCTAGCAGCCAGACCCGTCATCACCACTCCGATCCAAGGATAGAATGCCTTTTTGTCACCATGGAGTCCGTGCATGCCCGCCTTCCAACTGGGTCCTCTGGTCTTGCCAACGGCTCCCCTGCTGCTGCTTGTTGCCTGGGCCGTGGCCACACTGATCGCCTGGCTGGAGCGACGGCAGGGTCGTGTCGATGTCGGCAATGTGCTGACAGCACTGCTGTTTATCGGAATTCTGGGTGCCCGGCTTGGCTATATTGTGCTTCACTGGAACGCCTATCGTGCCAATCTCCTGGATATGCTGGCCCTGAATGACGGCGGTTATTCCGCTGTGGCGGGTCTGTTGCTGGGTACACTGGTTGCTACGATCTGGCTTTGGCGGCGACCCACCCTGCGCCAACCTCTACTGCACAGTGCCCTCGCTGGAGTACTGATCTACCTACTTGGGGTCGGTCTGATGGGTTTTACGAAACCTGCGGCGGTCAGACTTCCCGATATACAACTGTCGCGTCTGGATGGCGGCAGTCAATCACTTACTGCACTGCGCGGCCAACCCGTGGTGCTGAACCTCTGGGCCAGCTGGTGCGGCCCCTGTCGCCGTGAAATGCCCATGCTGGTCGCCGCCGCCAACCGCCACCGTAAGGTTCGTATCGTGCTGGTCAACGAGGGTGAAAGCGCCCGTACTATTGTTACATTTCTACATCAAGCCAAGCTCTCTCCACCCGAGGTACTACTTGATCCCAGACAGCAACTGCTGCGTCTGGTGCACTCACCCGGACTGCCCACCACGTTGTTCCTCAACCCTTCGGGACAGGTGACCAGGATACATATCGGAGAACTCAGCGCCGCCAGCCTACAGGCTGAAATCGACGAACTGGAACATACGGGTGACAACCACACGCACCGATGAAAAGTATCCGAACCATGACCACACAGAAACCTGCTGGCAGCGCTCCTGCGGTGTCAACCATGGGCCGGCGTTCTGCACCCGGACCGGCCAGATATGTAGCTGTACGCCGCTACTCAGTGACCGAGGCGGCTGCGTGCGGAATCGAGCAGCGATTGTCGAATATCCTGTGGCGCGACTAAAGCCGGTAGCTGTTCCCGAAATGATTGAGCATCAATACCCAATGTCCCCAACCCATCATTACGGGTTACCGAATCGGTCTGCAGCGAAAGAAAATTATCGCGACTGAGCGGCTTACCGGGCAGCCATTCGCCCAGTCGGGCCTGCAGAATACCCAAGGCATCGGGTAGCGGCACGATCCACCGGTGCAGACCCGCCGCGGCGCATACTGTATGCACAATCTCACCCAGGCTCATCACCTCCGGCCCACCCAACTCATAACTGCAGCCGATGCCATCATTTCGAGTTACGCAGTGCTCGATGGCGGCACAGACATCCTCCACGGCAACCGGCTGCAACTTGGCCGCGGCGCGTGCCAGTGGTAACACCGGAAGCATTCGCAACAAGGCCAGAAACCGCGTAACCAAACCATCACCGCGACCAAAAATGACCGAGGGCTGGTAAATGGTCCAGGCCAGACCTGAAGCCCGCACCACCCGCTCAGCCTCACCGCGGGTGATCAGGTACAGCGAGGCCCCCTCACCGGCGCGCAAGGAACTCATCTGGTGCAGGCGCTGTACCCCGGCTTCCCGGCAAGCAGCTACCAGGGTCGAGGTGAGGTCAACATGCGCCTTACGAAACTGCATCCCGGCACTTTCATTGAGAATGCCGACCAGATTCAGCGCCGCATCGGCGCCGTGCAGGCAACGTACCAAGGTGGCGCGATCATACACATCAGCGCTACGCAATTCGACCCCCGGCAGTACCCCGAACTGGCGATGTTTTTCACGGTTTCTGGAGAGAAGCAGTATCTGGTGACCGGCTGCACTGAGCCTCGGTAGTAGATGGCTGCCGACAAAACCGGTCCCCCCCAGGATGACCAGACGTTGCGAATACGAAGTCATATCGATCTCCTCCGGTCGAAAGTTAAGTTTACCGCGATCGAGACTCGGCGACCTCCCTGCTGGATGCGGGCAGGCCCTGTGCCAACCGATCACTGGCCTGACAACGCACCGATACGCGCGGGCTATGGTGGTCGCTGGGCTGATACAGACCGCCAAATGTCGGCATACGCCAGCTCATCCGTACCGGCTGCCCATGCAGGCGCCAGCCATAGATGACGCTGAAAGCCAAGGTGTTCTCCACATAGTCACGGGTCTCACGATAAGGCATGGTGGCAATAAATATATCCGCCGGCAAGGTGCCGCGTGCCTCAGCCCAGCCTTCCACTGGACTGGCACCGGCATTGTAGGCGGCACTTGCCAACCACTGACTACCGAAACCCATCGCCAACTGCCCCAGATAGCGAGTGCCCAAGCCAATATTTACGGCTGGATTCAGCAGGCTGGCAGCACCTTTCCAGGGCAAGCCACCTTGCCGCGCGATCTGTCGGGCAGTTCGTGGCAACAGCTGCATCAATCCCTGCGCATTGGCAGCCGAATGAGCATCGCTGGCCCAGGCACTTTCAGCCCGAATGATCGACAGGGTCCAAACGGGGTCGATACCCGCTACTCGTGAGTCACGAAGGATCTGCTCACGAAACGGTACTGGAAAACGCAGTACATAATCATTTCGCTCCACCCCCTGGCCGAGGGCGAAGATGGCTCGATCCACCCAGCCTCGCCGATGGCCAGTAACACGGCTGCCTGGCGTTGACTCCGGCTCAGCTGCGGCCAGACAGCCCACCACTCACGGCGGGCCAACTTCAGTTTACCCAAGGCATACCATTCAAATGACCGAGCCAGCCCCGCTACGTGCTGTATCGCCTGCAGGGCGGTATTGGGTAGTGTCAGCCCACTCGGGCACAGAGCGTAGGGAGCCTGGATACGGTCGGCAGCCAGAAATCCCCAGTAATCCGCCTGCCGGGCCAGCTTCATGAAGCTGGCATTAGCCCGCTTCTTATCACCCAGCGCAGCCAAGGCCCGGGCATTGAAATACTGCCATTCACGCTGCTGGCGCTGGGTCTCGGGCATCTGGGCAATCACCTTGCGCACTACCTTCCAGTTTTGCTTGGCCAGAGCCACCCGTACCTGCCAGGCACGCGTTACCGGAGACTGTGCGCGCTCCGGCAAAGCCTGTAAAGCGGCCAGTGAGCCGGGTTTGAAATCAGTCGCCTGAAATAGTGCCAGCGCCGCCTTGATCCGATCCCGCTGGTGACGCTTAAAGCTCAAGTGTCTACGCAAGGTCGAATAGGCTTGGCCTGCTGCCGCATCATCATTACGGGCCAAGCGCTGCAGCGCCAGACTCGCCGCCGCCCGGCTGCGGCGGGTATTCGGCCAACCCATCGCAGCCTTGCTGGCCACAGCGGGAGCCGTTAAGGCCTGGGCAAAACGCAGGGCTACCGCTTGTTGCCACTTCGGCAACCAGATGGCCAGGGCCCGGATGGTGGCTGCCTGCCCAGCTTGCGTCGCCCGCTCAATCCGCGCCCACAAGCGGGTGGAACTCAGCAGCCCTTCACTATGCGCCAGTTGCAGTAACGGAGTGCAAGCGGCAGGTAACGCAGCCCGACTCCAGATTCGTCTCAATTGCGTATCAAAATGCAGTGGCTTACCCAGACCCGCCCGAGCCTGCAAGTCCTGACAGTCGTAGCTTATGCCCAGCCCCGGTTGATAGAAGCGTCGATATCCCGCCCAATCCTTGCGTCGTACCAATTTATCCAGCCAGCTGCGTCGCAAGGCCTTACCGGGCAGCAAATCGCCATAGCGATCAAGGTAGGCGGTCACCGGCCCAGAGCCTACCAAACGGATACGGGCTTGCAACCAAGCGGCCTGCAGATACGGGTACAAAGGGTAATCCTGCAAGTCTCTGGTATAACCTTTCCAGCCTATATCTCCCTGTAGGGCCAGTACATAGGCCTGGCGAAAGTGTTCCCTCTGGGTGCTCAGGTCTGCGGCTTGAGCGTACTCGACACAGGCGACAGTCAGTGCCAGCAACACCACGCTACACCGCACCAAGCGGCGAACGAGAGTTTGGGGGTTGGGCATAAAAAAACTCCATGGCAATGCCTATCGGGCCGCCCCGATGGTACAGGTCTGTTGCAGGATAGACCCTGTCACGGGAACCACCGCCTTGGCCACCGTTACCCGCCCGGCAAAGTCTGGCTTACAACCCCCCCGAGCTCGGCCAAACTGCTGTCTAGAACAAGCCGACTGAAATACGAATTTCCAGCCTATCCCAGCGTGGATCTGGGTAGGCATGGGGCACTGAAATACCCGAAGTGCCTGCAGCAACTCGGTAAATCCATCCACTATCCACAGAATGACCGACTCCAGAACAATTATATCATTACATTTTCTTTACTTATGTGTTGCATTTGTGTTAAGAAAAACTTCGATTCCCTTCTGTCAACCAGGGTAATTTTATGAAACTGCATCCCATACGCCGCCCTTCTATGGTTCTGATGTTGGCCATTGCGGCCGCACTACCCATAGCTGTACAAGCTCAATCCACGACCCCTAATAATGCCGCCAAAAAAGCCGCAAAAATCCAGAAACTTGCCGCCGTTGAAGTGACCGGATCACGCATCCGCGGAGCCGATGTTGCCACCCAGGTTCCCGTACTCACCATCACCTCACAGGACATTCAGCAATCGGGGCTGTCCAGCATCGGCGATATATTGCAGCAACTTACGGCCTCTGGTTCGTCGCTGAATACCAAATTCAACTCGGCGGGCAACTTCGGCTTTCCACCTGATGGTAGTGGTGTGGGTTCCGGAACCTCCACGCTCAGCCTGCGTAATCTGGGGGCCAAACGTACCTTGGTTCTGGTGGACGGGCTACGTTGGGTGAATGCCACTTCCGGGTCGGGTGTTTCGGCCGCCGTCGACCTCAACACTATCCCGGTCGGGATCATCCAGCGCATTGAAGTGCTGCAAGATGGGGCCTCCGCACTGTACGGTTCTGATGCCATTGCCGGGGTGGTCAATATCATCACCAAACGCACCCAGAACGGTGCCGCAACCAATTTCTACGTGGGCAGCTATTCCGGTCTCAGTGGCGGCGCCACCACCAGCGCTAATGCCTCACTGGGTGGGCATAGCGATAAATATGACTTTTTCATCAACGTTAGCCATGTCAAGCAAGACAGCATCAGTTCCAGTGCCTGGTCCCAAGCCAGCGCAGAATGTGTACCCGGAACCGGATTATCCAACTGCTCATCAGCAACGCCGACCGGTCGTTTTATTTTTACCGATCCGAATAATGTTACTCAGGATGTAACTCTCAATGGGGCCTTCCCTAATGGGGCAACCTATCCGAGCGACTTCCACAACTGGAGCAATGCTGACCGCTTTAACTACTCGCCTTTCAATATGTTGCTGACACCGAGCAAGCGTAATGCCCTGTTTGCTTCGACCCGCTACCGTCTCAACAGCAACGTAACCTGGTACATGCGCAGTCTTTACAACCAGCGCACCTCCGTCAATGAGGCGGCCCCAGAACCGATCTTCCTCGGCCCAGGTGCCGGGACAGGTGGACTTGCTGATACCGTTGGGGTGGATGTCACCAATCCGTATAACCCCTTCGGTTACACCCTGAACGCCAATCCATCGACCGGCAATCTCATCCTCATCGGTCGCCGCCCGATCGAAGGCGGTCCACGGGTATTTACCCAGAATGTGAATACCTGGGAATTCGCAACCGGGCTGACGGGTATCCTCAGTATGGGCAATAATGACTACTACTGGGATGTGAATTATTCCCGGGGCAGCAACAACGCGATACAGACCGTGCGTGGCACCTACAACATTGCCCACATCAAGCGCGCCCTCGGCCCGATCAGTCAGTGCACCGGTTCATGTGTACCACTCAATCTGTTCGGCGGCCCGGGTACCATCACCCCAGCGATGCTGGCCTACATCGGCTACATCGAGCACGACACCAGCGCCAACGACATCGAGCTGTACACGGCCAACCTGAGTGGTCCATTGTTGCAGCTACCGGCCGGTGAACTGCGTTTCGCCACAGGTTATGAGCACCGCAACACCAGCGGCTCCTATCAACCTGATGCGGTAGTGGTTGCCGGAGAATCCAACGGCGTACCATCACTGCCCACTTCCGGTTCGTACTCGGTAAACGAGTACTACGTCGAATTGAACGCACCGATCCTCAAGGACGCCCCGTTTGCCAAGTCCCTGGACTTCGATGTGGCCTCACGCTATTCGAATTATTCAACCTTCGGCAGTACCACCAACAACAAGCTGGGCGTGCGTTGGCAAGTGGTACGTTCCCTGACCCTGCGCAGCACTTGGGCCCAGGGCTTCCGGGCTCCATCCATCGGCGAACTGTTCGGCTCACCAGCACGCTTCGATGCGGTCCTGCAGGACCCCTGCTCGGCTCCGATCGGCAATTCGCAAACCGCTGCCAATTGCACCGCGCTGGGGGTTCCCGCCAGCTACAGCCAGCCCAATCCGCAGATTTCAGTCACCACCGGTGGCAATCGTAATCTGCAACCGGAAACCTCGCGCAGCCTGACCTGGGGCGCGGTGTACAGTCCGAGCTGGGCGATTGGTCAGGCTTGGTCGAACAAGATGGAATTCAGCTTCAACTACTATCGCATCACCATCCGTAATGCGATCCAGTCACTGGATGCGCAAACTCAGCTCAATAAATGTATCGCCAGCGCCAATCCCACTTCGACCTTCTGCCAGGGTATCAGCCGTAATGCCACCGGCAATATCAACGGCTTCAACAATACTCTGCGCAATATTGGCCGAATTGATACCTCGGGATTTGATTTCTCGTTCATCTGGCAGCTCCCTGCAACCTCATGGGGCCGTTTTGCCAATCACTTCGGTACCACTTACGTAGACCGTTATCGTCAGCAAAACTCACCGGGACAATTCAACCCGCGTGGGGTGGGGGTCGAGGTCAACAACAGCGGTATTCCTCGTTGGCGCGCAGTTAATGACTTCACCTGGTCGATGGGTAACTGGTCAGCCGACTGGCGTCTACGCTACATGAGCGATTTAACCGAACGCTGCGGCGGTGCGGTTGGATTCCCGATCTGCAACGGTCCCAACAATACCCACCACCTGGGTGCGGTGACCTACCAGGATGTTCGATTGAACTGGAAAGTGCCGTATGTAAAGAACCTTGACATCAGTGCCGGCATCAACAACTTGCTGGCCAAGGACCCACCGGTATGCTTGTCGTGCTCGCTGAACGGCTACGACGCATCCAACTATGACCTACCGGGACGCTTCGCCTACATGCAAGCTTCGTTAAAATTCTGAGCGCAGAACCTACCGCAACATTCCTCACGGGCCACCTGAAGGTGGCCCGTTTTTCCTGACCCGGGCCAGCTGACCTCCACGGGCAGACGATGTTTCCGGGTTGGTCTGCTCAGGAACTGGATATCCGAATCGGAAAACGTGCCTCGATAGCCATGGGCAAGTGATCAGAGAACGTTGATTCGAGGGTCCAGCGACGAATTACCTGCACCTCTTGAGTAACCAGAATATGATCGATGGCCCGATGCGGACGCCAACTCGGATAGGTGGGCAATGCCGGTTCCGGGGGCTGCAGGGAGGTGATGCAAAACAAACGTTCGAGTTCCGGGCTTTGAGGGGTGCAGTTCATATCGCCCATCAGCACCACATGGCGGTGCCCCTGCAAAAGCTCGGCAAGAAACTCGACCTGGCGGGTTCGCGCCTGTTGTCCCAGCGATAGATGCACGACAACCACAACCAGTGTATTCCGACCGTGTCCGAAATGCGCCACCAACGCACCACGGCCGGGGATCCTACCGGGCAGGGGATAGTCCAGCACTTCGCGCGGCGCCAGGCGGCTTAGTAAGCCATTCGCCGAACGTGCCAATTTGGCCACCCGTCGATTGGGTTGATCACTCCAGAACGGCATTCCAGCAGCTTGGGCAAGGTATTGGGTCTGGTTAAGAAACCCCGAACGCAGACTGCCGGCATCGGCTTCCTGTAACCCAACCAAATCGAATTCTGTAGCGAGGCTCGCCAGCCGGTCGAGGTTGGCAAGTTTGCCCACCCCTGGCAAAACATGCGTCAAACCGCGGGTGACATACTGCCGATATCGATCAACCGTACCACCGGCCAGAATATTGCAACTCAACAAGCGTAGGCGACTTGAGGGATGTGCAGTTGGGGCTGAACGCGACATGGATGGCCCCTGCGTCGGTCGTTCCGGCTCAGTGGACCAGGGACCGCGCTGTCTGTTCCCGCTTGACCAGCCAAAGAGTCAGATCCACCAACTGCTGGTAGCTTTGGATGCGGGCACTACGGTAGGCACCCCCCACCACGATGGTGGGTGTGGCATCAATTCCCCAGGCTTGTTCCAAACGCAGGTTACGCATCATTTCATTGGAGACCGCGTCGGAATTGGCAACTTTGAGAAATACCGCGGGCTTGACCCCATAGTGGGCATAGAAACCGGCCAGCTGCTGCAGCGAATACAGTGGCTCATGCCGCACATGCAGGGCTACAAACAAAGCCTTGTGGGTCTGTTTGAGTACCCCCAGGCGCTGGGCGGCATAAAAGGCTCGGGCATACGGCTCCCACATCGGTGAAAACACCGCCGGCACCATACGGAATACGGCATCCTTGGGAAGCTTGTTCTGGATCTCCCGGGCGTAGGACGCAAATTCCCAACAATGTGGGCAAGCGTAGGAAAACACTTCGACCACTTCGATTTTACCGTGCTCGGCCTGCAGCGGCTGTACCGGTTCAATGCGCTGGTACTGCACGCCTTGTTGATACAACACCATGGAATAGCCAGGTGCAGCTTGGGCCTGGACAAGGCCTGCCAGCAGCAGGCCCGCAGCAATCAGGATGGGTTTGAACAACATGGCTCTCTCCGCAGTAGCGATCACTGCTTCAGATGCATGATCGCAGCATCACGTTGTGCCAACCAGCGCACCAGTGCACCGGTCTGCTGATAGCCCCCGGCATCACCAACTGTAAACCGGTACTTGCCGTTGACAACGATGGTTGGAGTTGCCGTCACCCCCAACAGCTTGATCAACTGATCGGCCCGACGTACCCGCGCTTTGACCGCAAAAGATTTAGCGGTGGCCACGAAAGCCCCAGCATTGACACCGTGCTTGGCGTAGAACTTGGCAATATTTTCAATCCCGGGTCTGAGTTCGCGACGGGTGCGGGGGTTGTAGGTTGCGAGTTCACCCGTAGTCCAAATTGCATTGAACATAGCGTCATGAATCTTTGGGGTATCCACACCCATAGCTACGGCAGCGTAATAAGCGCGCTGAAAAACGGGCCAATCTTCATCGGGCCGGAAGCCCGCGGGAAGATAGGTCCACACCGCATACTTGGGCAAACTGCGGCGGATGGCATCCGCAAAGGGCGCAAAGCGGTTGCAGGCTGGACAGGCCCAGGAAAATACCTCCGTCACCACCACCTTGTCAGGATGCGAGGTAGGCTGGGCAGGCTGAATCAGAAAATAATTTTTACCCTCCACCCAGCGTCCGGTATCTGCGGGTGCCAATACCGGCACCCCCGAAATTGCTGACCGCTTTGTTGTTTGCTGCACCGGCGAGGTGCCCGCTGATACCGCAACCGTGGATGAAAGCACTGGGTTAAGCGCCGTGCTACTGCCTGGGGCGGGGGTGGAATGGATAGTGCTCGCCGCCGCCGGAGTCGTCGCTGGCGTGGTACTTAACGTAGCGGGAGCCTGGGCAGCCTGAGAGCTAGTCGGTGCCTGGGGAGAGGAACATGCCGCCAATCCCGCAGTCAGCAGAGCGGCCAGAAAAAGTTTCTTGATCATTTGAAAATAACCTCGATGCAAATCGGTCCTTCCGGGAACCGGTAGAAAAACTCAGGATGGCGTCGCTACACTGGAGGACAGCGCAGTTCGATGCAAGCCGGAGAGATAACTACTCAGCACTGCAATCGGTCGGTCGCTAAAACACGGGCCGACGATAAGCTTGGCCTGGCCTGCTACAACCTTCCCGTTCAACCTACCGGAACCGGCCCGGGTCAGACCTGTGGCTACCATAAAAACAAATGCCGAGCTCGTTTGCAGACGTTTCACACTGTGTTCTCCAGTAACAAAAATCAGCTAAGCAGGACGCACACGGCAAGATAGTGGATTATCCTCACGCTTCGGAAACCGGTCAAACCCCACTATGTCCGTTCAACACCCATTGCAAGGTGCGTACTTTGATCGTGCTGCTCACATCGTGCGCGAACTACCGGCCGATGCCGGTATCGAGATTGCCTTTGCCGGCCGCTCCAATGCTGGAAAATCAAGTGCACTCAACACCCTGGCGGGTGTGAAAGCGCTCGCCCGTACCTCCAAGACCCCGGGCCGAACCCAGCAGATGGTGGTGTTTAACCTGCCTTCCGGGCATCGCCTGATTGACCTGCCCGGTTATGGATATGCCAAGGTGCCCGAAACCCTGCGCAACCATTGGCGCCAGCAATTAGAGACCTACTTAAGTAACCGGCACAGTTTGCGCGGACTGGTTTTAATCATGGATATCCGCCACCCAATGCGTGACTTCGACCGGGAGATGCTGCGTTTTTCGGCGGCGAGCGAGTTATCCTGTCATGTATTGTTGAGCAAGGCCGACAAACTAAGTCGCTCTGAGAGAGCCCGTACCCTGCAGCAAGTCCGCAGAGACCTGGCCTCGACACCGTTCATCGGCACAGTACAGATCTTCTCGGCTACCACCCGCCTTGGGGTAGAGGAAGCTCGTCTCGCCGTCGCCCAGTTACTTGGCATGGACACTTCGCCGGCTCCCAGCAACCCCGTCTCGGGCTGATCAGCGCAGACTGGCCAGAAACACCTTAGCCAGCTTCTCCATACCCTGGCGATCTTCAGCATCGAAACGTCCCGGTACGGGAGCATCAACATCCCACACTCCGAGCAGGCTGCCATCGTCATGCTGCAGAGGTACGACGAGTTCTGAACGCGACGCGGCATCACAGGCAATATGCCCAGGAATCGTCTGCACATCGGCCACCAACTGGGTCTCGAGCGTTGCCGCTGCAGTGCCGCACACCCCTCGCTGCAAGGCGATGCGTACACAAGCCGGGCGGCCCTGAAAGGGACCCACCACCAGTTCATGGCCATCAAAGAAATAGAAACCGCACCAGTTGATCGATGGCACATGCTGCCAGACCAGGGCGGCAAAATTGGCCGCATTGGCTACCCGGTCATGCTCATCAGCCAGCAGGGCCTCAGCCTCCCGTGCCAGCATGGCGTAAAAGGAAGATTTACTTTGCTGATCGAGTTCAGGGCTCGAATACATGGCGAAAGAATCGGTGAATGCGGGTTATTATCGCATGATGCAGCGTGCTACTCCCCAGTCCCAGCGAGGTGCTGACGTGTTCATCACCGGTACCGATACAGGTATCGGCAAAACCTATGTCAGCGTCACTCTACTGCAAGCCCTGCGAGCGCAAGGGCATACCGCCATCGGCATGAAACCGATCGCCAGCGGCTGCACAATCACTGTAAATGGGCTCCGTAACGAAGATGCTCTGGCCCTGCAGGTGGCGTGCAACCCGCGTCCTGACTATGCCGAGATCAATCCTGTCGCCTTGCTTGCCCCAGTCTCGCCGCACCTGGCCGCAGCGATCGAAGCTACGCGTATCGAGCTGGCCCCCATCCATCAGGCCTTTGCCACTCTGCAAGCCCAGGCCCAACACGTGATCGTCGAAGGAGTGGGCGGCTGGCTGGCCCCGTTACGGGAGGATCTGAGCGTGGCGGATTTGGTTCGCAGCATGGATCTACCGGTAATTCTGGTGGTTGGGCTGCGCCTCGGTTGCCTCAATCACGCGCTACTCAGTGCCCGGGCCATCCTGGCCGACGGTTGCACCCTGCTGGGCTGGATCGGCAATGCCGTCGATCCCACCATGCGTGCCCGCGAAGGTAACCTGGACACCTTGCGACACCTGCTGCCGGCCCCCTGCCTGGGGATTCTTGAGCACCAGCCCGACTCATCTCAACAGATCGGAGCACTGGATGCCGCCGTACTTAGCATTCAGCCAGCCACCCTCCACGACAGCGAATTACCCACTCGAGACCCACCATGACCACGTACCGGCTAAGGATCAATGATTTTACTCATGCGCATGGGGAAAACCCCCAGCTGGCCTTCCAGGGCGCAAGTCCCGAGTCACTGGCCAAAACTTTCGCAGAGGCCCTGCAACAACCACGACTGTTCAAGCGGTGGTGGCAACAGCAGGAGAACCCGGACAAGATCGACAAAACTCTGGGTGACACCGACGCCAACGCTACAGTGCTGGCTGAGCAACATGATTTGCATGTTGAACTCCAGGTCCGCACCCATTTGCCGCACCGCATCCTCAAACAGCGCCTCAACTGGCTGATCGGTTCTAACTGGGAGCTGTA
Organism: Mizugakiibacter sp.; assembly: GCA_003233305.1. GTDB lineage: Bacteria > Pseudomonadota > Gammaproteobacteria > Xanthomonadales > Rhodanobacteraceae > Metallibacterium. Next base: position 17,972 of record QILI01000122.1, read on the forward strand.
CGACGTGCGCTGAAGGCCCGCCGGACAATCCCACTGCTGTACTCTCGTTATAGGCACATCACACATCTTTGCCTGCTCCTTCGCGTGACTCGTCTTCCGTCACCACCGCTAACAGACGTGGCGGTTAACAGCTTGTTCGTTACCGTGGTGCGTAATAAGGGGGCGAGGTAAATCCCCCAAGATGGCCGACTCGAACGCCGCTCAGCTCGTCGCCAGGCAGCAACATTCCTGGTTTTGGACTCCTGGGAAAGGAAGAATTCGACCACTCAACCATTAACATGCGAATTGAACTTTCGCAGCGATTTACTAGCCCGCTTTCCCCCTGCCTCCTGAACCGCGACAATAGGGCGTTCTTTCCCTATTGCGGCAACCTTGCCGCTCCGCTTTACTTCCGGGAGACTGTTATGACTGAACCTACCTACACCCCATCCGCTGGTAGCGAGAAGATCAGCATTGCTCACGGCAAACTACAGGTACCTAAGCAACCGGTCATTCCTTTCATTGAGGGTGATGGCACCGGCCCGGATATCTGGCGTGCGACCGTCCGGGTACTTGATGCTGCCGTAGCCAAAGCCTACGCCGGGCAGCGTAAGATTCACTGGCTGGAAGTTTTTGCTGGTGAGAAGAGCCACAACCAGTTCGGTAGCTGGCTCCCGGATGCCACCGTCGAAGCCTGCCGTGAGTATCTGGTGTCAATCAAGGGCCCCTTGACCACCCCCATTGGTGGCGGTATCCGCTCCCTGAATGTGGCGTTACGGCAATTATTGGACTTATATGTGTGTCTGCGCCCAGTGCGCTGGTTTAAGGGCGTGCCCTCACCGGTGAAAAAACCTCAGGAAGTGGATATGGTGATCTTCCGTGAGAACACCGAGGATATCTATGCCGGTATCGAATGGCCCAGCGGCAGTGAGGAAGCAAGCAGAATTCTGAGCTTTCTTGAACACGAGTTTCCACAGTCATTCGACAAAATTCGTTTCGGCACACAAGATAAAATTGACACTTGGCAGAAATGGCTGGAAACCATTGGTATGGACCGGCGCGAACTGGGGGTGGAGGTTGGCATCGGCATCAAACCGGTCAGCCGACTTGGTACCGAACGCCTGGTGTACAGCGCCATCAGCTACGCGATCCAAAATCAACGCAAATCGGTAACCCTGGTACACAAGGGCAACATTATGAAGTTTACCGAGGGCGCTTTCCGTGATTGGGGCTACCAGGTCGCCCACGATTTCTTCGGTGCTGTGGAACTTGATGGCGGACCTTGGATGGTAATCCCCGAGGGTAAACCGGGAGCCGGCCTGATTATCAAAGACGTTATTGCTGATGCCTTTCTGCAGCAGATCCTGCTGCGTCCAACCGAATACGATGTGGCGGCCACACTCAACCTCAATGGTGACTATCTCTCCGATGCATTGGCCGCGCAGGTCGGCGGCATCGGTATCGCCCCCGGTGGCAACATCAACTATGTTACCGGTCATGCAGTGTTTGAAGCCACCCATGGTACGGCACCCAAATATGCCGGCCTGGACAAGGTCAATCCGGGCTCGCTTACCCTGTCGGGTGAAATGATGTTGCGCTACATGGGTTGGGATGAAGCCGCCGACATCATCATCCTGGCCATGGACAGGGCGATTGCCAGCAAGCATGTCACCTATGACTTTGCCCGTCTGATGGAAGGCGCCACTAAAGTAAAATGCTCGGAATTCGGTGATCAGCTGATTGCCGGCATGTAACAGTCCCAACAGAACACGAACCGCGCGGAATGCATGCCCCACCCGCGCCGTTCGTGTTCTTGTAACTATCATAATCTGCTTGAATATTCGGAGTTTTTATGCAAAAAACCGCCATCCTCGTTGACGGCGCCTATTTTCTGGCCCGCTTCCGTAAAGTCTATGATGATCGTGATGCCAATGACGCCCGTAGCGTCGCCCGGACGCTGTTCGGCATGGCCCTGGAACATGTCAAGACCCAGGAGCGGCCACGTGATGCGCTGTACCGGATCTTTTTTTACGATTGCGCGCCATTGAAGCGCAGCTTTGAGCGCCCGGTCAGTGGCGACATGATCGATTTCGGCCGTAGTGCCTCGGCCGAGTTCCGCCGTGAACTGCACTACGAATTACGTCGGCAACGCAAAATGGCCCTACGCTTGGGACGGCTGGCAGAACGTGGCGAATGGCTACTCAAACGTTACGCCTTGCAGGAACTGCGGGCCGGCCGTATGCATTGGGATGAGTTGCGTGATGAACACTTTGAACTTGATATCCGGCAGACCCAGGTCGATGTGATGATTGGTCTCGACATTGCCAGCCTGGCCTACAAGCGCCTGGTTGACCAGATGATTCTGGTTACCGGCGACACCGATTTCGTCCCCGCCGCAAAACTGGCCCGAATGGAAGGCATCGATGTGATTCTCGACCCCATGTGGCAAGGGGTCTCGCCGGAACTGCACGAGCACATCGACGGTATGCAATCAGTCTGTCCACGTCCTGGATCAAGCTAGGCACGTTGTTTCGATAATCCGGACAGGAACCACACCAACGGGGCATAAAGGGACTGTTTTATGCCCTTGGGAGTGCGGGCAGCCCACCCGCTGTGGCCAGGATAGCCATACGTGTTTATGGGCGGTCACCACCAAGAGCTTGCCGTACGGCATCCGGGACACCCACTGCTGAATCCAGCTCCGCTCGGCCCGCGCTTAGCGCCTTGGAGCACTGCAGGCTGCTCCACACGCTCTCAATCCGCAAGAAGTGCAGGTAACTTGGGGCGGTGGTACCTCATCCCTCATAAAGGGTAGCGTCCCCTTTGTACGCATTGCGCCCGATACGTTATCCTCTGATTTCTCTCGCTATGGCTTGATACGATGATTCAACACAAGCTTGTACTCTTTGTCGGGCTATTGCTGTTCACCACCATCCCGGCCTTGGCGACACCGTTAATTTCGGTGGGTATCAGCACTTGGAGCACCGGGGTGACGGGTACCGTACGCGATACGGCAAACAACCTGAATACCAACGTCAACCTGGAAAATGACCTCCATATCGGGCGCCATCTAAACAGCGGTATTTACATTGCCTTTGACAACCCACTGCCCTTACTCCCCAGCTTACGCCTGAGCTACGACCGGATTCTCAGTAACGGCTCGGGAAACACTCAGCAGAACTTTGTATTTGGCGGCGATACCTATGTTGCCAATGCCAAGGCCCAAGGACGGGCCTTACTCAAACAGGGTTCGGCACTGTTTTTCTGGGCCCCGCTGGATAACCCCCTGGTTGACGTAAAGATCGGCTTCGAGATCCGCTGGATAGAGTTGAATGTGGCGGTATCGGGGCAAGGCACTACGACCGCTCCCGGAGGTGTCGGCCAGCCCTTTCAGGCACACGGTTCGGCCGGCGGGGTGGTTTGGCTGCCCATGCTGAATGCCGGATTCACCTGGCACCTGCCCGCCGGATTCGAGGTTTCCAGTGATGGCTCCCTGGTTCGCTTCGGCTCAAGCTACCTGTATGACGCCCGGGTCGGGGTCGGTTACTCGTTTGGTCCCGGGTTGACTGCTTCGCTGGGTTATCGCCGTTTACGAATGCATCTCGATAGCGCACGCATCGGTCTGAATGGATCGGCGCAATTCAGTGGCCTGTATGCCGGCTTGGGATGGCACTTTTGAGACGATCCCGTGATCGTTGACCCGAGCAGCCGCCACGTAAAGATCCTTTCTGCCTTTTCCATGCAGCGGATAAGGCAACCCGGCCCAGGTCGATACAGACCCGGCGGCCTGTTTCCAGCCAAAGCAGCGTAAGCCATGACCGGCAAACATCCGGAAATCGAGGCCCAACATCGCCAGCTCATCGAGCTTTTTCAGCAGCACCGACTAACCCTGTTTGCAGGTGAACTGGGTAAGGCGCTGCAGCAGTTGCAGAACCTGCGCCAAGTGCAAGCTGAGCATATCGCCCTGGAAGAAACCGAACTGCTGCCGCAACTCGGCGCTGAGGCCCGCTGGCCGGCAAAAACCTACCTTGCCGAACACCGCAAACTGGAAGTTATGCTGGCCGGGCTTATGCGGGAACTGCAGGGTCTGCCCGGGCAGACCCGGGACGCAGCGCTGATCCTCAGCCTGCTAGAACGTGAAATGCCCTTCAAGCACGTGCTCGAGCACCATTTTGAGCGTGAGGAAAAAGCTCTTTTGCACGAATGCTGAAACTGCCACGGCCCAAATCTCACGACCACCCTCAGGCAATACCAGCTGAACAGTTCGCAATATGCGTCAACCGTTCTGTGGTCACGGCGTTATCAGTCTCGAAACATCCATCTCGAAACAACCACCACAAGCTCCGTGGAGGAAGCCTTTTATGTTGTTCAGAAAATCCTTGTTCCTGGCAGCCATCGCTGCCGTAGCCCTGACCGGAAGCCTCGGTGTACAGGCCGATGGCATGCACCGGGGCCATAGGGATCTACGCCATGACCGGGTCGACCTGCACCATGATCACCGCGATATGCATCATGATCGCCGGCAACGCCACCACGATCTACGCGCCGCACGGTTTGCCGCGAATCACGGTCATCCACGGCTCGCCGGTCGGCTTCATCACCGGGTCCACCGGATGACCCATGATATCCGTCACGACCGCCGCGATATACGTCGGGATCATCGCGATATCCACCATGATGTCCGTCATCTGCATCGCCATCATCATGGCGCTTGAATGAGCTTGAACAGCCCGCTGCAAGATGAAGCAGCATCGTGAAAACCCTCCCCCATGGTCTCAATAACCATCGAAATCGAACGCAGATCGTCGACTAGTCCCCTTGAACCCAGTCAGTCCTTGCCGGTATGCAGCGGGGTGTCGGTGGCTCGCGCGACACGGGCCACAAAGTCAGGCACATCACACAGAGACTGGAGCTTCTTTTCAACTTGACCGGCTTGCTTCGTGGCAACTTTCGAAGGGTGAGAACTGAAAACCGAAAACCTAAGCCAAGCGACGTTGAGATAGCTATACACCGGCATGCGCTGCGGGTTCTTGGGTCCCGGAGCAAAACGCTCATGGTGGACTGTATTGAGAATGCGCGTATCCAGCATCTGTTTGTAGATCGGCATCATGGTTGTCCAAATCGACTTTAAAATCTGCACTTGGTGGGCGGTGCCGTCCGCTTCGATGCGTAGGCTTACCGCCGCACAACCACTGGGGTTCTGCCGCCAAAGATTGGCCGACAATTTCGGCACCAGCGGTTTGGTTGATCGCCAGTACTGCGCCAGTTGTGTGCCATCAACGACGAGGTAGTGCTCGGAGGCCATCCCCGTCGATGCAGCGAGGGCCACGCTGGCACCTACGAGGCCCCACGAAATGACTAGCAACTTGAGTGTTAGACCCACCCCAGTAGGTTTCGAATACCACATGGAATCAGCTCCTTGCAAAAACGTCCCGATTATGTACGCAACCCGTGGCGACCCACAAATCGGGCTACAGGTTTATTGATGCGTTGTGCGCCTACTCCAAGCCATCCCGAACCACTCAAGGACACTTCGATCTTGCTACTCAGCCATAGCAAGATCAACACTGTGTTGCGGTACCGCTGATCAATATGGCCGAAATGCCCCCCACTCCACAAACGCAACGCGACTCAGTCGCGGAAATTTTCAAACTGTAACGGCAGCTTGAAATCGCCCTTGCGTAGCAGCTCAATGGCCGCCTGCAGATCATTGCGTTTCTTACCGCTGACGCGTAATTTTTCACCTTGAATCTGCACTTCAAGCCGTAGCTTCGAAGCCTTGATTGCGGCCATGATTTGTTTAGCAACCGGCTGCTCGATGCCCTGGGTAACGGTGAGTTTCTGCCGTGCCTCGGAAACATTGATCTCCGGCTCAGCGGCCTGCAGACAACGCAGGTCAATCTTTCGCCCGGACAGCCGCGCATGCAGAATGTCGCGCATTTGGCCAAGCTGAAACTCATTGGGGGCAAACTGGGTGATGACATTGTCGTTCAACTCGAAGCGCGCAGCCGTGGCTTTGAAGTCAAAACGCTGTTTCAGCCCGCGGTTGGCCTGGTCAACCGCATTGGCAAGTTCGTGCTTATCGACTTCAGAAACAACATCAAAAGAGGGCATAGGACCTGACCTCGAAAAAGTGCAAGCTACAGTGTAACGGCGAACACAGGAACTGCGACCGAAGCAACCATGGTTCGCACAACACGAGCCATCGCCGAGTTCCATTCGGAGTGCTAACGTAGCTGCACCCGTAGCCCCACGGTATTTTCCTCCAGAACGCTGTTTTAATTATGCAAGCGAATTGGTACTTCGATTTTGTTTCTCCCTTTTCCTATATGCAGCTACCGCGTATCCGGCAACTGCAGCAGCAGGTGTGCTTCCATCCAGTGCCTATGGTGCTCGGCTTCGCACTCAAAGCCCACCACAACATTGCCCCTACGGAGGTCCCGCCCAAACGGGCTTTTGCCTACCGCTTTATCCTCTGGCAAGCCGAGCAGGCCGGCATTCCATTGCGCTTCCCGCCGGCCCATCCCTTCAATCCGATTCCAGCCTTGCGTCTGCTGCTTGCCGCAGGAGGTGGCTGGGATGCTGTCCAGATGATCTTCGAGCACTTCTGGAAACAGGGCCTGCCGGGCGATAAGGCCGAACAACTGGTGGAGTTGGGCCAGCGCCTGGGCATCAAAAATGTGGCGGGTGCTATCAACGATCCTGCTGTAAAGATCGCCCTGAAACAGCACACCGAGCAGGCCATTGCTGCCGGCATCTTCGGGGTGCCGACCATTACCGTCGGCAAGGAACACTTCTGGGGCAACGATGCCACGGCGATGTTTGAAGACTGGCTGCGACATCCGCAGCGTTTTAATACAGAAACTTACCGCCGCCTGCAACACCTGCCGATAGGAGTCGGGCGCAGCCGCTGAAGATTCCCCCTATAGGCGCTGCGCTCGTCTTCCACAACCCTGGCTGTCCGCCACCTCATGATAAAATCAGCGTCTTTGGAAGGATCCACGACCTATGACAACCCTACTGGTAACCGGTGGCGCCGGCTTCATCGGCAGCAATTTCGTACTGGAGGCCCTGGCTCACGGTATTGACCGGGTCGTCAACCTGGATAAACTGACTTACGCTGGCAATCCCGATACGGTCGCGACTCTCGACCGGCATCCCGGTCACATCTTTGTTCAGGGTGATATTGGCGACCGCGAACTTGTTGCTCACCTTCTCGCCGAGTATGCAGTGGACGGGGTAGTGAATTTTGCCGCCGAATCGCATGTGGATCGCTCTATCGACGCTCCGGCTGCCTTCATCGAAACCAATGTCATGGGCACGCTGGCGCTGCTTGAAGGGGCACGCGATCACTGGAAGTCACTGTCTGCTGCACAGCATGACGGATTCCGCTTTCTGCAGGTTTCTACCGATGAGGTGTACGGCTCACTCGGCCTTGAAGGAAGCTTCAGCGAGACCACTCCCTACGCGCCCAATTCACCCTATTCCGCCTCCAAGGCTGCGGCGGATCATCTGGTCCGTGCCTTCCAGCATACCTATGGCCTGCCCACCCTGACCACCAACTGTTCCAACAACTACGGCCCGTTCCAATTTCCGGAAAAGCTGATCCCGCTGATCTTGCAGAAAGCCCTGGCCGGTGAACCGCTGCCGGTGTATGGCGACGGCCGTAATGTCCGGGACTGGCTGTACGTCAAAGACCACTGCACGGCGATCCTCAAGGTCATCGAAGCGGGTCGGATCGGCGAAACTTACAACATCGGTGGTAATGCCGAGCTCGAAAATATCACTGTGGTGAAAACGGTCTGCGGCTTGCTGGACGAGCATCAGCCCCTACCTTCTGGACAGCCTCGCGAAACCCTGATCCGCTTCGTCAAAGACCGTCCCGGGCACGACCTCCGCTACGCCATCGATGCCAGCAAGCTGCAGCGTGAACTGGGCTGGGCGCCCAGTGTTTCCTTCCAAACGGGCATCACCCGGACCGTCGACTGGTATCTACAAAATCAAACTTGGGTGCAACGGATTCTCGACGGCAGCTACCGTCTGGAACGCCTCGGCAGCAATGCCGCCTGAATTTGCCACAACAGGAACCAAACACTATGACGCAACGTAAAGGCATCATCCTGGCCGGGGGCTCCGGCACCCGCCTGTACCCGGTAACGCAGGCGATCAGCAAACAGCTGCTACCGATCTACGATAAACCGATGATTTATTACCCGCTGGGTATTCTGATGTTGACGGGAATCCGCGAAGTGCTGATTATCAACACTCCGCACGAGCAGGTCTTGTTCCAGCGTCTGCTTGGCGACGGCAGCCAATGGGGCATGCAGATCAAGTACGCCGTACAACCCGAGCCCGGCGGCCTTGCCCAGGCCTATCTGATTGGTGCGGAGTTCGTCGCCGGAGAACCCTCCTGTCTGATTCTCGGTGACAACCTGTTTTATGGCCACGGTATGGCTGAACAGCTGGCCCGAGCCGATCAGCGCAAGCTTGGCGCCACCGTGTTTGGCTACTGGGTGCGTGATCCACAGCGCTATGGGGTGGCTGAATTCGACCCTTCCGGCCGGGTCATCGGTCTGGAGGAAAAACCCACCCGGGCGAAATCACCTTATGCGGTCACCGGCCTGTATTTTTATGACGGCCGCGCCAGCGAATTTGCCGCCTCCCTACAGCCCTCGTCACGGGGTGAACTGGAAATCACCGATCTCAACCGCTGTTACCTGGATGACGGCACGCTGATGCTGGAGAAACTTGGCCGTGGTTACGCCTGGCTGGATACCGGCACCCATGAATCCCTGGTCGAGGCCGCCAACTTCATCAGCACCATCGAAAACCGTCAGGGTCTCAAGGTCTGCTGTCCGGAGGAAATTGCCTACCAGCAGGGCTGGATCGACTGCCGGCAACTCGAACAACTTGCTGCGCCCATGGCCAAGACCGGCTACGGTCGTTATCTGCTGCAACGGGCCAGCCACTCGCGAGATTCCTGATGAAGCGTATCGATACCGATCTGGCCGGCGTTTACGTAATCGAACCACAGGTGTTTGGCGACGCCCGGGGCTTCTTTTTTGAAAGCCATCATCGAGATAAATTCGCTCAGCTTGGATTGAACCCGCAGTTCGTGCAGACCAATGTCTCGCGTTCGGTCCATGGGGTGCTACGCGGCTTGCACTATCAATGGGGTAAACCCCAGGGCAAGCTGGTTGCGGTGCTGGAAGGTACCGTTTGGGATGTGGCCGTGGATATTCGCCGCAACTCGCCGCAGTTCGGGCGCTGGACTGCCGCCGAGCTATCCGCTGAGAATCACCATCTGCTGTGGATTCCCGAAGGCTTCGCCCATGGCTTTTGTGTACTCTCCGACTCTGCGACATTCATATACCAGTGCACCACACTCTATGATCCGGAAACTGATGCGGGTATTCGCTGGAATGATCCAGATCTGGCTATTACCTGGCCGATTGCCGAACCCCTGCTTTCGGCCAAGGATCGCCAAACCCCGTTACTGGCCGATGTACCCATGAATCGTCTCCCTTACATTCGTCGATGAATATCCTGCTGCTCGGTGCCAATGGCCAGGTCGGTTTTGAACTACTGCGAACCCTGGCGCCTCTGGGAAAGGTCCACGCGGCCACCCGTAATGGCCTGCTAGCCGGACACTTTCCTTGCCTTGATGTCGATCTGGGTGAGCCCTCATCTGTGCTCACACTCCTGCAGCAGCTCCAACCCGAGCTAATCGTCAATGCAGCGGCCTACACCGCGGTGGACCGGGCCGAACAGGAGCCGGAGCTGGCCCATCGCATCAATGCCGAAGCGGTCGGCGAACTCGGGGCTTGGGCAGCTGCACAAAACGTACCCATCCTGCATTACTCCACCGACTATGTTTTCCCCGGTGACCGTGCCGAACCCTGGCGAGAAGATGACCCGACCGACCCCCTGGGGGTCTATGGCCACAGCAAGCTGGCGGGTGAGCAACAACTTCGCGCCAGTGGCGCCCGGCACCTTATTCTGCGTACCGCCTGGGTCTACGCCTCGCGCGGACACAATTTTCTACGCACTATGCTGCGGTTGTGCGGCGAGCGAGACGAGTTGCGCATCGTGGACGACCAGATCGGTAGCCCTACCCCGGCTCGGCTGATTGCCGAAGTCAGCGCGCAATTATTAGGACGGATGCAGGAAGGAGATGGCTTCATGAAAAGTGCTTCCTGGGGCACCTTTCATCTAACCAGTAGCGGCGCCACCAGCTGGTGCGGCTTTGCCCGGGCTATCGTGATGCGGGCCGAACGCGCCGGACTGATCGAGCGGTCTCCCAAGGTTATTGCCATCCGCAGTGAAGATTACCCAACCCCTGCACAACGCCCGGCCCACTCGATTCTCGATACCCAGCGCCTGCGTGAAACCTTCGGCCTGCACTTACCTGACTGGTCAACTGGGTTGGACCTGGTGCTAAGCGAAATCGCCGCCCGCTGAAGAGTCGGGCCCGGCATAGCACCGCGCCGTAGCCCGGCGGCAACAAAGTGAAAACCGGGATAACTGCTTTTGGCAACGGTCCATCCCGGATTACGCTCCCGCTCCAGCCAGGCTAAGCTTGCTGTGTCACCCGTATACCGGCGCTCTGCACCAGAGCCTCAGCGGGAACGCCGAGCCCCAGCTCGGCATCTCTGCTGACAACGCCAAGCCGTGTCGGTAGAAACAGTGAGTCTGCGTCAGTTACCAGAATGTTACAATACGAGAACTGACCCCATCCCCTACCTGACCAGTAGCCGCAACCCACGTCTGCGCGCAATCTTGCGCACCACCCCATTACCATCAAACAGGCCTCGTAGTAGACAGGCATAACCCGTGCGGAACCCACAATGGGTTGCCGCCTCGATCAGTGCCACCCTGCCACGTGGGTCCGCGTGTTGCCACAGACTGCCCAAGGCCCCGCGCTCACCGGCGCTCCAGTGCAGGGCCAACTGCGCGGCCGTGTCCCGGTCCAGCCGACCCAGTGACTGCGCGAGCGTATCCAGCCGGGGGATGGCTTGAGATGCTTCCAGTACCAGCCAGGCGTGCCGACTGGGAGTCAAAGAGTGGGTACAACCGTAGGCATCCACCTCGGCATTCCGCAGCAAGGCTGCAAGTAGCGCCTCGAAGCGCAGCGAGTCCGGCAGTTTGGCGTAAGCCGTCTTGCAAGCCTCAGCCAATTGCCCATCATCAGCGAGTGCGCCACGCACCAATGCCAAGGCGCGCTGTGGCCGGGATGTGTCAAACAACGCCGTTACCGCCTGCATCCAGGGGTGGGACAGGCCGCCAAGGTAGTGACTGAGCGAATCCGGAAGCCGACTTCCACGGGCCTGCAACACCAGCAGAGCCCGCATCGCCGCCAGGCGCGTGCGGGTGTCTTCCGACGAACTTTGCACCCAGTGCTGCAGATATTTCAGCACAACCCCATCGACCTCCGGACCCAGGGCCTGCAGGGTCAATGCAGCTTTGCCGGCCAACACTTCGTCATTGAGCATCCCGACAAGAACCGGGGCCAATGCGTGCAGTCGTAAAGTGGCGACCGCCATCACCGCTTCCGGCAGACGCAGGGTACGCAGGGCGTAGTCGATATCATCGTAACTCTGCGGATAGCGGTGCTGGACCAGTTCGTGCAGGATGTCATTCTTGACCACAAACTCCGACTGGCGCACCTCCGGAATCAGGCCGTCCAGTGGCTGTCGATACAGAGCTTTGCGCAAGTACTCCAAAGCCTCGTCGCCCCCCTGCCTAGCCAGCAATTGCACAGCCAGAGACCGCGCCTGTGGCACCGTCTGCGGAGCCCGGGCGAGATAAGCATCCAGAGCCGGTACGGCAGCACGCCCCAATGCCTGGATACTCTCGATCGCCACAACCGGATTGGCCAGATCATCCAGCCAGGCAATCACTTCAGCACTATGCGGGATCACCGGATTCATGCCTGGCGAGGTTCCTTCTCGTCCAGTACCAGCCCTGCCGCCCAAGACACGGCATGCCCGGGATGCTGGCACAAGCGGTGCAGGGCCTGGCTGCGTTCCGTACCCGCTGGCAATCCAGCCAAGGCCTGCACAATCTGCAGGCCTTGGATCAGATCCACCGGAAAGGCGAGCGCGCAATCGGCCAGCGGCAGGGCCGCAGAAACTTCACCGCGCAGGCCCAGAGCGATGATGGCAGCCATGCGGGTCTCCGAGAGAGGATGCCCTAACGCATGCAGCAGCCGGTCTTGATAGCTGAGCCGCAACCGGTCCGCAACTTCAGCACCGCATTGCGGGCACTTTGCCAATGCCGCGTCCATCTCGGCAAAGCAGAACGGACACCACGTCACATTCATGTGGCCACCTCCTGATCCATTTTGAGCCGTTCGAGCGGCTGTTCAAGGAGTTCATCAAGGTGTTGCAAATCAGCATCCAGGGTATCGCGATTAATACCGTGGGCATGAGGAAAGCGAATCTCCCGCAACGCCCGGGCCTGCACAATCTCCAATACCTGCCGGGCCCAGCCCCGCCAATGCCCGGCATAGTCGGTAAAGGTAGCGCCCAGTACCTCTGTATAAGCCTGCTGCACTTTTTTGTGGGCCTCACCGCGGCGCATCCATTGGAGTCCGCGCAATGGTGCCGGTTTCTGCGATAGCAGTTCGGGCGGGGTAAACACCGGCGCTCCGGGGATATTCTGGCGAGCTTGCGGATCAATCTCCTGCACCGTCTCCAGTAATTCACGCACCGCCTGGTCCGCCAAAGCAGAAGCTTGGTCGCACAATACGCTCGTAACCTCAAATGAATCCTTCGCCGCCGCCCATTGCTGTGCGGTTACCTCCAGAATCCGGGCTGCCGCCGATCCGGAGAGTACCGCTTCGATATCGTGGATTCGCTCCGCCAAGTGATCGAGCTGTCCACTTTGTATCGCCTCGGATGATCCATCCCGCTGCTCTACCGGCACGTCTTCTCGCAGGTTCAGCAAAGCCACGCGCAGGCGTTGGGCCAGCCCTGCGATGCGCTGACTACGCCGCTGCTCATGCCGTGCCGCGGCTTGCTGCAAGGCCGGCAGCAAGCACCGATCCCGCCAGTGCTCCAACCAGTGCCGTCCCGAAGGATGAGTGCTGACTACATCCACCGCCACCGCCTGACTCATGGCCTCGTGCAGGGTGGCTTCGATGTACGCTTGTTGCTGCTGCAGGGCTTCGGCATCCAGCAAATCAGCCTTGCTCAGCACCACCCGTAGATCCGATCCGGCATCACGCAAGGCTCGCAACAGCTCCAGATCCTGCGGGCTGAGGGTGGCGTTGGCATCCAGGGTCAGTACACCGAGATCACAACGTGGCAGGTAATCCCACACGTGGGCACTGGCCTGGGGGTGCAGCGAACCCAGGCCGGGCGTATCGGTCAATACCACCCCGGCAGAGAGTACCGCGGCAGGCACACCGATACGCACCTCACGCCATCGCATAGGCTGCGGACCCTGGCGGTCCTGATCCAGATAGACAGGCAGCTCGGACAGCGGAATCACTTGAGTGCTGCCATCCACGGCCACCGCGGAGGCGTGGGTCTCGGCTGCGTAGCTCAAACGGGTGGTGATAGCGGTCACCGGCCGCACTCCAACCGGCAGCAGGGGTTGGCCGATCAGTGCATTGATTAGCGAAGACTTGCCACTGCTAACCCGGCCGATCAGTGCTACCTCAACATGACCGACCGGGGTATCGCTCAGGGTATCGAGCAGGCCACGGTATTCATACAGGCCATAACGCATGACCAGCTCCGCAGTGAATCCCAGCAGTCCACCGGCGGCGGATGCAGAGAGTGCTCTTACAGCGCTACCAGCATCGAGTTCATCAGCCATTTCGCGCAGCAACAGGCCCAGTTCGGTGGAGAGAGAACGGCACACCCGGGCGTCGGCCTCCTCAAGTTCACCGTAACCCGCCACGTATCGCGGACGCAGTTCAGCCGCGGCATTGGCCAGCAGCAACAACCGGGTACGCATGGCCCAGCTCACGTCGATCTCACCGCCGGCGCTGTGCTTGATATCCTGACTTTCGAGAAATTGCTGAATGGAGCTCTGAATCCGCTCACGATGCGCGCTGATCAGCGCCCGTACCGGCTCGGCGGGTGGATTGCGATAACGCGAAAACAACCGGGCCTGCTCCGCTTCGTCAAGCTGCCGCAACGCCTCATCGAGCTCCTGGGCAATATGCCGGAGCTGGTTATGCAGATAACGGCGGTGGTTGGCGCTAAACATACCGACTTGGTCCTTCGCTGCAAGTCCCACACACCGCCCCCATAGTCCCCCTCCCAAGGCGCATCACCCGCTCGACTGCAAGCCAGAGGACTACAGTTCCGGGAAACCGGAGTCGTGGCGGGCAACCAGCACACGCATGATCTGCGCACACCTCAGTGCCAGACACAAGCTGGCCAGGGATGAAAAACAGATTTGGGGTCATTACTAACTCCGCTGCAAAGCATGATCGGGCTGCTCGCAGGAGTCATTAGCCCGAAGGCAGGTAGCAGTGAACTCCATCACCTGAAATCTATCCGACTTGAAAAATAGGTCAATTTTCCACCGCCACAGTAGACCTTTCTCAAGTTGGGCAGGCTCCTGAGCTTGAAGATAAGGCCTACCTGAACACATCACAAGCTCCCGACCCTAAAAAACCCTGCAATAGTCGCGGCTTACTTGCCCAAGCGGTACTGGCCTGTTTCTTCTCAGCTCGGCTACAACGAGGTGAAATCTGGAGTAATACCCTTCTGACATCGTTGCATCCCGGGTTACGCTCGCGCTCCATCCGGGCGATGTTTGCTCATCACAGGTGCAGATGGGTGACACCGCAGAGCGGTATCACCAGAAAAAGCCTCGTTATCCCGGGCAGAGCGCAATGCTTTTTCCGTCATCCCGGGCGACGACCCGGGATCTACGCTTGGCGACACCGTCCGAGCGAGCCTCCAACGTGATCCGGACCGGGTGGATTTCCGCCTGCGCTGGAATGACAAAAAGGGGGGCATGGCCAAGGTGAATGTTGGGGTTCGTACCTCACCCATCCTACGAGCCACGGACTGCGAGTCTCGTCGCCCATCACACACCACCGCACAGGCAGGTATTCTTGCCACCCACGCCACCGCGTCAACCCTCCATTTGTCGGGGTGAGCTATTACGCTCCACCTGAACTCAACGTTCCCATCGGGAGATTCACCATGACCATCCTTTTGCTCGCCCGCCACGGCGAGGTTGCAGGAATCGACCCGCCGACCTTTCGGGGCCGGCTCGATTTGCATCTGACCGAATCCGGCGTCCACCAAGCTCACGCACTGGCCAAGGCGCTTGCCCAGGTTCGTGGCATACAGGCCCTGTTCTCCAGCCCAGCCCGACGCTGTGTCGATACCGCCGCGTTTATCGGCAAGACCCTGGACTGTCCCGTGCAAACGCTACCCGCCTTGCAGGACATCGACTTCGGTACCTGGCAGGGGCTTTCCTACGAGGAAGTACAGGCACGCTGGCCGCAGCAGTGGCAACGCTGGTGCAACAGCCCGCAACTGGCGAGCATTCCCCAGGCAGAAACCCTGCAGGAGGTCCTAGCCCGGGTCAGTGGCGCAATGCGGGAGCTACTGGCAAGGCATGACGGACAGACCATGGTGGTCGTCGCACATGACAGTATTAACCGGATTCTGCTGTGCCACTTGCTGGACATCTCCCTGTCACACTACGGCTCGCTGCAGCAAGATCCGTGCTGCATCAACCGCCTGCAAATCGATCACGATCGCACCACGTTGCTCTCACTCAATGAAACCGGACACTTGCACC
>QILI01000120.1 GCA_003233305.1 Mizugakiibacter sp.
CGATTGCGATGGAAGATGGGTTGCGCTTCGCGATTCGTGAAGGAGGTCGTACCGTCGGCGCCGGTGTGGTCGCTAAAATTTTCGAGTAACACCATCAAGGTTGAATCGGGGCGTTGAAAACCGCTCTGTGAATTGGCTCTTTTCAGGAAACGGTCATGGCGAACCAGAAAATTCGTATTCGGCTCAAGGCTTACGATCATCGTTTGATTGATCGTTCAGCGAGCGAGATTGTAGAGACGGCGAAGCGTACGGGGGCAACAGTATGCGGTCCGATTCCGTTGCCGACAAAAATTGAGCGCTACACGATTCTGACTTCACCACATGTCGATAAGGATGCTCGGGATCAATACGAGACCCGTACTCACAAACGAGTCCTGGATATTATCGATCCGAATGATAAAACCGTTGATGCGCTGATGAAACTCGATTTGGCCGCCGGTGTAGACGTTCAGATCAAGCTCGGCTGAACAGGATCAGGATTATAGTTATGAGTATCGGACTGGTGGGTCGCAAATGCGGTATGAGCCGAATCTTCACTGAAGATGGGCGCTCCATACCGGTGACACTGATTGAGGCGACGCCCAATCGCATCACTATGGTGAAGACATCGACAGTTGATGGCTACGAGGCCATTCAGGTTACGGCAGGTCAGAAGCGTTCATCGCTATTGACCCAACCCATGAAAGGTCATTTTTCCAAGGCCAAAGTCGATCCCGGTCGAGGCCTCTGGGAATTCAGGGTTCACTCTGAGGAATTGACAGATTTGGCGGTGGGTGCCGAGTTGAAGGCTGAAGATGTATTCAAGGTCGGGCAAATTGTTGATGTTTCCGGTGTTACTAAAGGTAAGGGTTTTGCAGGAGCCATTAAGCGGCATCATTTTAAGATGGGTGATGCGACACATGGCAATTCACTTTCACATCGGGCCCCTGGTTCCATTGGCCAACGCCAGACACCTGGACGGGTATTTCCCGGTAAGAAGATGGCCGGTCACATGGGTCACACTAAGCAAACCATGATGAATCTTGTGGTTGTGAAAATCGATGCTGAGCGCAATCTCATTGCTGTCAAGGGTGTGGTGCCCGGTCCGGCAGGTGGCGTCGTCGTAATTCGCCCTGCAGCCAAGGGTTGAGGAGCCAGATGATGGAACTGAATGTAATCGGAGCCTCACCGATCGATGTTTCGGAGGTGGTGTTCGGTGCTGAATATCGCGAGTATCTCGTGCATCAGGTCGTCGTGGCCTATCAGGCAGGTGGCCGTGCCGGTACCAAGGCTCAGCTCACCCGCGGGCAAATGTCGGGCAGCACCAGGAAATTTAAAAAGCAGAAGGGTGGTGGAGCACGCCATGGTGATTATCGTGCACCGATCTTTGTTGGTGGCGGCCGAGCTTTTGCAGCCTCGCCGCGTGATCATTCACAAAAGGTCAATCGCAAGATGTTCCGTGGAGCGATTCGTTCAATCTTTGCTGAATTGAATCGACAGGGTCGACTCAAAGTGGTTTCCGACCTGGCCTCGGAGTCACCCAAAACCCGTGATTTGTTAGTACGCCTGCATGAACTTGGTGTATCCGGCTACACATTACTGGTGGATCACGACGCCAATGAAAATCTTTTCCTGGCGGTAAGGAACCTGCCTATGGTGCATGTGGTGGACGTGGCTGCGCTTAATCCCGTTGCTCTCGTCCGTGCTGACCACGTGGTTCTCACTACGGCAACAGTCAAGAAGGTCGAGGAGTGGTTGGCATGAATATGGAACGTATCCTCGATGTTATTCGTTCGCCACTGGTCACGGAAAAAGCTGCGCGTTTGCAGGAAAGCAATCAATACGTTTTTGAGGTGGCATCCGACGCAACCAAACCAGAAGTCAGAGCTGCCATTGAGCAGCTGTTTGAAGTGAAGGTTGAAGCCGTCAATCTGCTCAACGTAAAGGGTAAGGTGAAAACCTTCCGTTCCCGAAATGGACGTCGTTCCAGCATGCGCAAAGCCTATGTCCGCCTGGCCGAAGGCCAGAGTATCGACACGTTGGCCAGGGCCTGAGCAGGAGAGTAAGCATCATGGCATTGATGACATATAAGCCGACCTCCCCAGGTCGCCGCGCCAAGGTCAGCCCAGTAAAAAAGGGACTGCACAAGGGTGCGCCTTACGGACCGTTGACCGAGTCACAGTCCAATACGGGTGGCAGAAACCACCATGGGCGTATTACTACCAGGCATCGGGGTGGTGGCCATAAACAAGCCTATCGAGTGATTGATTTCCGCCGCAACAAGGAGGGAGTCGGTTGCCGAATCGAGCGTATCGAATACGATCCTAATCGCACGGCACATATCGCGCTGGTTTGTTATGCGGATGGTGAGCGCCGTTACATCATCGCACCGCAAGGCGTGGTGATGGGTGACCAACTGGTTTCGGGCCGTGATGCGCCGATCAAACCCGGCAACTGTTTGCCCCTGAGTAATATCCCCGTGGGTACGGTGGTGCATTGCGTCGAAATGAAACCGGGTAAGGGTGGTCAGATTGCGCGCAGTGCCGGTGCCTCCGTACAAATTGTGGCGCGTGAGCATGGTTTTGCAACATTACGACTGCGTTCTGGAGAAATGCGCAAGGTTTCCACTGAGTGTCACGCCACCGTGGGCGCGGTTAGCAATGCCGAACATAGTCTGCGTAAACTAGGCAAGGCCGGTGCCAAACGCTGGTTGGGTATTCGGCCAACCGTACGCGGTGTCGCCATGAACCCTGTCGATCACCCGCATGGTGGTGGTGAAGGTAAGTCATCGGGTGGTCGTCACCCGGTCAGCCCTTGGGGTACGCCGACCAAGGGTTACAAAACGCGCCGTAACAAGCGCACTCAAAACATGATTGTGCGTCGTCGCAAGTAACAGGACTCAGACATGCCGCGTTCACTAAAAAAAGGCCCCTTTGTCGATCTTCACCTGTTGAAGAAAGTCGAGTCGGCCGTTGCCATTAACAATAAGCGCCCCATCAAGACCTGGTCGCGTCGTTCAATGGTTCTTCCAGACATGGTTGGCTTGACGATTGCCGTGCATAACGGAAGGCAGCACATGCCCGTTTTGATCAATGAGAATATGGTCGGTCACAAATTGGGTGAGTTTGCGGTGACCCGTACTTTCAAGGGTCATGTCGGTAACAAGAGCAGTAAGTGAGGCCAGCGATGGAAACAAAATCAATATTGAAAGGCGCCCACATTTCGGCACAAAAGGCCCGCCTAGTTGCTGATCTGGTTCGTGGAATGCCTGTTGCCAAAGCAAGCAATGTACTGATCTATACCAACAAGAAAGCAGCTCATTTGTTGCGTAAGGTACTTTTGTCTGCGGTTGCCAATGCCGAGAACAATCTGGGCGCGGATGTGGATGAGCTGAAAATTACCCGGATCTTTGTTGATGAAGGTCCCACGATGAAGCGTATGCGTGCACGAGCCAAAGGCCGGGGCACACGTATTTTGAAACGAACCAGCCACATTACTGTGGTCGTTGGGCACTAACGGGACGAAATCATGGGTCATAAAGTTCATCCCACTGGCATTCGCCTCGGCATCGCCAAGGATTGGAATTCCAAGTGGTACGCTAATAAACGTGAGTATGCGCAGTATCTTGTCGCTGATCTTAAAGTACGCGAGATGCTTAGATCGCAGCTTTCCCAGGCGGGGGTATCGAAGATACTCATCGAGCGCCCTGCTAAAACCGCTCGAGTCACGATACATAGTGCCCGGCCCGGCGTGGTGATTGGTAAAAAGGGTGAAGACATCGAAAAGCTGCGCAAGCAGGTTACGGCAATGATGGGGGTACCGACCCACATCAATGTTGCTGAAGTCCGTAAGCCCGAACTTGATGCGCAGTTGGTTGCCGAGTCCATCACTCAACAGCTCGAACGTCGCATCATGTTTCGTCGAGCGATGAAGCGAGCCGTAGGTAATGCTATGCGCCTCGGCGCACAAGGAATCAAGGTCAATGTTGCCGGACGTCTGAATGGTGCAGAAATCGCCCGTTCAGAGTGGTATCGCGAGGGTCGCGTACCTCTACACACCTTCCGTGCCGATATCGACTATGGCTTTGCTGAAGCTAAGACGACCTACGGCATCATTGGCGTGAAGGTATGGATCTATAAAGGGGAGGTCTTCGATCTGAATGCGGCACAGCAGAAGGATGCGAAGGTCTCTGAGCGGGAACCACGCCGCGAACGCCCGGCCGCAGCGAAATAAGGAATACACCCATGTTGCAACCTAAGCGAACCAAATATCGCAAGATGCAAAAAGGCCGAAACAAGGGCTTGAGCTATAATGCCAACCAAGTTAGTTTTGGCCAGTTCGGGTTGAAGGCCATCACCCGGGGCCAGATCACGGCCCGCCAGATCGAAGCGGCTCGACGGAGTATCTCCCGCCACGTCAAGCGCGGTGGCAAGCTATGGATCCGTATCTTTCCGGACAAACCCATTACCCGTAAGCCCATCGAAGTTCGTATGGGTAAGGGCAAGGGTAACGTCGAGTTCTGGGTTGCCCTGGTACAACCTGGCCGCATGTTGTACGAGATCGAGGGTGTGGATGAGACTGTGGCTCGTGAAGCATTCCGTTTGGCCTCGGCCAAACTTTCTGTACGCACGCAATTTGTCACTCGGGCGGTGCTGTGATGGAAGTCAACGAGATGCGTGTCAAAGAGACCGGCAAGTTGCAGGAACACCTGCTCGAATTGCGCCGCGAGATCTTCAATTTGCGGATGCAAAGAGGTTCAGGTCAGTTGTCGCAACCCCATCAACTGCGCCGGGTACGGCGTGAGATAGCCCGCACCAAGATGGTGTTGAGCGAGACGAAGGTAGAGGTGCCCCATGAGTAAGACCCATAGCAAGGCACGTACTCTTGAAGGGCGCGTAGTCAGCAACAAGATGAATAAAACTATCACGGTACTGATCGAGCGTCAGGAACAGCATGCTGTGTATGGTAAGATTTTGCGCCGTTCCACCAAACTGCATGCCCACGATGAGTCCGGAGAATGTCGTGAGGGTGATCGAGTATGCATTGCGGAATGTCGTCCACTTTCCAAGACCAAGCACCATCGCGTTGTCGAGGTGCTGGTTCGTGCGGGCGAGTGAGGACTGAGCCATGATCCAGATGCAGAGCAGATTGTCCGCCGCCGACAATAGTGGCGCGCGCGAAGTGATGTGTATCAAGGTACTTGGAGGTTCCAAGCGCCGTTATGCACGTATCGGGGACATCATTAAAGTTACCGTCAAGGTGGCGATTCCTCGTGGCAAGGTAAAGAAGGGTGAGGTATACAACGCAGTGGTAGTACGTACAGCTCAGGGTGTACGACGTCCGGATGGCTCGTTGATTCGCTTTGACGGCAATGCTGCCGTGTTGCTGAATAACAAGTACGAGCCGATCGGTACGCGTATTTTCGGACCTGTGACTCGAGAGTTGCGCAGTGAGAGATTTATGAAAATTGTCTCACTGGCTCCAGAAGTGCTGTGATCAGAGGAACACAGGAATGAATCGTTTACGCAAGGGCGATCAGGTCGTCGTAATTGCCGGCAAAAATAAGGGCCAGCGAGGTGAGGTGACGCGTGTTGTTGGAGAGCGTGTCTACGTAGCTAATGTCAACCTGGTTAAACGACATACCAAACCCAATCCACAGGCCAATCAACCTGGCGGCATTGTCGAACGAGAGGCATCCATTCATGCCTCCAACGTAATGTTGTTCAATACTGCAACAGCCAAGGGTGAGCGGGTAGGTTACAAAAATCTGGAGGACGGCCGCAAAGTTCGCGTCTATCGCTCATCCGGCGAAGTTGTGGATTTGTGAGGATAAAACAATGACGCGATTTGAACAGATCTATAAAGAAAAAGTTATTCCGCAGCTGATGGAGCGCTTTGGATATAAAAGCCCCATGCAGGTTCCTAAACTCTGCAAAGTAACACTGAACATGGGTGTTGGTGAAGCCGTGGGTAATAAAAAGGCTCTTGAGAATGCCTTGAATGACATGGGGCTGATTGCCGGACAAAAACCTATCATAACCAAGGCACGGGTTTCTGTGGCCTCATTTAAAATTCGTGACGGCTGGCCAATTGGTTGCAAGGTCACTTTGCGTCGAGCGCGAATGTACGAGTTTCTTGATCGATTGATTTCGATCGGTTTACCACGAGTACGTGATTTTCGCGGGGTCTCAACGCGTTCGTTTGATGGCAGTGGAAATTTCAACCTGGGTATCACTGAGCAAATTGTGTTCCCAGAGATTGATTTCGATAAAGTGGATGCTATTCGCGGTATGGATATTGCCATTACCACCTCGGCAAAAACCGATGCTGAGGCCAAGGCGCTTCTTGAAGTTTACAAATTTCCATTCCGCAACTGATACGCAGGAATATATTGTATGGCAAAGAAATCCATGGTTAACCGTGACATAAAGCGGGAAAAGCTCTGTAAGAAATATGCGCAGCGTCGTGCCGAGTTGAAGCAGGTCATCACCGATGTAAATGCTTCGTATGAGGATAAGATGCAGGCGCAGGGTAAACTTCAAAAAATGCCGCGCGATTCGAGTGTGACGCGGTTAACTTCGCGCTGTGCGCTTTCCGGCCGACCACGTGCGGTGTATCGCAAGTTCGGCCTTGGCCGCAACAAGTTGCGTGAGGCCACCATGCGTGGAGACGTCCCCGGTCTGCGCAAAGCCAGCTGGTAACCCAATTCGAGCATCCTTTGGATATCGATGCCATAAATCAGGAATTTCATCATGAGCATGACTGATCCCATCGCTGACATGTTTACCCGAATTCGCAACGCTCAGGCTATGAGTAAGGCGACGGTAAGCATGCCTGCATCGACTGTGAAAGCGGCTATCGCCGAGCTGCTCAAGGCTGAGGGCTATATCGTGGATGCCCAAGTCACCCACGAAGGAAACAAGAGTCATCTAGATATTAAACTCAAATATTTCGAGGGCAAACCGGTCATTGAGCGTATTCAACGTATCAGCCGACCCGGTTTACGTGTGTATCGCGGTAGTGCTGAACTTCCGAAGGTGATTGGTGGTTTGGGTATTTCCATTATCTCGACGTCAGCTGGTCTGATGACCGACGCGCAGGCGCGTTTGCAGCGTTTGGGTGGTGAAGTACTCGGCTTGGTCGCCTAAGGAGAATCCCATGTCTCGAGTTGCCAGAAAACCTATTATTTTACCCAAGGGTGTAGAGTGCACAGTGGGTAGAGATGAAATTACCATCCGTGGTCCCAAGGCCACGTTGACCATGCACACTCTTCCAGGGGTCAAGGTCAGTATTGCCGATGGCAATGTGCTTTGTGAGATGGTTGCTAATGGTGAAGTAAAATTTGCCGGCACCACTCGGGCCTTGCTGGCCAATATGGTCAAGGGTGTAACCGAAGGTTTCGAGCGTAAACTGAGCTTGGTCGGTGTCGGCTATCGTGCGTCGATACAAGGCAAGGATCTAAATCTGTCGCTCGGATTTTCGCATCCGGTGGTCTATAGGGTGCCTGATGGTGTTTCTATTGAAACGCCGGCAGTAACCGAAATCCTTATCAAAGGTGCTGACAAGCAGCTGGTCGGCGAAGTTGCGGCCAAGATCCGTGCCTTCCGTCCCCCTGAGCCATACAAGGGTAAGGGTGTCCGTTACACCGGTGAAAAGGTTATCAGGAAGGAAGCCAAGAAGGCGTAACTACCGATTCGCTTTCCGGAGAACTATTATGAATAAGAATACATCCCGATTGCGTCGGGCCAAAACCACCCGCTCACGCATTCGCAAACAGCAGGTGGCCAGGCTTACCGTGCACCGTTCCAATCAGCATATTTCGGCTCAGGTCATCAATGCTGCAGGTGACCGGGTTATTGCTGCGGTATCTACCCAACAGGCTACGGTGCGTGAGGGGCTTAAAGGTACCAAGAACATTCAGGCCGCCGTCGAAGTAGGTAAGCGCGTAGCTGAACGGGCTCTTGCTGCCGGGATCAAGTCGGTTGCTTTCGATCGTTCTGGTTTCCGCTATCACGGTCGGGTTAAGGCTTTGGCTGATGCGGCGCGGGAAGCCGGATTGAAGTTCTGAGTATTTTCCTTCCTGGTACTGGTACTGGTAGGGTTTGGTTAAAAAGTACCATCGTAGTTTTTAGAAAAATACAACTCCAAGCGGCATTGCCGCAATATCGCCCTCAACGGGTATGAAAGGGTAGACAATGGCTAGCAACGATCGAGACAATTCCGACGGCCTGCTGGAAAAGCTGATTGCCGTCAATCGGGTCGCCAAGACCGTCAAGGGTGGCCGGCAGATGAGTTTCACGGCACTAACGGTGGTTGGGGATGGTGACGGCAGTGTCGGGCTTGGATATGGCAAAGCTCGCGAGGTGCCAGTGGCCATTTCCAAAGCCATGGAACGAGCCCGGCGCAACATGGTCAAAGTGAATTTGAATAACGGCACATTGTTTTATGCGATCAAGGCCCACCATGGTGCGGCCCGTGTTTACATGCAGCCAGCCTCTGAGGGTACCGGGGTAATCGCCGGGGGCGCGATGCGCGCGGTAATGGAAGTGGTAGGAGTCAAGAATGTTCTTGCCAAAGCTGTCGGTTCGCGCAATCCAATCAATTTGGTCCGCGCCACAATCAAGGGCTTGAAGTCTATGACCACCCCTGAACTGATTGCTGCGAAACGCGGCAAGACTGTTGATGAGGTTGTGGGCCATGAGTGACAAGACAGTCAAGGTTCGGCTGATAAAGGGTCTGCGGGGTGTGCAAAAAAAACACCGCCTCAGTGTCAAGGCACTCGGACTGAGAAAGATCAATGATGTTCGGGAGCTGAAAGACAGTCCGCAGGTGCGCGGTCTGATCAATCGAGTAAATTATCTGATCCGTATCGAGCAGTAAGCGGACAGGGAGCTGAAGTCATGCGATTGAATACCATTCATCCTGCCAAGGGTGCACATCGTGAACGGGTACGTGTGGGCCGCGGTATCGGCTCGGGTCTTGGCAAAACGGCTGGCCGTGGTCACAAAGGGCAGCTAGCGCGTGCCGGCAAGGGTAAGATCAAGCCGGGATTTGAAGGTGGCCAGATGCCCTTGCAACGGCGTTTGCCAAAAGTGGGCTTCAGCTCACGTAAGACAGCCCAATCCCAGCAAGTAATGCTGTACCAGCTGGTAGTAATCAAATCTGCCGTGATCGACCTGCCAGCATTGCTTGAAGCGGGCCTTGTTAATGCCCGGGCGCGTCGCGTCAAGATTGTCAAGAAGGGCGAAATTACCCGAGCGGTGAAGATTAGTGGCATTCTAGCTACGGCAGGAGCCAAGGCCGCAATTGAAGCTGCCGGTGGCAGCGTGGAGTAATTGTGGTGGCTGGTGCACAGGGCAATAATATATTGAATTCGCTAGGTAAGCTCACCGAGCTTCGCAAGCGTTTCCTGTTTACGATTGGGGCATTGATTGTATTTCGCCTCGGATCGTTCATTCCCGTGCCGGGCGTCAATCCCGAAGCCATGACTCGCCTGGTCCAACAAGGCGGCGGCTTACTGAACCTGTTCAACATGTTTTCAGGCGGTGCGCTAGCCCGCTATTCACTATTTGCTTTGGGGGTAATGCCTTACATCTCGGCCAGTATCGTCGTGCAGATGCTGGGATCGATACTTCCTTCCTGGCAGCAGATGCGCAAGGAAGGCCAAAGTGGTCAACGGACGATGACCAAGTATACGCGCTGGGGAACGGTCGGATTGGCAATTTTCCAATCTTTCGGGGTAGCCTTTGCCTTACAGAAACACAGTATGTCTGGTGGACTTGCGGTCGTCTATTCACCCGGCTATGGCTTCATTTTTGCTTCGGTGGTCGGCCTGACAGCAGGCACCATGTTCCTGATGTGGTTGGGTGAACAAGTTACTGAGCGAGGCATCGGCAATGGTATCTCGTTGATCATCTTTGCCGGTATTGTGGCGGGCTTACCCAGTGCCCTGGCACAAACTCTAAGCATGGCGCAGAGTGGTGAACTATCGATCCCGAAAGTGCTGATTGTGATTGCCCTCGTGGTGTTGGTAACCGCCTTTGTGGTGTTCATGGAAAGTGCCCAGCGGCGCATCCCGGTCAACTACGCTCGACGCCAAGGGGGGTCCAGTGCCTACCAGAACCAAACTTCGCACTTGCCCCTGAAGATCAACATGTCGGGCGTAATCCCTCCCATCTTCGCCTCTTCGTTAATCATGTTTCCAGCTACGGCTGCAACCTGGTTCAGCAGTGCGCAACATCTGAGCTGGCTGCAAACACTGACTACTGCCCTGAGTCCGGGAGAGCTTGTTTACGATATTGTCTTCGCCGGTCTAATTATTTTGTTTGCCTTCTTTTACACGGCAATTGTCTTCAATGCGCCGGAGACTGCAGACAATCTCAAGCGTTCCGGTGCGCTGATTCCTGGAATCAGACCAGGTCGGGCAACATCTGAGTATATTGACGGGGTACTGACCCGTCTGACAGGGGTTGGCGCCTTGTACCTGGCACTGGTATGCCTAGTGCCGACATTCTTGCAGTCAGCTTGGCATGTACCGTTTTATTTTGGTGGCACGTCACTATTGATTGTCGTAGTGGTGGTCATGGATCTCTACGCTCAGGTACAGGCTCACCTAGTTAGCCACCAGTACGACAGTTTATTGAAAAAGGCCAATTTACGCCGAAGTTGACGGCACGTTTAACATGGTGTGAGGATCATGGGTGCGGTAGTAGCAACCATCAGGGGTTCCACACTGGAGTGTTTTTAGTTAGAATTACGCGTTTAACGCGCGAGCAATTCATCGGAGATAGAGATCATGGCGCGCATTGCAGGCGTTAACTTGCCGGTCCACAAACATGTTTGGGTGGGGCTGCAGAATATATATGGTATTGGACGCACCCGATCGCACATGATTTGCGAGTCGGCGGGTGTGGATTCGGCTACACAGATTCGCTCGCTGACCGAAGAGCAAGTCGAAGCCTTACGTCGTGAGGTGACCAAGTTTGTGATTGAGGGAGATTTGCGTCGAGAAGTCGGCATGTCCATCAAGCGACTCATGGATATTGGTAGTTACCGTGGCCTGCGTCATCGCCGTGGACTGCCCGTACGTGGTCAGCGTACTCGTACTAATGCTCGTACCCGCAAGGGCCCGAGACGACCGATCAAAAGATAACGGATTCAACCATGGCCAAAACATCCAGTTCCGGCAAGTCTAAGAAAAAGATCAAACGTGTCGTCACCGATGCGGTTGCTCACGTGCATGCTTCGTTCAACAACACTATCGTGACGATCACTGATCGTCAGGGTAATGCCTTATCTTGGGCCACATCCGGCGGCTCAGGTTTTCGCGGTTCCCGCAAGTCCACGCCGTTTGCAGCGCAGGTTGCGGCAGAGCGGGCTGGGCGTGCCGCACTCGATTATGGAGTGAAATCCATCGAAGTTCGTGTCAAGGGCCCCGGTCCCGGTCGGGAGTCGTCAGTACGATCCCTGAATGCATTGGGTTACAAAATCAGCAACATCATTGATGTGACGCCGATCCCCCATAACGGCTGTCGGCCCCCCAAGAAACGTCGCGTCTGAGGAGATATAAAAGATGGCCCGCTATCGTGGTCCCACCTGTAAATTGGCGCGTCGTGAAGGCGCGGATCTAGGCTTGAAGAGTCCGGCACGTTCGCTCGATTCCAAGTGCAAATTTGATAGTAAACCCGGCCAGCATGCGGTGACTGGGCGACGCTCGAGGATGTCCGATTTCGCCGTGCAGTTACGCGAAAAACAAAAGGTCAAGCGTATCTATGGTGTGCTTGAACGTCAGTTCAGTAACTACTACAAGAAGGCCTCAACCCAGAAAGGCAATACGGGTGAAAACCTGTTACGTCTCCTGGAGGGGCGTCTGGACAATATTGTCTACCGTATGGGCTTTGCCGTAACGCGTGCTCAAGCACGCCAGATGGTGTCACACAAAGCGATCGTGGTTAACGGCCGCAAGGTCAACATCGCTTCTTATCAGATCCGCCCCGGTGACGAGGTGAGCCTGACCGAGAAGGCCAAGACGCAGCTGCGTGTGAAAGAGTCCATGACACTGGCTGACGGTATGGATCTTCGTCCAGACTGGTTAACAGTGGATAGCAAAATTTTTTCCGGTGTCGTCAAATCTTTGCCGGAACGTTCCGATCTGCCCTCCGATATTAACGAGAGCCTGATCATCGAGCTTTATTCGAAGTAATTAGCGAGGGGCCTTATACATGGCAGTCTCTTCAACAAGTGTGCTCAAGCCGCACGCTCTCCAGGTCAACCGCGTCAATGCCACTCGGGCACGTGTGATCGTTGAGCCGCTAGAGCGCGGTTTTGGTCATACGCTCGGCAATGCATTGCGTCGGGTACTTTTATCATCAATCCCCGGTTGCGCAATCGTTGAGGTTGAGATTGATGGCGTATTGCATGAATACACAACTATGGAAGGTTTACAGGAGGACATCATTGAGGTTTTGCTCAACCTCAAAGAGGTCGCACTACGCATGCATGGTCGCGATGAGGCCACGGTGACCCTTGAAAAAAATGGTAAGGGCACCGTTACGGCAGGTGACATCACCACAGATCATACGGTTGAAATAGTCAACCCGGATCATGTCATCTGCCATTTGACCAAGAATTGCAAGTTGCGGATGCAGCTCAAGATACGTCGTGGTTTGGGCTACCAGCCGGTAACAACCAGGCAGCATGCCGATGATGAAGCCCAGTTGATTGGGCGCCTGCAGCTTGATGCCTCATTCTGTCCAGTACGCAGGGTGTCCTATGAGGTGGATGCCGCCCGGGTCGAACAGCGGACCAATCTCGATAAGCTCATTCTTGACATTGAGACCGACGGTACGATTGATGCGGAGGAAACCGTACGTCGAGCTGCCGAAATCATTGCCGAGCAACTACGGGTCTTTGGCGACTTCAGTCATGTTGTAGAAGCCGAGGAGGACCCGGCAGTTGATGGCTTTGAGCCCATTTTATTGCGACCCATCGACGACCTGGAACTCACAGTACGTTCGGCCAATTGTCTCAAGGCCGAAAGTATTTACTATATTGGTGACTTGGTTCAGAAGACCGAAGTTGAGCTATTGAAGACTCCCAATCTGGGTAAGAAGTCTCTCACAGAAATCAAGGATGTACTGGGTGCGCGTGGTTTGGCGCTCGGTATGAAACTTGAAAATTGGCCACCACCAGGACATGCCCACGGCATGCAACTGGGCTGAACCGTCTTACAGGAAATTGAACCATGCGCCACCTGAAGTCCGGACGCAAACTGAATCGCAACAGCAGTCATCGGCTTGCAATGTTTCGCAATATGGCCTCCTCGTTGCTGAAAAACGAGTTAATTCGTACTACGCTTCCCAAAGCAAAGGAGTTGCGGCGTGTAGCAGAGCCCCTGATTACCCTGGGTAAAGTTGATGGAGTGGCTAATCGCAGGCTGGCCTTCGCTCGTCTACGAGACAAGCAGGCGGTGGGCAAGCTTTTTGTCGAGCTTGGGCCACGCTATCGTTCTCGCCCCGGTGGGTACCTACGCATTCTCAAGTGTGGCTACCGACCCGGAGATAATGCACCCATGGCCTATGTCGAACTGGTTGATCGACCGAAGCAGGCGGCTGCCAAAGATTAACTGATAGCGGTGTTTATTGAAAAAAGTCCGATCGGAGTTTCTGGATCGGACTTTTTTTGATCTGTGCTGACTTTTCAGCTGACAACGGTAGATTGTCACACTATGCTTGATCGACCATTTTTCTTGGTACTGTCGTGAATCCACTACGCTGGTCCTATCGTTCGGTCAATCTGCTGGGATTTCTAGCTTGCGCAGGCTTGCTCGGGTACGCCATTTTTGTGCAGTTTGTGCAACGTATTGATCCATGCCCTTTGTGTATCTTGCAGCGGCTCGGATTTATTTCGATAGGAGTGCTGTTCCTGTTTGCTGCGGTTTTCAAGCCTGCAGCGATCGGTCGCTGGTTTATCGTCGGTTTGATTGTGCTGGGTGGTTTATTTGGAATTGCAGTTGCAGCCCGGCAACTCTGGTTACAGGCTCAGCCCCCGAACCCTTTCGGTAGTTGTGGGGCCCCCCTGAAATACATGTTGCAGACTCTGCCGATTGGAGAAGTACTACGTAAGGTGTTTACGGGTACCGGGGACTGCGGCGAAGTGCGCTGGCAGTTTCTCGGAATGGCCATGCCGTTCTGGTCAATGGCCTGGTTCGGGTTATTGACCATCTGGAGTTGGCTAGGATTACGACGTCTCAAAGTACTCCGACGATGAGTGAGTCAAGGCAAGAGGCGTCAACGGGTTCCGTTACAGGACCGGTTTCCTGGCGGCCGGAATCATGGCAAACACACCCTGCAATACAGCAGCCACACTATGCCGATCTTGATGAACTGGATTTGGTTCGCCAAGAGCTGAGCAGTCTGCCGCCGCTGGTCACTTCATGGGAGATCCTGCAGCTTAAACAGCTCATTGCGGAGGCCCAACAAGGTAAACGTTTCTTATTGCAGGGGGGGGATTGTGCGGAAAGTTTTGCTGATTGCAGCAGTGAGCGTATATCCAATCGCCTCAAGGTGATTCTGCAGATGAGCCTGGTCTTGGTGCATGGTTTGCAACAGCCAGTGATCCGACTGGGACGTTTTGCCGGACAGTATGCCAAACCCCGGTCGACCCCGATGGAGTCACGCAATGGGGTTGAGTTGCCAAGCTATCGTGGCGACTTGGTCAACGCTCCTGAATTCACTCCCCTATCGCGTCGCCCTGACCCCAACCGGATGTTGCGTGGCCATGCCCGTTCAGCATTGACCATGAATTTTGTTCGTGCTCTGGTCGATGGAGGTTTTGCTGACCTGCATCATCCCGAGTATTGGGACCTAAAATGGGTGGATGCCTCAGCGCATGCTGCCGATTATCGACGTATCGTTGCGGATATTGCCGAGGCCGTGCAGTTTATGGAAACCCTGATTGGTGAGCCAATTACCAGTTTCTCCAGGGTGGATTTTTACACATCACATGAAGCATTGTTGTTGCATTATGAGCAAGCTCTGACCCGGCAGGTTCCAAGGCAGCCGGGTTGGTTCAATCTGTCCACGCATTTTCCGTGGATTGGTATGCGTACCGCTGATCCCGATGGTGCTCATGTTGAATATTGCCGTGGGATTCGCAATCCTATCGGCATCAAGGTCGGCCCGTCCATGCCCATTGAACGTCTACTTCGCATCCTGGAGATTCTCAATCCGGATGACGAACCAGGACGTATTGTCCTGATTCATCGGATGGGGATGAGCAAGATTGCCGAGGCTCTGCCTCCTTTGCTTGAAGCCGTTAGGGCTACAGGGCGGCGGATACTTTGGTGCTGCGACCCCATGCACGGCAATACCGAAACCTTAGCAAACGGTATTAAGACCCGTCGGTTCGCCAACATCGTGGGGGAACTGGAGCAATCGGTGGATTTGCACGCGGCGGCCGGAACTCACCTAGGCGGGGTTCATCTCGAGCTTACCGGCGAGGATGTGACGGAGTGCATGGGTGGTGCGCGGGGCCTTGGTGAAGCCGATCTTAGCCGTGCTTACCGATCCACTGTTGATCCCCGGCTCAACTACGAGCAGTCGATCGAACTCACTTTGCGGATTGTGCAGAAACTCGGACGCTCCAGAAAATAACCTGATGAATTCGGGGACGGGTAGCAAATGAGTGAAGCGCCTGGTTAGAGATATCGCTAATTTGTTCCAAACCGTAGATCTATGTAACGATATAGTTTGGGCAACAAGAACGCAGCAGTATCGCCCAAGGATGTTACGTCGCTACGGCCGGTGCCGGAGAACCAAAACAGATTTGCTTGGGCTTGCGTGAACAAGGCCTAATTAGTACCATTCAAGTACTGATTAGGCCTTGTCATGTTACGTATCAGCCGACTTGCAGATTACGCCACAGTGGTACTGCGCTGCCTAGCCGAGCACGGCAATGATGTAGTGCCAGTTTCAGAAATTGCCCAGTGCGTGCGGCTGGAGCCGCCTACGGTGAGCAAGGTTCTCAAAAGTCTTGCTCAAGCGGGTCTGGTGGAATCGTTCCGTGGCACCAGCGGTGGTTACCGCCTGGCTCGGGCTGCAGAGCGGATTAGTGTGGTGATGATTATCGAGGCGATGGAAGGCCCGCTGGGGATGACCGATTGTGTTGCCGGCGGTGCGTGTGAGCATATCGATCATTGCGGTGTGAGCAGTCATTGGCAGCGGATCAGTAAAAAAGTTACCGCGGCCTTGAGTGAAATGAGTCTGGCAGATTTTGTACAATCTACACGCAACCTTCCGGTGCGGCGAGTAGGTCATCTGGGCACCTTAAAAAGCCGTAGTGAGCGGTTCAAGCGCAAAGCGTCCCGGAACGAATCTCCGGGACATATCAGGCAGATAGGCGATGAGTGAGTGAGAACGCGAGACAGCAATCGGGCCGCGCAGCAGGTTTATCGAGGTACCCAACCATGAGTAATGAAAGTGCAACCAGAATACGGACCAAGCCGGCTCTGTCCGGGGTTGTGAACGAGGCGATCGACCGTCGCTACGGGGCCGGATTTGTGACGGATATCGAAACCGATAGCCTTCCGCCTGGTCTGAACGAAGCAATTATTCGAGCGATTTCGGCACGTAAGCAGGAGCCGGAATGGATGACCGAGTGGCGACTACAGGCCTATCGGCACTGGTTAAAGATGACCATGCCGGATTGGGCCAAGCTGTCAGTGGCCCCCATCGACCTGCAGTCCATCAGCTATTATGCCGCACCCAAACAGCAACCGAAGTCTTTGGATGAGGTCGATCCAAAACTATTGGAAACCTTTGACAAACTAGGTGTGCCGTTACATGAACGGGCCCGCTTAGCGGGTGTGGCTGTGGATGCGGTATTTGATTCGGTCTCGGTGGGTACGACTTTTCGTAAGGATCTGGCTGAAGTAGGGGTGATCTTCTGCTCAATGAGTGAGGCGATCCGCGAGCATCCGGACCTGGTGCGGAAATATTTAGGGACAGTGGTGCCTGTTGGTGACAATTATTTTGCCGCACTAAATTCAGCGGTGTTCTCCGATGGGAGCTTCGTATTTATCCCTAAGGGGGTGCGCTGCCCCATGGAATTGAGTACCTATTTCCGCATCAATGCGGGGCATACGGGCCAGTTTGAGCGCACCATGATTATTGCCGAAGCAGGGGCATATGTGTCGTATCTTGAAGGTTGTACGGCACCGATGCGGGACGAAAACCAGCTGCATGCGGCAGTAGTTGAGTTAGTGGTGATGGAGCGTGCCGAGATTAAGTATTCCACGGTTCAGAACTGGTATCCGGGTGACGAGGAAGGCCGCGGCGGTATCTATAATTTTGTCACCAAACGGGGGGATTGTCGTGGTGATGACAGCAAACTTACCTGGACCCAGGTCGAGACGGGTTCAGCAATCACCTGGAAGTATCCCAGTTGCATACTGCGTGGTGACCGCTCGATTGGACAGTTTTACTCGGTAGCCTTGACCCACCATCGGCAACAGGCCGACACCGGTACCAAGATGATCCATCTCGGTAAACACACCAAATCGAAGATTGTCTCGAAGGGAATTTCGGCAGGGCGCAGTTCCAACAGTTACCGGGGCCTGGTCAAGGTGGCGAGAGGGGCTCAGGGTGCCCGCAATCATACTCAGTGTGACAGCCTGTTGATCGGCAAGCAGTGCGGTGCCCATACTTTCCCCTACATTGAAGTCAAAAATCCTACGGCCACCATCGAGCACGAGGCCACCACATCGAAAATCTCTGACGAGCAGATGTTCTATTGCCGCTCCCGGGGTATCGGTGAGGAGGATGCTGTGTCGTTGATCGTAGATGGCTTTTGTCGCCAGGTATTCCGTGAACTACCCATGGAGTTTGCGGTTGAGGCAAAGAAATTGCTGGAAGTTTCACTTGAAGGAGCCGTCGGATGAATACTCCTCGCCGGACCCATTGGGAGTCGATCTATCAGGAGAAGGGTGAGATACAGACCAGTTGGTATCGAGCCCATCTTGAACAGTCGTTGCGCTGTATCGACGGCTTGGAATTGGACAAAGACCTACCGGTTGTGGATGTGGGTGGTGGACGCAGCACCCTGGTAGACGATCTTCTGGATCGTAGTTTTGGTGATGTGACGGTGGTGGATCTGTCCGCAAAAGCGTTGTCCGATGCCCGCCAGCGGCTTGGAACACTGTCCACAGCCGTGACCTGGATCGAGGGAGACGTCAACGAGATCGACTGGCCTGAAGCTCTTTACACACTCTGGCATGATCGAGCTGTTTTCCATTTTCTGACCGATGGCAGGGATCGGGCCCGTTACGTCGCCGGCGTAACGCACTCGGTGCGGCCCGGGGGGTATGCCATCATCGCTACTTTTGCCAGTGACGGCCCCGAGCGGTGCAGTGGCTTGCCTGTGCGCCGTTACGACGCCGCTGCGCTGGCTGGCGAGTTTACGCCAAACTTCGAACTGGTCACCCAGCACCGGGACTTGCATCAGACTCCTGCCGGGCACCAACAACCCTTCACTTACGTGGTGCTACGTAGGCACCAGGACTCCAAGAGTAGGTAATCATGCTACAGATCGATAATCTTCATGTCCGTGTGGCGGGCAAGGACATCCTCAAAGGACTTTCCCTCCAGGTGCAGCCAGGTGAAGTGCACGCCGTGATGGGTCCCAATGGAGCCGGTAAGTCGACATTGGCGAATCTTCTGGCCGGACACGAGGGCTATGAGGTGATGGCCGGTTCGGTACGTTTTCTCGACAGAAATCTTCTGGAGCTGCAACCCGAGGAACGCGCCGCGGCCGGGGTATTCCTGGCTTTCCAGTATCCGGTTGAGATCCCGGGTGTGAACAATACCTATTTCCTGCGCGCCGCATTAAATGCACAACGCAAGCATCGTGGTGAGCAGGAACTGGATTCGGTGCAATTTCTAAAACTCGTTCGCGAGAAGCTAGCGATATTGGACTTGGCTCCGGATCTGATGAATCGATCGGTCAACGCCGGCTTTTCAGGAGGTGAAAAGAAACGTAATGAGATCTTCCAGATGGCTGTACTTGAGCCGCGACTGGCGATTCTCGACGAGACTGACTCAGGCCTGGATATTGATGCGCTCAAACAGGTTGCCGAAGGAGTCAATCGGCAGCGTTCAGCGGATCGGGCATTTATTGTGGTGACGCATTATCAGCGGCTTTTGGATTACATCGTTCCCGATTTTGTACATGTTCTTGCCGCGGGCCGCATTGTCGAGAGTGGTACCAAGGAACTGGCCCACAAGCTGGAAGAACATGGTTACGCCTGGGTTGCCGAGCGCCAGCTTGAAGGTGCCGACGCATGAGTGCGTGCGTACCCTTGCTGGATGAGGTACTCAAGCAAGCCGCTGTGGGGCAGCCGTATTTTGATGGTGCTGAAAGTGCTTGGCTGGCACAGTTGCGGCAAGGTGAACGTGCTGTATTAGCTCGTGAGGGATTACCCGATAGGCATAACGAGGCTTGGAAATATACCTCCTTGCGAGCCTTGGCACAGCAGCGTTTTATTATCGGTGATAGTGAAGCCGGACAGCGTCCGGTGCCGGAGACTGAGCTCCACCTGCCCGGAGTCGATGGCCCCAGAATTGTATTTGTACATGGAGTTTTCCGAGCCGATCTGTCTTCACTGCAAGAAATGCCTGCCGGTTTGGAAGTCACCACTCTGGGGCAGGTCTTGTCTACTGGGGCGGCTTCATTGCGTTCCTGGATGGAACGCCCCATAGCAGACGGAGCAGCAGCTTTTGAGCGCATGAACCTGGTGATGGCAACGGATGGCGTCAGCTTGCGGGTCAAGGCGGGTTTTCATATCGAGGCTCCCGTCCATCTCCTTTATCTGGGCATTGATACGGATGCTAAGTTGGCCTGGCATACGCGTGCCCACATCGAGCTCCAGGCCGGGGCTGAGTTGAGCCTGGTCGAACATTATGCGGGATCAAGCCAGTCTGAGCAGTTTGCAACCGTAGTCAGCGAGATACGGATGCATGAAGACGCACGCCTGCAACTGACCCAGATTCAGCATGCAACAGAAGCCGTCACGCTGGTCCGTCATGAACACTTTCACCTCGCGCCACGAGCTCATGTCGGTATGCATACGATTGAACTGGGGGGAGCCTTGGTGCGTCACGAGATCGAGACCCTACTGGAAGGTGAGGGGGCGATTTTCGATACGTGCGGTTTGTTTGCCCCACAAGCTCGGCAACATGTAGATATCCGTCTCGATATCCGCCATCAGGCTCGTGATACACGAAGCAGTGCGACTTGGCGAGGGATCGCCGATCAGCGTGGTCATGGGGTGTTTCATGGTGGCATCGTTATTGAACGCGGGGCAGATGGTGCCGATGCCAGGTTGCATAACAAAAATCTACTACTCTCTGATCGAGCCGAGATCGATACCCAGCCGGTACTGGAGATCTATGCTGACGAGGTGCAGGCGGCACATGGTGCCACCGTCGGGCAGATCAATGAGCAAGCGTTGTTCTATCTGCGCTCTCGCGGCTTGCCGTTGGCCGAAGCGCGCAGGTTGCTGATGGTTGCATTCTGTCGGGAGATACTGGATGGCATTTTCCCACAGAGTTTGCAAGAGTATCTGGCCGAGCGGCTGATCAAGCATCTACCACTGAGTATGCAGGGATGACCGTGGACAGGTGTTTTCCTACCGTTCTGCTTCAACTAGGTCACTGTGACCACAACAGGGTATTGATGGAGGTCCACGTGAGATGAATTCACCCATGCACCAGCCTATTGCACCCGCTCCAGATTGGAGTCGGGTTCGGACAGAGTTTCCTCTGCTTAAACGTACGGTATATGGCCGGCCTCTGGCCTATCTCGATAATGCCAACACTTCGCAGAAACCGGATCGTGTGATCGACGCTGTAAGCCAATTTTTCCGCGAGCGCAATGCCAACGTATCTCGTGCGGTACACGCTTTGAGCGAAGAAGCCACCAATCTGTATGAAGGAGCGCGTTCCACCCTGGCGGAGTTTATC
This sequence comes from Mizugakiibacter sp., assembly GCA_003233305.1. GTDB lineage: Bacteria > Pseudomonadota > Gammaproteobacteria > Xanthomonadales > Rhodanobacteraceae > Metallibacterium. The sequence continues at coordinate 20,997 of QILI01000120.1, forward strand.
GGTGTGCAGTCTGACCAGGAACTGGTGCTGACTTCGGGTACGACCATGGCGACCAATCTCGTTGCCTACAGCTTTCTCCTACCCAGACTAAAGCCAGGTGACCAGGTGCTGGTAACCACCATGGAACATCATGCCAATATTGTCCCCTGGCAACTTGCTTGTGAGCGCACCGGGGCCAAGGTGGTCGCTGCACCCATCAATCAACGTGGTGAGCTGATCCTGGAGCGCTTCGTCGAGATGCTGACACCCAAGGTAAAATTTGCCGCGGTGACGCATGTTTCCAATGTTCTCGGTACCATCAACCCGGTTACCGAAATAGCCCGTGAATGCCGTCGCCGCAGCATTCCGCTACTGGTGGATGGTTCCCAGGCGGTGCCGCACATGCCTGTGAACGTGTCCGCGATTGGCTGTGATTTCTATGCCTTCACCGGTCACAAAATGTGTGGCCCAACGGGTACCGGGGTGTTGTGGGCGCGACGTAAATGGCTTGAAGCGATGCCACCGTTTTTCGGTGGTGGCGATATGATTCGGGAGGTACATATCGAATCCAGCACCTTTGCCGATCCACCCCAGCGTTTTGAGGCAGGTACTCCGAATATTGCCGGTTTCGTCGGCCTGGGTGAGGCTGTCCGTTATCTGTCAGAACTGGGTATGGATCGCATCCGTGCCCGTGAGCAGGAACTACTGGTTTACGCCCAAGAACGGCTGCGTGAGATACCGGGTTTGCGCATCATCGGTGAAGCTCGGCATAAAGCAGCGGTCATTTCGTTTTTGGTCGAAGGCGCTCATGCCCACGATCTGGCAACCTTGCTTGATCTCGAAGGTGTTGCGGTGCGTTCGGGACACCATTGTGCCCATCCATTGATGCAGTTCTATGGGGTCCCCGCAACCTGCCGTGCCTCTCTGGCGTTCTATAATCGTTGCGAGGATGTCGATCAGTTGGTGGCAGCCTTGCACAAGGCATGCAAATTACTGGTTTGATTCGATCATGGGCCAATCCGGAGTACTCCCCTTGTATCGTGAGCAATTGCTCGAACATAACCGGGTGCCCCATCGGTGGGGTGATCTTGACGTAGCTGATGCCTGTGCCCATGGGCGCAATGCGCTATGTGGAGACGAACTGCGCATAGAAATTTGCTGTAATAGTGGTCGTATTCGCGACTATGCCTTCGAAGCCGAGGCCTGCGTGATTACTACTGCAGTGGCTTCGATACTTGGTGACCGGGTCATTGGCATGGATATGGCCGCACTCGAGTTGCTGCAAAAGGCTTTTGAACGAATTTTGTGCGGTAGCAGTGGGCAGGAGCCGGTATTGGGCGAATTGAATGCTTTCGCCGAGCTGGCGCAGTTTCCTGCCCGTCGCAAATGTGCTCGGTTGCCGCTCGCCACGCTGGTTGCGGCCATGGCGGGTCAGCACGTCGCCACAACCGAGGAGGGATGATGCACGAGCCCATATTCCGTTTTGCCAAGGCCACAGACATCGAGGTGATTGTGACGCTGGTGCAGTCCGCCTACCGGGGTGAAGCGAGCCGGGCGGGATGGACCACAGAATTCGAGTTTCTCGGTGGTCAACGCACCGATCCGGTCGAGGTTGGTGAGCTACTCAGCCGTTCGGCCAGTTGTATGTTGCTGGCCGAGGAAGACAGCCAATTGCTGGCGTGCTGCCACCTTGAAAAACAGGAAGATAGATGCCATTTTGGCATGTTCGCTGTGGTTCCAGGGATGCAGGGTGGTGGTTTGGGCCGCCGCACCCTGGATACAGCGGAACATTTTGCCCGGGTGGAATGGGGCTGTCACAGCATGGATATGCAAGTTATTGATCTGCGGACCAAGCTGATCGCTTGGTATGAGCGGCGTGGTTATCGCCGCAGTGGTATTTACCAACCCTTTCCCTATGACGATGCCCGCTTTGGCCTTCCCAAACAGCCCAGTCTTCGTTTTGAGCTGTTGCGTAAAATGTTCGTTCCCGACTCGCAACAGCATGTAGTGAGTCCAGTGGACGGTAAAGATCCCCACTCCAATATGAGGAATGCAAGGTGAGCGACTGGATACGAGTCGAGGCTGTCGAAGCACTGCTTCCCAGCGAGTTCAGGGTGGTGTGGGATGGGGATACCGCTATTGCCGTGTACAACATTGATGGTGATTATTATGCGGTTGAGGATCGCTGCAGCCATGACGACGGTGAATTGGCGGGTGGCGAGCTGCATGGTCATGAGGTGGAATGTCCACGACATGGCGCGCGCTTTGATGTACGCAATGGTGAGGCGCTGTGTGCGCCCGCCTATGAGCCCATTGCCAAGTTTCCGGTACGGGTAGAAGACGGGGTGATCTGGACTCGCGACGACCGCTAAAGGGCTGCAAGTTTACCGTTTCACACCCCTCACCATTCGGCTGGTCTGGATTTTATCCCCATCAACGGGGTGGTGGATGGTAGGCGTAGACGCGTACCCGCCGTCCACACAGGTCAATAGTATTCACCTGCTCCCCATGTAGACGCCGGGCCAGGTGTTCCGAGGCGGCATCTCCCGGCCGGATCAGACTGACCACTCGGTTTAGTTCCAGTGTTTGCCATGCAAAGTCGAGTACGGCCGTCGCTGCTTCACTGGCATAGCCTTGGTTACGTGTCTCGGGGGCGATCATCCAGCCTAATTCAACATCCGGCCAGCCTTCTGGTTTGAGTAGGCCGGCGCGGCCAACAAAGGCTCCATTATCAAGGCGTTCGAGCGCCCACATGCCGTAGCCACGTAGTACCCAATGGCCAAGCAACATGGCCATGGAACGCCAGGCGTTGACCCGGTCCAGAGCCTGCCCGTCACCGATAAAACGGGTACTCTGTGGATCCCCCAGCATCGCTGCATAGGCTTCGAAGTGTTGCTCAGTCAGAGCGGTCAGGCGCAGACGGGAGCTGTGCAGAGTTGGAATCAGCTTGTTCATGAGTGACCGCAGCCCGGCAACCGGGTATGGCTACGAAAGCGGGTCACGGGGCTTTCTGGAAGGTAGTGGGTGGTGTGATTACGCATGCGCATGGTTATCGAAATTCCCCTGTGGGATCGCGATTCTAGCGCGACTGCCCGCCCGAAGCAGGATTCGGGCAGGTAGCCTGCCCAGTTCAGTGTTTGCGAAGTGGCTTTGCCACGCTAGTAGATGGTTTCGATGAGCTTCCGGTAAGACGAATATTGCTACGGTTACGTTGCACCGTATGCAAGCCTATGCCTTTGACTCTAGCCAGGTCACCGGGTTGTTTGAAGACTCCATGTCGAGTCCGCCAGGCAACGATGGCCTGGGCTTTCGCGAGTCCGATACCATCCAGTGAGGTGGCAAGAGTGGCTGCGTTGGCGCGATTGATATTGACCGGTTTGCCGGCTTGTGCGCCGGTACTCAGCCCCAGTGTTATAAGCAGGCTCAGAATGGCTATCCAGTAACGCATAAGGTTTCTCCTTTCGATGATGGACGCTCTATGCGGCGTCAGAATCGAGATTACGTGGACATTGCCGTCACCAATAGCGGTTTCTGCCCAGCTGGGTTGTACGTCGCTGCGAACGGAATCTGTCGGTGCCTGCCTACGGTTTTGTAGGGTCAAGAGTAGAATGAGCGCAAATTCACTTGCGGAGCCACCATGGATACAGTCCGACTCGGTAATAAGGTAAGTCAACTTTGGGACGAGGAGGTCGTGCCTCAACTGGTCGAATACATCCGTATTCCCAACAAGTCGCCCATGTTCGATGCCGACTGGGAGGCTCATGGTCATATGGATGCGGCCGTTACGCTGCTGGAACGCTGGGCTCGAAGCAAGCTGGAGCAACTCCCGGGCGCCAAGCTGGAAGTGGTGCGTTTGCCGGGTCGTACCCCACTGATCTGCATTGAAGTGCCCGGGCAGGGCGAGGACAGTGTCCTGATGTACGGGCATCTCGACAAACAGCCGGAGATGACCGGTTGGAGCGAGGGTCTGGGGCCGTGGAATCCGGTCATTCGTGACGACAAGCTGTATGGGCGGGGTGGGGCGGACGATGGCTATGCCCTATATGGTGCGTTGTCGGCACTATTGGCCTTGCAGGAGCAGGGCGTAGCCCATGCGCGCTGCGTGATTTTGATTGAATCTTGCGAGGAATCAGGTAGCTATGATCTCCCTCATTACATGGATCATTTGGCTGAGCGGATCGGTAACCCGTCCCTGGTAGTCTGCCTGGATTCGGGCTGTGGGGATTACGAGCACTTGTGGTTGACCACCAGTCTGCGTGGCATGGCCGGCGGTACGCTGCGGGTTGAGGTGCTGAATGAGGGGGTGCATTCCGGGGATGCCAGTGGCATCGTACCTTCCAGCTTCCGTATCGCCAGGCAACTTTTATCACGTTTGGAAGACCCGGCGACAGGTGCCATTTTACCGGCTGAGCTGCAGGTGGAAATTCCCCAGGAGCGCTTGGCTCAAGCCCAGCATGCGGCCCAGGTACTGGGCGAGAAGGTCCACAGCAAGTTTCCTTTTGTCGCAGGTATGCAACCGGTTAGTAACGATCGTGTTGAGCTGATTTGTAATCGTACCTGGCGTCCCCAACTAGCCGTGACCGGAGCCGATGGTCTACCGACTCTGGCAGATGCCGGTAACGTATTGCGGCCCCAGACGGCGTTACGTCTCAGTTTGCGGTTGCCACCCCCAATAAACGGAGAACAGGCCACGCGGTTTGTCAAAGGTTTGTTGGAGCGTGATCCACCCTACGGTGCAAGAGTCTATTTTGAAACTGAGAAAGATGGCAGCGGCTGGAACGCTCAAAGTCTTGCTCCTTGGCTGGATGCCGCCCTCAGTGAGGCTTCAACAGCCGCTTTTGGAGCGGCTTATGCGGCGATGGGTGAAGGGGGCAGTATTCCATTCATGGCCTTGCTCGGCGAAAAATTCCCGCAGGCGCAGTTTCTGATTACTGGGGTTCTGGGGCCCCAATCGAATGCCCACGGGCCCAATGAGTTTCTGCACATCCCGACCGGCAAGAAGGTGTCGCAGGTGGTGGCTATGGTGTTAGCCAGTCATATCGCAAGTACTGCTTGAGGCACTATGGGAATAAGTATCGGCAGGGTTCTTGGGCTGGCGGATAGATTGGAATCGGTTGGCCACAGAACCCAATGATGAGCCTTGGACGGTAGGCAACAGAAGGCATGTCGCGGCAGGCTATATCGCTTGCCGACGACGCGTTCAACGAGCGGGTGGAGAATGCTCAGGCAAGGTTACTGACAGTTCTAAAACGTCCTGGCCACCTTCGTGATCCAGCTCGATATGGACCGCTTCGATGTCAACCTTGGTGTATTTCATAATTACCGTCAGCAGCTCGCTTCTAAGCAGTGGCAAGTAGTCCGGTCCTCCCCGGCCATTGCGTTCCTGGGCGACGATGATGCGCAGCCGATCCTTGGCCACAGAGGCCGAGTTTCTGGGCTTGGCACGGAGAAAATCAAGCAGTCCCATGTCAACCTCCGAATACCCGTTTTAGCAAACTCTTTCTGGGAACATCTAGAAAACGCATGGGCCGGTCTTCACCAAACAAACGAGCGACGAGGTCTTCATAGGCCAGGCCGGCGTGGGAATCCGGGTTGTGGATTACCGGAATACCCTGATTGGATGAAGTCAAAACACTGTCGTGTTCCGGTATGACTCCAAGAATAGACAGCCCCAGGATTTCTTCAATATCCTCAAGGCTAAGCATGTCACCCTCGGCAACCTTTTCCGGATGATAACGGGTAACTACCACATGCGCCGGTACCCCCCCATCACCGCGTTCTCCGTGGCGGGTCTTGCTCGAGAGTAGGCCGAGGATGCGGTCGGAGTCACGCACACTGGATACCTCAGGATTTACTACGACTACGGCACGGTCGGCAAAGTACATGGCCAGATGGGCTCCCCTCTCGATGCCGGCCGGTGAATCGCAGATCACGTAGTCAAATTCGTCCTGGCGCAATTCATCCAGCACCTGCTCCACACCGTCCTGGGTTAGTGCTTCCTTGTCGCGGGTTTGGGAAGCAGCCAGGATGTACAGCGAGTCCAGGCGCTTGTCCCGGATCAGGGCCTGCTTCAGCGTGGCTTCCTTGTGAATGACATTGATAAAGTCGTAGACTACGCGGCGCTCACAACCCATGATCAGGTCCAGGTTACGAAGGCCGATATCAAAGTCGATGACCGCCACTTTGTGGTTGCGTTGGGCCAGTCCGGTTGCGAGTGAAGCGCTGGTTGTGGTCTTGCCAACGCCGCCTTTTCCAGATGTGACCACAATAATTTCGGTCAAGGTGCAATCTCCGCAGTCAAAAGATGAATGCTGCCAACAGTCGGTCTGACTAGGCAAGATGGTGGTGATGGAGAGTAATGGCAAGTCAGGATAGACATGGATTTGAGGTAAATAGTGGTTTGCTTTGAGAATAATTCGGACCACAGTCCCGTTGATGCAACCGGTTCATTCCTGGCCTGACAGCACGGCTAGCGCTCGAGTTTGGTGACATGCAGCGTCTCCCCTTGCAGCCAGCATTGTACCGGTTGGCCCTCAAGTTCAGAGGGTAGTCTTTCGAAGACTCGATAGCAGCCGGCAATGGATACCAGTTCAGCCCGGAATTCGCTGCTGTAGATACGCGCACTGGCTAGACCTTGGGCCCCGGCCAAGGCCCGCCCACGCAGGGCGCCGTAGACATGGATGGAACCATCAGCAATAACCTCGGCACCATTTGCGACATGGGCGGTCACCACCAGGTCGGTATCGCGAGCATACAGTTGTTGACCCGAACGCACTGGCTGAGCGTGATGCCGAGTAGCAGTATAGGTATGCTCAGAGGGAGAAGCCACAGCTGCGCCGGGAGAAACCCCGTCATTCTTGGCCAGCGAGTTTAGGACCTCGGCACTGTACCGGTAGGCTTCGCGAAACCCAGCCAGTACGGGCAGGTCCAGGGAGTGGGCCAATATTTCGGTAGCCGGGGTGCCATAGGCCAAAGCAACAGGCAGCATTCCAGCATGCCGAATGGCATCAAGCAGGGTTTTGGCCGTAGGAGTATCGATTTCTTTGTCGAGGTGTCCGAGGTCCAGGATCAGCGCCGCACACTTGAGCAATTGTGGGGCCTTGCTGACCCGCTCCAATAACTCATCTTCAAGAGCCTTTGCGTCGATGTGCAGCAGTCGCAGGTTAGCCATGCCGACTTGCCCAAACCGCACCTCAGAAACGGTGGAATATGCCTTCCTGGTTGTTGCGCTCATACGTGCTCGGCCGCCTGGGGGAGCGATACCGGAGGATCCTGTCGGCAGGTACGTTTCGCGTTTTCCAGCCAAGCTAGCCTGGGTAAGCCCCCCTGTTCAAGATAGGTATCGTGGACAAACTGAAAACTACACAGTTCCTTGGCCAGCAGGCTGACCCGGCGGTTATTACCGGGCATCCGCCGCTGAGCGACTTCATGAAAACCGAAGGTCCCATGGAAAAGTACAACGGCGTCGTTACGTGGTTCAAGAAACACCTCACAGGCGACCATGGGCACCTGTAACTCAGCGTAGCTCTGCACATCGGCATAGAACACCCGACCCAATCCGTGCCCGCGCAGGGTTGGGGCAATGACTACGCGGTCGATATATACAAAAGCCGGGTAATGATCGCGAAACCAGAGAAAATTAGAGCTGTCGTGATATGCGTTTTCCCGGAGCCCAATAATGAAACCGCCTACGATTCCATCAACTTCCGCAACCCGAAAATAGACTGCCCGCTCAAAAAACCAGCACAGCCTTTTACTGTCCAGCGGGAGGATTCCTGGGCTGGTGGCATTGTTGATAGCGAGAATGGCATCCAGGTCATTTTCACATACGTTGCGGATTTTCAAACTCATTCCGTACTCCGTTGCTGTGCGAACCAGGACGACCGCAAGGGCAACGGGCATTATCGCATGACTATGGGGAAAAAAAGTGTGATAACGCTTGCGCCATTCTGAATGTAGTGGATGATACTTACAATGCGCCGGTTCAAGTTCGACCACATCCGTTTGCTACGCTATGCGGGCCTGTTCACGTATTTGTGTGCAGGAATTCCGTTGCTGCGTGTGGACTGGGCGCGACAGCGTGTCAGCCTTTTGGTGCATCCCGGTCTGGGCCTGTGGGCGCTGCTATCGAGTTATCTTCTGTTCGGAATAGTGTATTGGTTTTTGACTCGTCGATTGGGCTCACATCGGCATCCGTTGCTGAAGGTTTTTGGTCTCGGTATCCTCACCGTAACCGCCTTTGCCGTAGGTTGGTTCAGCCAAAGTGGACTCTCGGCATTGCTACTCGTGGTGGTAGCAGTGGCTTTGCCGTGGACTTTGCCCGCTCCCATAGGGATCGCCTGGCTGGTATTGCAAAATTTTGCCCTGATTCCCGTCTTTGCGGGTTTCCCCGGTTTTGGTTGGTGGAGTGCCATCCTCCAAGCTAGCTTGTATTTCGGTTTTGCCACATTGATGTTCGTCACGTCTCTGGTAGCCAGCCAGCAAGATGAGGCTCGTCTGGATCAGCGTCGCCTGAATTCCGAACTGCGCGCAACCCGGGCTTTACTGGCTGAGTCCAGCCGTATCGGTGAAAGGATGCGGATTGCGCGTGAACTTCATGATTTACTGGGTCACCACCTGACGGCCTTGACTCTGAATCTGGAAGTAGCTGACCATTATCTACCTGGCCCGGCAGCAGAACCGGTGCAGCGGGCCAGGGCGATTGCCCGGCAGTTGTTGGGGGATGTGCGAGAGGTGGTCAGCGAGTTGCGACAGAGTGATGCTATTGACCTGACTGCGGCACTGCGGGCGTTGGTCGAAGGGGTACCTCCCGGGTTGCGAGTGTCCTTGCAGGTGCCGGAACGCTTTAGTGTCGACGACCCGGGCCAGGCACAAATGATTTTGCGTATGGTCCAGGAAATACTGACCAATACCCTGCGCCATGCCGGGGCCAACCAGTTATGGTTACATTTTCGACGTGGCTCGCAAGATGACTTGTATCTGCGGGCGTGGGACGATGGGCATGGGGCTGCGAATCTACAACCCGGCAATGGGCTACATGGGATGCGCGAGCGTTTGGCCGAATACGGTGGGCATATCGATATTTCCAGTCCGCCGGGCCAAGGCCTGCAATTGGATGTCCATTTGCCCGTGGAGGAAAAACCATGATCAATATCTGCCTGGTTGACGACCAGAATCTGGTACGACAGGGAATCCGTTCACTCCTTGATCTGGCCGAAGATATTCACGTAGTGGCTGAGTACTCCGGGGGGGCCGAGGCGGTTGCCGGTATTCCGACTTTGAAAGTCGATGTGGTCCTGCTGGATATGCGTATGCCGGGAATGAATGGCATTGAGGTACTCAAGGCACTCAGTGCGGCCCGACACCTGCCACCGACAATCATCCTGACCACCTTCGATGATGATCGAATGGTGCTGGCCGGTTTGAAAGCCGGAGCCCGTGGGTATCTATTGAAGGATGTTTCGCTGCAACAGCTGATTGATGCGGTACGGACCGTGGCGTTGGGTGGCTCGATGGTCTCGCCGGCCGTAACCCAGCGATTGAAGGCGGGTTTTGACCGCATGGCCACGAATTTCCGCGGGCTTGAAGACCCCGATCCGCTGACCGAGCGGGAAACTGAAATTTTGCGACTGATGACCGGTGGCTACAGCAACAAAGAAATTGCCAACTCGCTGGGGGTTGCCGAAGGTACTGTCAAGAACCATGTGTCCAGTATTCTTTCCAAATTAGGGGTTCGTGACCGGACCCGGGCGGTACTCAAGGCTATCGAGCTGGGCATCGTATGAGTCGAGCCCCAGTCTGGATGGCGTTTCTCGGATAGAGCCGCTACCATCACACACTTGCTGTGGACGCCTCAGTCCGTGGCGGTTGCCCCCCCGGCTGGCATCTGCTGGCTGATCTGGTTGTGGAGACTTCCCAGAATGACTCGTATTTTTGAATTCCTAGTTGCAGTGAGCATGGTGATAGTCCTAGCCGTGGTTATTGCATTGGCGCTGCCTACTCATGCGAGTGCTTCGCGTTCGATTGAGGTCAGCCATAATATCCGCGAGGTTTATGACATCCTTGCCAACTATCGCCGGTTTCCCGATTACGGGGTGCTGCGTGCCTACGATGCCAAAACCCAGTTTGAATTCTCTGGCCCGGCCTACGGAGTAGGTGCCAAAGTGAGCTGGAAAAGCAGTAATCCTAAGGTAGGAACGGGTGAACTTACGATGTGGCAGCTTGAACCGGCGGCCTCCGCAGTGTTTCTCAAAGGTACAGCAACCATTGTATGGAAGCTGCACAACAGCTGGTCCGGGCATAACAAGCGTATCGTGTTCGAAATCAACCGCTCCGGGAAGGATCAGCGCTTGGTCAAGATTGTGGCCCGGTACCGGGTCGATTACGGTTGGAATCTATTCGATCGCTATTCGCGGCTGTTCATCCATGGTGCACCCGATCATTTTCTTGAGTACACCTTGACCAATCTGCAAAACGTCCTGGCGGTTATTCCTAATCTCGCCTATGGTCAACTGCATCCGACCTTGGTGGATACACCCAAGCAGCCCATCGTGTATGTGTCCGAAAGCGTCAAGAACACTCACAATGACATCAGCGTGGCCATCGATAGTGCGATGCAAACGCTGCATGTTGCCCTCAAGAAGCTAGGTGTGGCGGCGGCCGGACCCAGGACCGTGATTACCCGGCGCTGGAGTCGGAACACTTACACTTTTGACGTAGCAGTACCGATTTCTAGTACTAAACTGAAAGTTGCCGGGCAGGACTACGACCTTACTCAGCCCGGCTCACCGACTTCTGCAGTTGTGGTACAGACCTCGAAGCCGTCAGGTAGTACACCGGCTGGCACGACCCAGACCCTATCTAAGCAGCCTGCTGTGCAGACTCCACCCACTGTTATAGAAGAAAAGCCTGGTGATTGGGAGGTGAAAGGCCAGCTCATCATTAGCAATAAGGTGCGGGCCCGCATGGCCTTCGGAGGCCGTGCGCTGATGGCGGTTCTGGATGGCAGCTCGGCACAATCGTACGCCATTCATAAGGGGCTTGAGGCGTATGCTGCAACCCATGGGTATTCAAACAACCCGGAACTTTTACCTATCTATGATGTACAGAGCCAAGCTCCGAATCCCCGCAATCTAACCCCGAACAACCCCAGTGGAGTGCAGTACAAAGTGTATTTGCCGGTTATCGCCGCACCACTGATGACTCCATGGCAGGCCGCTCAAGTCGCTCCGGCGGGAGTATCCAGCACCTTGACACCTGCGTCCTCAGCAAGCGTGAGTGCACCTGCTGTGTCCTCCAGTACCGCCACACCGGCCCAGGTTACGACCTCGGCCGGCTGATGAACGGGGTGTCGGCACATGTGCTCAACGGTCCTTCCGAGTTTGGAAGGGCCGTTTTGTTTGGGGTTTGACGGAGCCTGCCTGCCTGCTATGTTCACTTGGGTAATTCCGTCCCAAGTACTCATCATTTGGCTAGGACGGATTGTCGGGAGTCGTCATGATTGAGGTTACCGGACTCGGTCGACGCTACGGCGGCATCTGGGCGGTGCGGAACGTCAACCTTCAGGTGTGGCCCGGACAGGTGTTGGCACTGCTTGGCCCCAATGGCGCCGGTAAAAGTACCACCTTGCGCATGATCGCCGGGTTTCTTGCGCCTTCGGCGGGTACAGTGCGGGTTTGTGGCCGGGATGTGCTGCGCCATCCCAAGGCTGTGCATCGCCTACTCGGCTATTTGCCGGAAGGTGCGCCAGCCTATGAGGAGATGAGCGTACGCAGTTTTCTCGGCTTTATTGCCGACGTGCATGGTTTGCGTGGTCTGCAGCGCCGGCAGCGTTTCGAAGAAGTGGTGCAGCTGCTTGAGCTTGAGGAGGTATTGAAATCAACGATTGGAACCTTGTCGATGGGTTATCGGCGTCGGGTAGGTTTGGCTCAGGCCATCTTACATGATCCGCCAGCACTGATTTTTGATGAGCCTACGGATGGGCTGGATCCCAGTCAGCGCCGTGGGGTGCGCAAGCTGATTCGTTCACTGGCCCGTGACCACAGCTTGATAGTTTCCACCCATCTTCTTGAAGAAGTACGGGCCGTATGTAACCGGGTTGCCCTGATCGTGCGCGGGCGTTTAGTGGTTGATACGACACCTACAGAGCTGGCAGAGCAGTCACGCTACCATGGGGCCGTATCCTTTACCGCCAAGGGTAGCGGGCCGGTACGAGCGGCCTTGGGACTGCTGCCTTCGGTGGATACCGTAGAGATCGATCCCATGGACGGCCGGGTGACTGTTTTCCCCAAATCTGGCCGGCAGATCCTGCCCCTTGTTCAACAGTTATTGGCAACTTACAAGGTCGTCCCCAAAGAGCTTCAGCTTGAACAAGGACGGCTTGACGATGTTTTTGAAAAACACGTCGCTGCAGCGCGAGGACTCCCAGAATGAGAGGCTTTTTGGCGGTTTTTCGGCGTGAACTCAAGGCTTATGCAGTCACTCCGGTCGCCTATGTATTCGTCGTCGTTTTACT
>QILI01000001.1 GCA_003233305.1 Mizugakiibacter sp.
CCTTCGATCCCATTGAGAAGCGCGGCTGAAAATATCGAGGATCTTACTGTTTGGTTCTACCTACCCGGGTGCTAAAACACCCGGGTATTGTTATACCGGCATGCCATTATGCGGGTTGGGTTCAACCACTATATGGTTGGATGCCGCTAGGTATGGGGTCACGAAGTTAAGAGTACTTGGCAATTCTGCACTTGCACAAATGTATATTATGTAAAATACGATAAATATTAAGCAAATATAAGGATGCCGCGAAAAACCCATCGCCAGTTATTCAAGTACCCAATCGCTACCGGGTAGATAAGCGTGGAAGGAGCGCCGCAGCTTTTAAGAGCTACCCACGGGCAAATCTGCACGCACGTCCTCACAAGGCCCTGTATTCCCACCTTCCTTTTATGTTCCCCCAACTGGAAGGCTCGCCATATTTTGATTTTTATAAGCGTAGACCTATCGGGGCCTGGTACGGGGCAATTGTTACCCCAAAAGGCCCGGTTTATATCCTGTTTAAGTAATACAGATAGGTTGTTGTTTTTTGGTGGGCGGTACAAGGATCGAACTTGTGACCCCTGCCGTGTGAAGGCAGTGCTCTACCGCTGAGCTAACCGCCCAAAGTCTAATAGTTTAAGGATGCTATCGATCTTGGTCAACCGTATGCATTCGTTCCGGACCTGCACCGTATCTAGAATAAGAGGCAGCCAGTAGGTGTTTCGTTTAGAACAGAAAAATAGAAAAAGTCAATTACCTAAGACCTAAAACTACTACAGATTCAACAGTATGCTGACAGCGGATTCCAGTGAGGTCAATCCAGCGGCGAGGCCGAGCTCCAGCGCTTGTCCCGGGGGATAGCCCATTTCCCAGGCAGCGGCCAAGGCCAACAGTGCTCCTACCCGGTTACCCGTCGCGCAATAGATCAGCACGGGCTCATTACCTTCGATAGCCTGCATCAGCTCACGAGCATGCTCACGGTCCAGGTCCTTAGAGCTGGCAACCGGAATGCAGAGATACTGCAGCTGCAGTTCGGCAGCTACCACGGCCTGATCCCAGCCTACCCATTCCGAGATGGGGCGAAGGTTGATAACGCGCGAGATACCCGCTTCCTTGCAAGCCTGCAGATCTATTCTCTGTGGCTGGCCCATACAATAGAGCCGGCCTTGAACCCGTCTCGCCTTTAAAATATCCATGGACACCTCGATACACCTAACTGTTCGGCCCGTCTGCTGAGTGTGTTCAAGATACCCTATTCTCGCCAAGAAACCGTACGCGTATAGTCGCTAACTCTAATTTACCGATGATTCATATACAGGTGTACTCGCTACAATGTACTCAGAGTGCAATTTGAAGTATTCGCCAAAATAATCGGGTAAGCTTGAGCCGTATCGACTCACTGGCTACAGATGAGTGGAATCCTCAAGCTCCACATCAGACCAACACAAAAAGAAACCGGTCCAGGTAACCTCATGGCCGCTCCATTTCTATCCAGTACGAGGCCTGCAACTCATTCCAGCACGGCTGCAATTGTTCTGCAGGAGTTCCGACAAGTGCTAACAGCTTGAGCAACGAACGCTTCAATCGCGCCAGGTTGGCCTGTTGCCATGAGCCGCTGGGATTACGCATACGCCCCCGGTCGAAGTCGATCAGGTAAACTCGATTTTCATTGTAAAGGATGTTGTGTGCATTGAGATCAGCGTGGTATACGCCTGAAGCATGAAAACGGGCCACCGTACGGCCAATATTTGCAAAATCTGCCAGGCTGCAACGTTCGTCGAGTATATGTTCGGCCAGAGTTTTTGCTCCCGGTAGGAACCGGGTAATCAGATCAGCCGTGTACACGGCTCCATGACGAACATAACGCGCGGCAATCGGTTGAGGCACAGGTAAATTACGGCGATATATGGTATCCAGCAAGCGAAATTCGGTAAAGCTACGGCAATGACTTTGACCGGTCCACAGATAGCGTTCACCAAGCAACCTGGCCACCGCCCCACCACGCCGATAATGACGCAACACCAGGTCTCCAGAAGTTGTGAACAATCTACCTACACCACCACGACCTCCAGGTACCGGTTGCAAAAGTCCCTGCTGGCTCCACCAATCCGGCTCGAACCACTCGGCACCCACTTGAGTTGCAAGCCCGGCGTCAACCAGAATGGCTCCACTAGATGTGACGAGCGTATGTGGATCCGCTTTCGACATGATCACTAAACCTCTTTCCCTGCAAGTGTAGCAAGCTGATGCAAAAATCCGCACCTTTACGCTCAATTTGTCTACTCCGAACCTCAGCATTGGGCGATGTGACCCACGTCGTCCCACTTCTGCATACCCTGCGCAAGGGGTTTCCCGATGCCCACATCACCTGGATCATTGGCAAACTTGAACAACGCTTGCTAGCCGGAATGGAGGGAGTCGAATTCGTTGTATTCGATAAATCCAGAGGCCTGGATGGTTTCCGCAAAGTTCGACGAACCCTGCATGGGCAGCGCTTTGATGCCTTGTTGCACATGCAGGTTGCGCTGCGCTCCAATCTACTGAGCCTGGCTGTGCACAGCGATCGGCGCATCGGTTATGACCACGCTCGCAGCAAGGACCTGCATGGTTGCTTTGTTCGGGAACGTATCGCCGCAAGTCGGCACCAACATGTGCTGGATGCCATGGGCAGCTTCGTCAGCCCACTGGGACTCGAATCCCTGCCGGTGTACTGGGATTTACCTGTTGCCGAGGCCGACCACGCCTGGGCTGCCACCCAACTGCACACTGGACAGCGTTGGTTATTGATCAATGCGGTATCCAGCCATGCCCTGCGCAACTGGCGTGCAGAACGCTATGCCGCCGTGGCCGATCATGCCATCACCGCCTTGGGTTGGAGGGTGGCCCTGACGGGCGGCCCAGGCCCCCATGAACGTGCCCTGGGTGATGCAATTCTTGGCAGTATGCGGGAGACTCCTCTGGATCTAATCGGACGCGACACATTGAAACGGGCTCTGGCTTTGTATGCGAGAGCCGATGCGCTGCTCACCCCCGACTCCGGACCGATGCACATGGCTAACGCCATGGGCACCCCGGTGCTCGGTTTACATGCCGCCTCCAACCCCGACCGTTCAGGCCCTTACTCAGATCGTCGTTGGTGTGTGAACGCCTACCCCGAAGCAGCCCGCAAGTATCGGCATTGCGAAGCCTATGAGTTGCGCTGGGGCAGCAAGCTTGAATACCCCGGGGTGATGGATCTGGTCACCGTAGATGCCGTTGTCGAGCGACTGGAAGCGCTAGCGCAATCACTGAGTGAGTAGATCAATATATAGTTTTATATCAACCTGTTGAACGATATTGTTGATATGATTTCTCTTCGACAAGACGAGACCCGAGCTGCAGGTTGATAGCGCGTTTGATGGCCGCTCGTTCATCGTTACGAATATAGACTGAGCGCGCCAATTCGATAAATTCCGCATCGAAAGCAGCGTCGCGTTCCTTCATGCGAATGCGATCTTCAATATCCCACAAGGCTTCGTTAACCGCCTTGAGCGCATCACGTTCCTCATCAAGTGCAGCACGAGAAGCCGGATGCCGTGACCAGGTCGTACGTAGCAACTCCAGCTCATCCTCGATGTTGGCACGTTTGCCTGGGTCAGCGATGCGCTGGTACTTAATCTCCAAAATAGCCATCTTGTCCAGCAACTCACCATAGGAAACCGGCACCTGGATCTCGCTCATAAGTATCTTTCCTTCACTATCAGTTTATGGATGAACTAACCGGTGTTTTGGATGGCCTGAACAAGTGCTCCCGGTAGTAGCGTAATTCGGCAATGGAATCGTGGATATCGCTGAGTGCTGTATGTGCCGACACCTTATCGCAGCCATGCAATACCTCGGGCGCCCAACGCTTTGCCAACTCTTTGATGGTGGAAACATCGATATGCCGGTAATGAAAATAGCGTTCCAGTGTAGGCATTTGCCGGTGCATGAAACGGCGATCCTGGCAGATCGAATTTCCGCACATCGGTGATTTTCCGCTGGGTACCCACGACTGCAGAAAATCCAGTGTGTTCTGCTCAGCCGTAGTATGGTCAACCGCTGCCGCAAGCACCCTGTCCCACAGGCCGGACTTGCGGTGCTGATTTCGATTCCAGCTATCCATGTCCTGCAACCGCTCCAGTGGGTGGGCAATGGCGAAGACCGGCCCTTCGGCCAACACCTTGAGTTCCCGGTCAGTCACCACGCAGGCGATTTCAAGAATCGAATCCGTGTCCGTGTCCAGCCCAGTCATCTCCAGATCGATCCAGATCAGGTTGTCATCATGCACAATAACAGCGCCCAGATTGCTTGCCTCCAAGTTTAGCAGCACCAGCAGTCTGATCAGGAATGCGCTAGCCTGTGGCGAATCTGCAAGACTGGGCCGGACATGGCAGAACACACCTTTTTCTGGCACGACTACGAAACCTTCGGGATTGATCCACAACGGGATCGACCGGCACAGTTTGCCGGCCTACGCACCGATAGCAATCTGCAGATCATAGGCGAACCGGTAAACGTGCTGTGCAAACCGGCCCCCGATGTACTACCCCACCCCGATGCCTGTCTGATCACCGGCATTACTCCGCAACAGACCGAACGGGAAGGTTTGATTGAACCCGAATTTGCCACGATCGTGCAAACTGAGCTGGGGAAGCCCGGCACCTGCGGGGTCGGCTGGAATTCACTACGCTTTGATGATGCCTTCACCCGCAATCTGCTGTACCGCAACTTCCATGATCCCTATGCACGCGAATGGCGCAACGGCAACAGTCGCTGGGATCTGATCGATCTGGCGCGGATGACCTACGCATTGAGACCTACTGGCATGACCTGGCCGTTGCGTGATGATGGTGCACCCAGTTTCAAGCTTGAACATCTGGCCAACGCTAACGGGGCTTCACCTCGGCATGCCCACGATGCTTTGTCCGATGTGGAATCGCTGCTCGCCATAGCCCGTAAACTACGTGCCGCACAACCGCG
This sequence comes from Mizugakiibacter sp., assembly GCA_003233305.1. Classification (GTDB taxonomy): domain Bacteria; phylum Pseudomonadota; class Gammaproteobacteria; order Xanthomonadales; family Rhodanobacteraceae; genus Metallibacterium. The sequence continues at coordinate 4,984 of QILI01000001.1, forward strand.
TCTATGGGACTGGTACTACCGTTTACGCCGCAAAAATGAAGTCTTCGGTCTGCTCGATATCGCCCATATGAAGCCTCTGGTACATGTGTCACAGCGCTATCCAGCCCATCGAGGCTGCCTTGCCATTATCGTTCCCCTGGCGGCACATCCCAGCCAAGCCAATGCCGTCATCGTCGCGGATCTTGGCCTGGACCCGACGAGCTGGATGCATCGATCACCCGAAGAACTGGCTGAACGTCTGTATACGCCACGTGCCGATCTTCCCGAAGATATCGAACGGGCTCCACTGAAACTAATACGGGCCAATGCCTCGCCGGCCCTGGCTCCGTTGAGCGTTCTCAAAGGTGTGGACTTAAAACGGATTGAACTCGATCTGCAGAAGAATCTCGACCACTTGGAGCCATTGCGCCAATGTGATGGCTTAGCCGAACGGCTACGCACCCTGTACGCGAACGACACTCAGCAAGCCCCCACCGACCCGGAGCTGGCCCTGTACGATGCCATGCCTAATGATGCTGACCTGACGGTCATGTCAAGAGTGCGCGCCTCAGCTCCGGCACAACTGGGAGAGCTGGCCCGCGCCTTTCGAGACCCGCGCTACACGGAGTTGCTGTTCCGCTACCGGGCACGCTACTGGCCGGCAACACTCGAGGCTGCCGAACAGGACCGCTGGCGGCAATTTCGACAAGACCGGCTGACCCGTGAAACACCCTTGACCACGCTGACTGTAGAAACTGGCCTTGCCCGTATCGATGAACTGCGCTCTCAACCCGGACTGGCCTTGGCCGCCACGCCGGTACTCGATCAGCTGGAAGACTGGATCCGCAAGCTGGCATGTGAAGTCAACGGCATCCAACCGACTTGATGGTTTACCTCAACCGTCTACAACGTCGGGGGTGGCATCGTTCCCCACAATAGCCGCGGCCCGTCACCAGCCTGCATACCGGAATCATAGCCGATAGGTGTCGGCAGTTTCGACGACGACCCCGTCCTGTATCAGTTGCAGGCTTCTGAATCGCTCACTGATTGTTGCGGTAGTCAGCGGGTGCAGAAAAATCATGCTACCGAGTTCCAGATGACCTTCGTAACGAATGGGGAGTTGTTCCACACCGCTCCCCTGCAACGCATCCAGACTCGCACCCTGCGGCAAATATGGCTGCGGTAACAACTCCCGACCGGCTGCCATTGATGCAGCGGCCCCCTCCCCCTGACATGCATAACGGTCATGATCCGGCTGGCGGATAATTTCTGTTGCATAACCTACCGCCGGCGTAACCATCCCATCACTGGGATCGAACCCGTATAAGGCCCGACCCACGGTAATTTCGGTTACTGCTGAATGACCGGCATTGAATTCAACCGTGCTCACCCCACCACAGTTGACCAGTGCATCGCCATGGCCATGGGTGCGCAAGGCATCAACCATGGCCTGCCGGCGCTCGCCCAGTCGCACAGCCTTGTGGGCTGTTAGAGACGCATCATCATCATCGTTGTCCGGCGATAACCATTCAGCGAGATGATTGCGATAGTTATCGTAGGTGAGTACCCCACGAAAACGGGTTCCGGGACGTATGTCGATAGCCTGCACCAGTTGTAACAGCATGTCGGCCGAACGGATTGGTGAGCGGCGACCTGGACCCTTCAGACTGTCCCAGGCCACCGACATGTCTATTTCAATACACAACGGAACGACCACCCCCATCCGTATCGCTGCTTGGGCAACATGCTCGAGATGTCGGGGTGAATCAACCGTGAGGGTAATGTTGTGGCCTGCCGCAATGGCTGCACAGGCCTGATTAAGCGCATCCGTTTGCAATGTCGGATAGGCGACCAAAAAGTCCTTCAAGTCAGTTATATGCGTCAGGTACAAGGCTTCAGCAATACTCATGCAGCGTACCCCATGAAAGCGGGCATTCGAGCGCATCACCCGTTGCATGATTTCGGGACATCGGAGCAAGCTTGCATCCACACGCAGTTTCTTACCGCCACTGCGCTTTAACAGGGAACGAATGTTGCGCTCCAGCAGGTTGAGGTCTACATAGGCCTGTGGCAACGGCAGGTTTGCAAGGGCGCTGCAGTAATAGGCATAACCGAAAGGTGTACGAGCCTGCTCAGGGGTACGCCGTTTGAGCAGTCGCGACATAACCGCTTCGGCCCGGTCACGCAGACGATCAGCCGCTTGGCGGCTCCGCCCGTCAGGCTGAACCGGTAGCGACACACGAATCGAAAGCACCCCTGGCCAGGGTAGAAAGCGCTCCTCCGGGAGAATTTTTCGGGTACCTTCAATCGCCACGGGAACGATGGGAACCGAGGCCTTGGAGGCAAGATAGAACGCGCCATCACGAAACGGTAACAGCCCGCTGTCAGTAGAGAAGGTCCCTTCTGGAAACATCGCCAGGGATTCACCAGCAATCAGGGCAGAGAGAAGACGCCTTGCATCGCGGCCAGCGCGAGCGGTTGGCTCCCGCTCAACGAAACGCTCGCCGATACGGCGCAGAAACCAGCCGAGTATGGCAACTTCGGCAATTTCATGCTTGATCACGGCAGAAAAACGTGGCGGCAAGGCGGCAATCAGAATCAGTCCATCAAGATAGCTGCGGTGATTGGCAATCACGATGCAGGGTCCCTCTGGTAGACGAGCGAGACCATGCACGCGATAGGGCATCGCTGCTGCAAAAAACAGTCCTCTCAAGGTCCAGCGTGACACTCGTTTACGCATACCAATGGTCGGCATAATAAGAGCCAAAAACCCGCCACTGAACAGAAATACCCCGATTACGACGACTGCGTAGATGCCATAGAGACTGTACAAAAAAAGAACGAGGGTGTTCTTGAGTCTGTTCATGGGCGAAGCCACGGTAGCAGGGTGTGAGTATGGATCGGAAGGTGAGACAGCTTGGGCAACCCGGGACAGCCCTAGATGGGGTTATGTGTGGTATTTGGTGTCCACTACAAAGTCTACGCTAGACTGCCAGCTGCTACTAGGTAATGCCAGCCAGGCTATGGGGGCTGCCAGTACAGGTACGGTTGGGCCCTTACACCCTCTGTCTCGACCTACTTTTCGTAGCCATATCGCCGCATGTCGATTTCGTCATATTGTTACCATATCGATCATTTATTAACCGTTGGTTTCACCTACAGCCACCGCGTCCACGCACCGGAACAACGTACCCATCTATGTCTCAACCCTATTTCACCCCCCAGACCTTCCACTTTCTCGACCGGCTGGCCGTCCACAATGAGCGTCCCTGGTTCAAGGCCCATCAGGACGAATACGAAGCCCAGGTACGCGAGCCATTTCTGACACTCATTGCCAGTCTCGCTGAGCCACTGGCTACCATTAGTCCACATTTTCGTGCCGATCCACGCAAACTAGGCGGCTCACTGTTCCGCATCCAGCGCGATGTACGCTATTCCGCTAACAAACAGCCCTACAAAACCTGGGCCGGTGCCCGACTGTTTCACGAACGCAGACGGGAGCGCCCGGCGCCAAGCTTTTATCTGCACATCCAGCGCCATAACTGCTTCGTTGGTGCGGGTATTTGGCATCCCGAAACAAAGACGCTACGTACGCTCCGCGATTTCATCGTCGACAACCCGGCTACCTGGACACAAACCGTGCATAACCAGGCCTTCGAGCGTCGCTTCCAATTCTGGGGTGAGAGCTTGGTACGTACACCGCGTGGCTATGATCCCGATCACCCTTTGATCGAAGATCTAAAACGCAAGAGCTTCGCTGTGGGTAAAAATCTCACTGATGATCTGGTCTGTAGTCCCCGCTTGCAGAGTAGCGTAGTGCGCAATTGCAAGGCCCTGGCACCGATGGTCGACTATCTTTGCGTGGCACTGGAATTGGAGTTTTGAGTATTCATTGCGACTGCAGCTATATCAACCCGACACCGACTCTGGATCAGGCCTGAGCGAACGGAAACACCAGCAGTTCTTGTATATCCCGGGTGCCGGAGCTGACCAGTAACAGCCGGTCGACACCCATGGCTACACCGGCACAATCCGGTAAGTGATCGAGTGCAGTGAGCAATCCTTCATCAATGGGTGGCTGTACCCTTCCCCGCCGATGACGGGTGCTCAGATCATGCTGAAAACGCCGCTGCTGTTCAGCAGAATCCCGAAGCTCGTGATAGCCGTTAGCCAACTCCAGAGGTCCGACAAAGGCCTCGAAGCGTTCAGCGAGCGGATAGGGCCGGTCCCGGATCTGCGCCAGGGCACACTGGCTGGCTGGATAGTCATAAATCAACGTCAACCGATCATGGGGAAACCGTGGCTGTAGGATATGGCTGAAGAGCAGATCCAGCCAATCGTCGCGTTCCAAGCCTGCCGGGCTGATGTGGTATTTTCGCAGCGGTTGCTGCAACTGTGGCAGTGAGGCGCTCCATGGATCAAGCTGCAATTCGGCAAGAAACAGTTCTCGATAGGTCAACTTCAGAATAGTGATTGATGGGCTAGCAACCGCCAATACCTGACAGATCAGCTCCGCGACTTCATCCATCAGCCGGTAGTGATCCCATCCCAGCCGATACCATTCCAGCATGCTGAACTCCGGGCTGTGATGACGCCCAAGCTCACCGTTACGAAATACTTTGCCTAACTCGAAACAGTCGCCCACCCCTGCGGCCAGTAATCTCTTGAGCGGATACTCAGGTGAAGTACGCAGCCAGCGCGTCCGGCTACCGGCATCGATAGGGCCATCAAAGGTACACTGGAAGCTTTCAATATTAGGGTCAGTATTGCCGGCCACGGAAAGAATCGGTGTTTCGACTTCCAGCACACTGCGCTTCGCAAAAAAATTACGGATCAGCCTATATACCTCGGTACGTTGCTGCAGTCTTACGCGCAATTCATTGACCGAGCTCGTTCCAATCGTGGTCATGCCGAGGTTTCGTGCTTGCGCAGAACATCATACAAACGGGCTGCATCCCAGATTTCCACCCCCAACTCCCGGGCGCGTGTCAGCTTTGACCCAGCGGCCTCACCGGCAATGACAAAACTGGTTTTCTTCGACACGCTAGAAGCTACTTTAGCTCCCAACGCTTCGAGTCTGCTCTTCACCTCCTCACGTGATAAGTTCTCGATAGTACCGGTAAGCACCACCGTCCTTCCGACCAGCGCTGCAGCGCTCGGCTGGCTCGGCAAAGGTGCGGCCTGCAGCAATTCAAGCATGATCTGCTCGGCAGCAAGCAGTGGGTCACGTTGGGTCGGATCGGCCAGCCAGGCTGACAGGTTTTGTGAGGCGGCCCGAGGTAATCCGGCGGCTATCCAGTGCGCCTCACCCGCCTCGATCAAAGCTTGCAGGTTTGCATACTGGCCGGCAATCAATCCGGCCCGCGTCTTGCCAAGCTTGTTGATCCCGGCAGCCATCAACAATTCTTGTAAATACATCTGGGTGTGCCATTGCGCACAAGGTGCCCCCTCATCACGAAAATGCACGCCGGCATGCAACATGGCATCCACCACTTGCCGGTTGCCGGCTTGGGCAAAGAAGGTAGCCATGGAGGTCGCAGCTTCGCTACCGACGCCGGGAATCAGCCGTAGAATCAAGTCAGGAACTTTACGGATAAAATCCATGTTTCCTAGCCATTTGGCAAGTATCTTTGATGTGTTCTCACCAATATGGGGGATGCCAATAGCGAACAAAAACCGGGCCAGCGTGGGGTGCTTGCTGGCCTTGATAGAGTTGAGCAGATTCTCTGCCCAGCGGGTCGCTACCTTGCCCTGACGAACGGTTTCCGGGGTGGTTCCATCACGCGTATCCAACTTTTGTTTCATTTCCAGCAGATGGGCCTGCTGCAGTACAAAAAGATCTGCGGGGGTGTGCACATATCCGAATTCCACCAAAGCATCGATGATGCGTTCACCCAGTCCCTCAATATCCATGGCCCGTCGGGAGGCGAAGTGGATCACCGCTTCCTTGCGTTGGGCGGCACAGACCAAACCACCGGAACAGCGCCAGACGACCATGCCATCCTCACGCACTAATGCTGAACCGCATACCGGACATACCCGCGGCATGCTCCAGGGACGGGCTGTCTTGGGCCGATCTTGGACCACCACTCTGACCACTTCCGGGATCACATCACCGGCCCGACGCACGATTACGGTGTCGCCAACACGCACATCAAGCCGCTCAACCTGACCGGCATTGTGCAAGGTGGCATTGGTAACCGTGACACCAGCAACCTGCACCGGTTTGAGTCTTGCTACCGGCGTCGCCGCACCGGTGCGACCAATCTGAATTTCAATATCCAGCACCTCGGTCATCTGCTCCTGAGCAGGAAACTTGTGGGCGATTGCCCAACGTGGAGCCCGAGCTACGAAACCCAGCTGTTGCTGACCTGCATAGTCATCCAGCTTATACACCACGCCATCGATGTCATAAGGAAGCTGCTCGCGCCGTGCAGCCATACGTCGAAAATAAGCAATCAATCCGGCAAATCCTGTTGCCGTTGCTACCAGGGATGAAACCGGCAGGCCCCACTCACGTAAACGCTGTAAGGCCAGAGAATGTTTGGGTGGAGGCTGCCAAGCACGAATTTCTCCAAGTGCATAGGCATAGAACGCCAACGGGCGTTGTGCCGTAACTGCAGGATCGAGCTGGCGCAGTGATCCTGCCGCACCATTACGAGGGTTGGCTAGCAGCTTTTCACCCCGTTTCAAGGCCCGCCGGTTGTAGGCCTCGAAGCCCGCTTTCGGCATAAAAACCTCACCCCGTACTTCCAGAACATCAGGCCATCCAGTACCCCGTAAATGCAGGGGGATGGCTCGTATGGTGCGGGCGTTCGCGGTGACGTTTTCTCCGCTTTCCCCATCCCCCCGAGTGGCGGCCTGTACCAGCTGGCCCTGTTCATAACGCAGACTGATAGCCAGACCGTCCAGCTTCGGCTCGACCGAAAACACGGGGTCGGGCCGGCCCAGGGTGGTACTTATGCGCCGTACGAAATCGGCGACTTCATGGAAGCGGTCATACTCATCGGTCCCGGCTTGAGCATCCTCGAAGGCATTGTCCAGAGACAGCATGGCCATGGCATGACGGACCTCGGAAAAACCCGTATCAGGTTTGGCGCCGATGCGCTGGGTCGGCGAATCCGTCGTAACATACTGTGGATGCGCCTGTTCGATAGCCTGCAACTCGCGCATTAGCCGGTCATATTCGGCATCTGGAATCTCCGGATCAGCCAGCACGTAATAGTGATAGTTGGCCTCCTCGATACGCTGACGCAAACGCTCGATGGTCTCTTGCAAATCGGTGGAATGCGGGTGTTGGGGCATGGCTTCTCCTTACTAGGTACAAGGATAACGGCTTGATCGAATCGACTCGAGTGGCGCAGAATGCCCTCCCCTTACGATACGGGTGAACAGAGAGGTGCCCGGGGTGTGTACGTACTACCCGACCGTGCTGGTCAAAACACGCAGAAACGGCAAAGTTTTAGTAATCTGAACGGCTGGATCTCAGCATTGATCCGGCGCATTATCCATACTATCAATTACCGGGGTATGCCATGTTCAAGTTGCTGAGCTACCTGTTCATGCTGGTAGGCCTGAGCCTGAGTTTGGCCACCCCAAGCTATGCCGGAAGCGGCCCACTGGGCATCGATCATCGGCTCAATTATGACAATCACGGGATCTGGAAACGCAGTCTGCAAAAGCAGGTCTCCTGGACTATCGCGCTGGGTACCGTGGCCAGTGCCTCACTATTGGGTAGCCACTCGCGCTTTGGTAAAACACTATGGCGTTCGGTCGATGCCATGGCCTTCTCAGCGCTAGCCGTTCAGGGTATGAAGGTTGCTTTCGGACGACAGCGACCAAGTGCCGGCCCTAACCCGAATCAATGGTTCACCCATACCGGGCGCAGTTTTCCGAGCGGTGAAGTCACCCAGATGGCCAGCTTCGTTACCCCCATCATCATGGAATACGGCCATGACCACCCGGCGATCTATGCATTGGCCCTACTACCCGCCTGGGATGCCGAAGCACGCATGAAAACCAGGGGGCACTGGCAAACAGATGTCCTGGCTGGTGCGACCATCGGCATACTCTTCGGTATCTGGGCGGAACATCAACAGCAGCCACTAATCCTCTCCTGGCTTCCCGGCGGTTTTGAGGTCGGTTATATTCACCGATTCTGAGTGACTACCCGGACCTTGATGGCAAAATCAGCCACGCTTGCGGGTGTGTCGGCGATCCTTATACCCCAGCCACGCATAGCGCAGCTGGGCAACGGGGTAGCTCCATGGACGGAATGCTGATACCAAGCCAAAATCGGCAAATTGGCGCCAGGCATCATCCCCGCTGGCGATGCCCGCAGCAACCAGCTCTCCTGCAACACTGGTTGGGGTAAGACCGTGCCCTCCAAAGGCCTGTGCCCACCATAAACCATGGCCATCTGTGCCGATCTGTGGCATTTCGTGGCGGGCATAACTCATCAACCCTGACCAGCCATACTCAACCCGAACCCCCTCCAATTGTGGAAAAACCTGCAGCATATCGCGATACAGCAAGCGGCGGATTTCCTCGGGCGTACGCTCGCGAATCGAAATTCGTCCCCCCCAAAGCAGGCTTGTATCGGGCAGGGGACGGTAATAGTCGAAGGCAAAACGCGTATCGCAAACGGCTGCGGATGTAGTCAGGCACTCACCCAGTCGCATGCCAAGTGGCTCGGTTGACATCGCATAGGTTGCAATCGGAAGTACTGCCCGGTCAATGGCACGGTCTAAATCAGCTAAATAGCCGCCTGTGGCCAGCAATACCTGTCGCGCCTGAACATGACCCGCCGTACTGTGAACTCGAAACCCGCCACCATTCCTTTCAAGTCTGAGTACTCGCGAGTGTTCGTATGCGGAAACACCCTTTTCAACAGCTGCACGTGCCAGACCACGAGCATAGGCCAGTGGATCAAGGTGCAACGCATCGGATTCGAACAGCCCACCGTGATAGCGGGCGCTGTGCACACGGTCTTGTAACATTTCTTCATCCAGCCATTCCCAGACCACCCCAAATTGCTTCTGCAAAAGTTGCTGACGACGACGCAATATCGAAAGATCCTCAAACCAGTTGGCCCAGATCACCCCCCCGTCCACAGCATCACAGTCAATTTGATACTCATGGATGCGCCGGCGGATCAATTGAATGGCATGGCCCGTCGCCAGATACAGTGCCCGGGCACGAGCAACCCCAAGCTTGGCAATCATGGCTGCTTCACTTAAGGAATATCCAGAAAAGACGAAACCTGCGTTTCGTCCTGAAGCGCCAAAGCCGATGTGCTCGGCTTCAAGCAATACCACCCCCTGAACGCCACGCTCAGCCAGACCTAATGCGGTGGCCAAACCGGCATAGCCGCCCCCCACAATGGCCACCTCTGCATCCACCCTGCCGGTGAGTTCAGGATAGACCTTGACCGTTTTTGCATGCGCTGCGTAATAGTTGGAAGACCAGGCAGGTTTTTTCGGCATCGACTGCGACTCTCTCAAATGGGGGGGGTAGAAGATATCCCGAGCTGATGAATTAGCTACGAAAAATACTGGGATCGGTACCATCAAGTATCGATAGGTAGCGGACTACTCCTCAAGAAAAAGGTCTGACTGCATCTCACCGGCACCCTTTCTAATGGCTGCCCTGTGATTTCTGTTTGTAGATAACGTTCTACCGCGCGCCGCTGGCAATCCATCGTTACAAACCCTCCCATACCCATTACTTTCCCCGATGAGGCGTAGTCAGTTTTGACTTCTGTCAATCACCGCTTGTCGAACCAGCGGAGCCAGTTCTGGATCTTCCAGAGCTAAGGCAAGAGTGGCGCCGACCAGACCCGCTTTGTTACCACAATCGTAACGCTGCCCATCAAACCGATAGGCCAACACTTCACGCTCATGCAAAAGTGCTTCAATAGCATCCGTCAACTGGATTTCCCCTCCCGAACCTATTTGAGTTGACTCCAGCAGATCAAAAATTCGGGCAGGTAGCAGGTAGCGACCCACAATGGCCAGATTGGAGGGGGCCTGTTCAGGCTTAGGCTTTTCGACCACATAACGGATACGTGCAGCGCGCTCGGAAATAGGTTCGGCATCAACGATGCCATAGCGGCCGGTATCGGCAGGTGCCACCTCCTCGACCGCGACTACCCCTGCCCCATGGGTTGAGGCAAGCTCGGCCATCTGCCGCATCGCACCGGCGCCGGGAGAACGAATCAAATCATCGGCAAGAATGACTCCAAAGGCCTCGTCCCCAACAACCGGTCGGGCGCACAGTACGGCATGTCCAAGTCCGCGTGCCTCCGGTTGAGTCACGAACACGCAGCGCACATGCGATGGCAACACATTACGCACAATCTCCAGTAAATCACCCTTACCCGCTTCGGATAATTTGATTTCGAGCTCATACGCCTTGTCAAAATAATCAGCAATCGCATGTTTGTAGCGATTGGTGACAAAAATCAGTGTGTCGGCACCCGCCTCCACGGCCTCATCAACCGCATATTGAATCAATGGGCGGTCGAGCACAGGCAGCATCTCCTTGGCAACCACCTTGGTTGCAGGCAGAAACCGAGTACCCAATCCGGCAACAGGAAACACTACTTTGCGTAAGGGTCGACTCATGCTTGCTCTCCCCAACTGCCGCGCGCAAAAGGAATAACCTCAGCAGAACCTTGCTTCATCTGTACCTGGAAGCCAGGTGGCAGATTGAAAATCAGCTCGTACAAAACCGGCTCATGAAAATTTTCCACTGCTTCAGAAAAACCGCCCAATATGTGGTCAAGGCGTTTTCTTGCAACCGATCGTGGTTTTGCCAGATGCCGTTTTACATGCGCTGTGGGCGCATACTGTTCTTGCTGATGAAACAGCTCTTCAATATGCAGGTGCATGCAATTCCCTTGGTTGATCTTGTCGATGCAGGCAGCAGCGCTTGCTGAGCAGCCACAACGCTGCGCCAGCATATAGGTCCCAAGAAACATAGGCCAGTCCAAAAATGCCTAACGTTCAGTGAACCGTAGCGATAGTTAGACGTACGGTAGGTTTTGAGAAGTTCCCTGTAATGATTGCAGAAATTAGCCCTACCCACAGCATCGCCCATTCCAGAGTTGGGGGCTGAAATACCACCGCCGCAGCCTTGCGTTACTCGTTGCCGACGCCGTGTACCGGGCGTACGGTACTCCAGCGCTTGCAACTGGGACACTGCCAATGGTGGGCACGAGCTCCAAAACCACAATGCTGACAACGGTACATGGCGCGTCCCTCAAGCAATGCGTGGGTTAAGTCTGACAACAACATGAGGTTGTCGCGGGCATCACCCCGGCTACTCCGTAATGTGGTTTCAATCAATTCCCTGAGACCACGAACGGATGGTTTTTCCCGTAATTGTGCGGTAAGAAAACGGATGGCCTCCTTTTCACCGTCCCGACTCGCATACAAACGCGCCAAGGCGATCGCTGGAGTGATGCCGTTATATTGTTTCAAACTGTGGAGCAAAGTGTGCTCGGCCCTATCCATCTGCTGGGTGCGTGCATAGCAGTCTAGTAGCGGCGGCAAGATCTCCGGAACATACTCAATGTCTGCTTTAAGTGCGTGCTCGTAGGTCAGAATAGCTTCATCTATATCGCCATGCTGAACATGGAAACCACCTTCCAATATCAGTGCCCGTATGAAATCAGGATGTGCCTGCAGGGCATGCTGCAGATACTCATGGGCTTCATCCAGGGCCCCATGAGTATGTGAGCGTTCAGCCAGTTCACAGTAGAAATGGGCAATCTGCACACCCTGCGACTCACTGACCAAACCTTCGAGCTGGCGCGAATAGTCGATTGCCTTGTGCCAGTCACGCTCATGTTGACAGATACCGATCAGATGTTGCAGGGCTGATGGAGCCTGTGCATTCATCGCCACCAGGTCGGCAAACAGCGTTTCAGCTCGATCAAGCAATCCCGCCCGCATGTAATCTTCACCCAATTCCAGAAGTGCGATGGTCTTCAGCTCATCGCTCAACTTGGGGCGTGAAATCAGATTCTGGTGTACGCGAATAGCTCGTTCCATCTCGCCACGGCGCCGGAACAGGTTACCCAAGGCCAGGTGGGTTTCTACTGCGTCTCGGTTACTCTCTGCTAATTGTAGAAAAATTTCTATGGCCTTATCAGGCTGTTCGTTGAGCAGATAATTTAAACCTCGAAAGTAGCTGGAAGATAGTTCATTGACCCGAGCTCCGGAATGCTGCACGGCACGCTTCCGTGCCGCCCACCAGCCCGATAGAAAAGCTAAGGGGAGCAAAAGGAATAGCAGATATAAGGGATTCATGTATCGTCGGCGCGCGCTTCCGCCTCGTCTTTGCGCGCCGTTCCGCGCTTCAACTTTCCACGCGATATCCCCCCTCCGATCCAAGCGGTAAGCCCGCCTAGCAGCCAACCAAGGATCAGCGCCACAAGAAGAGCTGTTCCCTTGGCAACATTCATCTCAACAAAAGCTAAGTCATAGTGCACCGTGCCGGGGTTCAGGGCCGCCACGACAATCCCAAACATTACAAAAATAACCAGCAAGAACAGCCACAGCCAGCGCATAGCCACCCCTTACTCAACTCAAGATCCGAACAGCAACAGTACTCGCTTGGCGGCGAGATCGAGTCAGACCACGAAAAGCGAGCTGATTCGATGAATTATCCTACGTGACATATGCTGAAGGAGCGAACATTCTTTCTCAAATCCGGTCTCATTCCCGCAAATACTCTTTACAGGGTAATCCGGAACCCCGGCAACGTCATGATTGCAATTTTAATTGGGCACTATCCACTCGTTCTCGCAGCGCCTTGCCCGGCTTGAAATGCGGAGCGTGCTTGCCAGGCAAGGCTACGGCCACGCCACTCTTGGGGTTGCGACCAATACGTGGCTTGCGATAGTGGAGCGTGAAACTTCCAAAGCCTCGAATTTCTATGCGCTCACCGTTGGAGAGCGCTTCGGTCATCTGTGCCAATATATTGCGAACACCGATTTCGACATCGATAGAAGCCAGATGTTGTTGAGTACGTGCCAACGCAACAATCAGCTCGGATTTAGTCATAGTGGTCTCACTCCAAGGACGCGACGGATCAAATTTTGACCCGCCGCGGGCATCGATAGTGAATCAATCCTTATTCAACTGCTCCTTGAGCAGTGCCCCCAACTTAGTCGTACCCCCCGCAGCACTCTGATATTCTGCAAGGGATTCCTGCAGTTCATCGTTATCCTTAGCACGGATAGATAGTTGTAGCAGGCGACTCTTACGATCCATACCGGTGAACTTGGCTTCGATCTTGTCCCCGACCTTCAAATGCTGCGTTGCATCCTCGACCCGCTCGCGAGTGATATCGTTAGCCCGTAAATAGCCCTCAACACCCTCTTCAATACTGATCACGGCACCCTTGGCATCTACTTCTTTGACCAGACCGTGGATAATACTGCCACGTGGAGTATTGCCCATAAACTGACCGAACGGATCCTGTTCAAGCTGTTTTACCCCCAGCGAAATACGCTCTCGCTCGGGATCGACTGCAAGGACTACAGCTTCAACGTCTTCACCCTTTTTGAAGTTGCGGACTAGCTCCTCGCCGGTCATGTTCCAGGATAGGTCAGATAGATGCACCAGCCCATCGATGCCACCGTCCAGCCCAACGAAGATACCGAAATCAGTAATCGACTTGATCGCGCCGCTGACCCGATCGCCCTTCTTGTACATGACGGCGAAGGTTTCCCATGGATTGGCCCGGGTCTGTTTGATCCCCAGTGAAATCCGACGGCGTTCCTCGTCCACATCCAGCACCATGACTTCGACCTCGTCACCCACCTGTACCACCTTGGCCGGGTTGACGTTTTTATTGGTCCAGTCCATCTCCGATACATGCACCAAGCCTTCCACACCCGGTTCGATTTCGACAAAGCAACCGTAATCGGTAACGTTACTAATTTTCCCGAACAGGCGACTGTTGACGGGATAGCGGCGGGAAATATTAATCCAGGGGTCATCACCCAATTGCTTGAGACCGAGCGAAACGCGATTACGTTCGCGATCGAACTTCAGCACCCGAACCTCAAGTTCATCACCGACATTAACGACTTCAGCAGGATGCCGCACCCGCTTCCAGGCCATATCGGTGATGTGCAGCAAACCGTCAATACCACCAAGATCGACAAACGCACCGTAGTCGGTGAGGTTTTTGACTACCCCCTTCAATACGGCACCCTCGACCAGGCGTTCGAGCAGCTGCTCGCGTTCCACAGAGAATTCGCTCTCCACCACCGCGCGGCGGCTGACCACCAGATTGTTGCGCTTGCGGTCGAGCTTGATGATCTTGAATTCAAGATCCTTACCTTCCAGATAGGCTGGATCACGTACTGGACGCACATCCACCAACGATCCAGGAAGGAACGCACGCACTCCATTTACGTCAACGGTGAAGCCACCCTTGACCTTGCCGGTAATACGTCCGGTAATGTTCTGGTCTTCCGTCTGGGCCTCCTCAAGCACATCCCAGACCATCGAACGTTTGGCCTTTTCACGCGAGAGTTTGGTCTCGCCAGTACCGTCTTCAATTGATTCCAAGGCAACCTTCACCTCATCACCAATCTGGACTTCGACCTCGCCCTGTTCATTCTTGAACTGTTCGAGCGGAATCACCCCTTCGCTCTTCAGGCCGGCATTGATCATCACAACATCCGAACGGATGTCCACCACAAAGCCCGAAACAATTGAACCGGGTTTCAGGTTGGTAAGGATCTGACTTTCTTCAAACAGTTCGGCAAAACTCTCGCTCATGTAGGTTCCATAAAGTCATGGCCACCGCCACACTACAAAGTGTTGGCTGGCCGGTTATGGGCGCATAACACGCCGTTGTCATTCCCCACCCACTACGGGTGCGGTCCCAAAACGCTGGTCATCTCTTCACCCAGAACAGACCAACGCTACAATTTTCTCCACGACGTTTTCGACCGATCTACCGGTCGTATCTATTTGTAGAGCATCCCGTGCAGGTCTGAGTGGTGCCACCTTACGCGACGCATCACGGGCATCACGGGCTTCGATCTCGCGTGTAAGATCGCTAAGTCTAACCATGACACCCTTTTCCTTCAACTGCTTATAACGTCTACGCCCTCTTTCTTTTGTACTGGCAGTCAAAAAAACCTTGTACGCCGCATCCGGAAAAATGACCGTACCCATATCCCGACCATCTGCAACCAGGCCCGGAGGACTGCGAAATGAATGCTGTTTATCGAGCAATGCCTCGCGCACACTCGGCATGGCTGCTATAGCGGAGGCAGTCGCACTACACGCCTCGGTGCGGATTTCGTCAGTGACATCGGCACCGTTGACCATGACTCTAATCTCGCCTCCGGCCCCCGGGTCATGGAAGACAATCCGGGTCATGGTGGCGATACGAGTTACTACCTCGACATTCGACATGTCAACGCCTGACATACAGGCAGCATAACCGACCGCACGATACAGAGCTCCGGAATCCAGCAGATGCCAGCCCAGGCGTGACGCAATCAAGCGGCTGACGGTACCCTTGCCCGCACCCGAAGGACCGTCAACAGTGAGTACGGGGATTGCCACCGTGCTCATACAGATCGACTACCGAGAAATAATTTTCTCATCATCCACCTGTGGTGCGAAACGACGTGCAACATAGCGATCTACAATCTGTAGAAAGTCACCGGTGATATCGTCTCCACGAAGAGTTACAGTTTTCTTGCCATCCTCGAAAACCGGGGCCGCAGGTGCTTCACCGGTTCCCGGTAATGAAATACCCAGATCAGCGCGCCGGGATTCTCCCGGACCATTGACCACACAGCCCATGACCGCAAGGCGCAGATTTTCCACACCGGGAAAATTGATGCGCCATTCCGGCATGCAGGAGCGAACATGCTCTTGCACCGCCTTAGCCAATTCCTGGAACAAACTACTGGTGGTACGTCCACAACCTGGGCAGGCACTGACCATGGGCGTAAATGCCCGCAAACCAAGCGTTTGCAGAATCTCCTGAGCTACCACAACTTCACGGGTACGCGACTCTCCTGGTTCAGGGGTCAACGAGACACGAATGGTGTCGCCAATACCCTCTTGCAACAGCACGGCCAATGCCGCCGTCGAAGCGACAATACCTTTCGAGCCCAGGCCAGCTTCAGTCAATCCAAGATGCAGAGCGTAATTGCTGCGAGCAGCCAGATCGCGATATACCGCAATCAGCTCCTGGACACCTGAGACCTTACACGAGATGACAATACGATCCCTCGACAAACCTAACTGTTCAGCCCGTTCCGCCGAGTCGAGTGC
Organism: Mizugakiibacter sp.; assembly: GCA_003233305.1. Lineage (GTDB taxonomy): Bacteria > Pseudomonadota > Gammaproteobacteria > Xanthomonadales > Rhodanobacteraceae > Metallibacterium. Next base: position 21,282 of record QILI01000001.1, read on the forward strand.
CGAGCGAATCAGAGCCTCACGAGCCACGGTTGATGCATCCCAGAAAACTGACCGGGCATGATTTTCATCCATGAGCCTAGCCAGCAACGCCTGATCGAGCGACCCCCAATTCACTCCGATTCGGATCGGACGCTGATACCGCAAGGCAGTCTCAATAATGGCCGTAAATTGCGTATCCTTGCGTTTGCCAAATCCTACATTACCTGGATTGATTCGATACTTGGCAAGTGCCTCGGCACAGGCAGGTTCTTGTGCCAGCAACTGATGCCCGTTGTAGTGGAAATCACCGACCAGTGGAACCCCCACCCCCATCATGTCCAGGCGATCACGAATTTTTGCTACGGCGGTAGCCGCTGCGGGGGTATTGACCGTAATCCGTACCAGCTCTGAACCACTTCGTGCCAGCTGAGCAACCTGACGCGTAGTAGCGTTCACGTCAGCGGTATCGGTATTGGTCATCGACTGAACTACAATCGGTGCATCGCCACCAATCCGGACCTTGCCTATGGCCACTGCCACGCTTTTACGGCGTGCAACACTCTGCTGACGAATCGGTTCCGTACAAGGGGTGCGGGTCATTGGCAAACCATCATGTCAGCATCAGCTATTCTGTCCCGCTGGCTTCGCATCTTGCAGGTCAATACGTAGATAGGAAGCAGAAACCGTAGTGTATTGATTGCTTTCGAAAAGCTGTACGGAAGGGAGGGGGTGCCAATCACTGGGATCATCGGGCACATTCAGTTCCAGTATCTTAGATTTTTGACTAAAAAGGTTTGAAACAAACACCGCATGTCCACCATTGTCGCGACAATACAAAGCGCGTACCGGGGCTCCCAACAAGCCATTGCTATCCGGAATCCGAATCGCTGCGGCCAAGACATGTCGGGCCAATAGCTCCACCCCGGTTTCAATCTGTCCCGGTTCAGTTACCCGTAACCAACGAACCGCCCCAATCATCCATTCCCTGCGGGCCTCCATTTCGACTGGCAGAGCCAAGGCCACCAGCTCACCGACCTTGATGCGTGTTGCTGTATCGAACGGCCACTGCAATCGATAACCACCAAGGCCTTGGTCCAACACTTCAACCTGCCATATCAGTAGTCCCGCACTGCCCTCTCGAATGGCCCACGAAGCACCTTGCTCTTGTGAATCCAGGGAAATGCCTGCGCCATGAATCCGAACCATGAATTCATCAAATTTAGCCCCCCCCGTCAAAGCACGATGAACGCTATGTAAACCGACCACCACCTCCAGACAATGCCCGGCAGGCATGCGTTGACGATTGCGTGCAGCTACGCCACACCACGCCACCAACAGGCGATCAATGAAGGGGCGAGAAAATTCGCGGTCCTTATTGTTGATCCTGAAATGAAGAGTTTGGGCTTTACCGGGGCGCAATCCGATATTTTCGTTGATCAGCTCTCGTACCGACACTACGTCTATGCTCAATCCGCCAGGGCTACCGCTTACCCGCTCCTCAGGCAAGTAACCAGGCCCACCGTCGGTACCTGCATCCACTGCAATCCCTTCTTCAAGTCCCTCTGCCAAGCGGCAACGTGGCGACAATACCTCAGTCAAGGCAAAGGCCTCGTTCATTTCCGGAATGGTAAGGCCATAAGGATTGCCCAATGCAAATAAAAGCAGATGGGCATAGCAGTCACGAGAACTGGCTCTATGATGCTTAATTAAAACTGACCGGTCATTCAAACCAAGCTGTGCCGAAAAAGCGTACAAGGCATGTGCAAGCGCCCAAAGCCGGCTGGAGAGCTTTCGGTACAAACGATGTTGCCAATGCATGCTCCAACCCAAGTGAGTCAAAGCCAAAACCAGCAACTCAGCAACCAGTTTTTTACGCATGAACGGCAATTTACCCTTGGGGGCGCACAACTCATGAATGGCCAGCGAATAGCCCTGCGTCAGCACTGTATGCATGGCAACAGCCGTAGTTGCCATGTGAAACTTCGCTTTGGTCAGGGGAAAAGCTTCACTGAGAATCTGTCGCTCGAAACCGCTATCGAGCTGCAGGACTGTACGGCGTAGAAAACTCAATGTCTCGGCCCTGTCTCGCCCCGACCAGATGGTACTCAGATGCTCATGCAGTAACTTACTCAACTCACGCGATGCCAGTTCCGGATTGGCAAGTGGTAGCTGCGCAATGCGCTCGCTCATACCCCGTACACTGGAGGGAAAGGAATCCGTCGCGGGGTGCCGTGCCCCCAACCCAGCCACCAGCCCTGCGTATGCTTGAACCGTATCCATAATCATCAATCCTTAGTCCATCCTCAAACAAGGCCCGCTTGCGACATCCGGAAAACTTCATCGCCAACCCGTCCCGGGTAGCATACCTGCTGATTTTTCACCCAGCGGCTGGTCGAAAAATAAGATGGTTAATTCGGACTTGCAGACACTTGATTAACGGAAGCTCCTACTTCCAGATTGTTGTATTGTGCCACATAGATCGTTGGTGATTGAGTGGTTTAGTGCGCTGAAAAGTACCCACCCCGCCCGGTATTCTTAATTCATGCTGCCCAATCCGAATCGAGATCCATGCTTGCGAGCCCAAGCTGAAGCAGCCTTGGGGCGGGCTACGGGCGCCCCCTTGAGTGCCGGCAACAAGGTCGACTTGCTGATTGATGCACCCCAACACTACGCTTGTTGGCAGGAGGCCATTGCCGGAGCCAAGCATAGTATTCGTTTGGAAAACTACATTTTCGCTAATGACTCGGTGGGTCAAGCCTTTCTGTCTCTGCTCTGTGAACGAGCCAGAGCAGGCCTGCGAGTACGCTTGGTCGTGGATTGGCTGGGCTGTAAGAAACTTGGTAGCCGGGGCTTCTGGAAACCTTTTCTGAAGGCGGGTGGTGAAGTACGTTTCTACAATCCTATTCACTTCAGCGAACCATTCGGCTGGATCAGCCGGGACCACCGCAAACTGTTAGTCGTAGATGGGCAATGGGGCTCAGTATCGGGAGTCTGCATTGCCTCCCAATGGCTGGGTCAGCCACACCGTGGTATCGCTCCGTGGAGGGACACGGGTATACATATCAGGGGTCCAGCTGTCCGCGAGCTGATTCAGGCCTTCGAATCCTCTTGGGCCAGCTTGGGGCCAACCGAACATATTCCGGATCCTGAACTTACCGATCAGGGGGCGATCACCTTGCGAGTCATTGCCAGTACCCCGGCCAGTGCTTCGATGTTCCGACTTGACCATCTGGTGGCCACGCTGGCTGAACAGAGATTATGGATTGCCGATGCGTATTTTGTGGCTCTACCCTCTTATGTTCAGGCTCTTTCCGCAGCAGCATGTGATGGCGTGGATGTGCGCCTACTGATTCCCGGAAGCAGCGATCTACGCGCTGTTGCAGCTGTCGGCCGTTCGACCTACCGCTCACTGCTTGAGGCTGGGGTCCGCGTGTTTGAGTGGAATGGCTCAATGATGCACGCCAAGACGGCGGTTGCCGACGGCCGCTGGAGCCGGATCGGCTCATCAAATCTCAACCTTTCAAGTTGGCTGGCCAACCTCGAGATTGACGTAGCGATCGAAGATACGGGTTTCGCTGAACTCATGACCACGCAATACTTGACGGATCTTGACAACGCCACCGAACTTCTACTGGCCGGACGCCGGGCCCGGCCACTACCCGGCACGACTCAGCCGAAACACCCTCGACAGCGTGGTAACTCGGGACGAACCGCCGCCGGAGCCGTGCGCCTGGTCAATACGGTCGGGGCCACGTTGCTTCCACACCGCGACATGGGTCGCTCTGAACGTGGTCTGCTGACTAATACCGCGCTGATCCTGCTGACTTTGGGTGGGATTGGCCTGTTCAGGCCCGCTTGGCTGGCCTGGCCACTATCTGCCGTGATGATATGGATTGGCATAAGCCTGGTCTGGAAGCGGCTGCGAAAACCTTGACTCAACCAAGCGGGCACCTCGAAAACCCGTAGCGAGTGGTTCGAGTATGGCCCCGGCTCCCATCAGGTTGCAGCCGGGAAAAGGTAATAGGAAACAAGCGGGCCACAGCCGTCTTCGCTATTCCCGTGCGAGCGGGTATCCGGTGAAAGAAGTTATGGCTACGCAGTAGGTATTTGACTACTCAATATGATATCTCATGCCAACGACCGCACGCTGGATCCCTGATCTGCACCCGGAATGATGCCCCTTTATTATCCATCTGCGGGCACTCAGTATCCAAGGCAACAAAGCTGCTGCTCTCCCTGTAGGTGGGGGACTAGAATGTGGGCCGCATGCACACCAGTAATGAAATTCTCACCCCAAGCGACCTCAACAGGCTGGCCCGGACCCTGATCGAGGACGCCTTGCCGATGATCTGGATCGAAGGCGAACTTTCCAACTTGGCCCGTCCGGCATCCGGTCACTGGTACTTCAGCCTCAAAGATGCCTCAGCCCAGGTCCGCTGCGCCATGTTCCGGCCCCGTACCTCGGCATTGCGCTTCAAACCAGAGAACGGCATGCAGGTTCTGCTCCGGGCTCGGGCCAGTGTGTACGAGCCGCGTGGCGAGTTTCAGTTGATTGTCGAACACCTGGAGGAAGCGGGGGCCGGGGCACTGGCTCGGGCGTTTGAACAATGCAAGGCGCGGCTCGCCGCCGAAGGGCTCTTTGATGAGAGCCGAAAAAAATCACTGCCACGTTTTGCCCGTCGTATCGGGGTACTGACCTCACCCAGCGGAGCGGTCATCCGTGACATCATCAATGTTCTATCACGACGTTTTCCACTGCTCGAAGTCGATTTACTTCCGGTACCCGTACAAGGAACCGGCGCGGCAGCCGAGATCAGAGAACAGCTCAGCATTGCCGACGCCAGTCATCGCTATGATGTCTTGATCCTGGCTCGAGGTGGCGGCTCGGCCGAAGACCTGGCTCCGTTCAACGACGAGATCTTGGCCCGCACCATTGCCGCCTGTACAACGCCCGTAGTCTCGGCAGTCGGCCATGAAACCGATTTCAGTATCACCGATTTTGTAGCGGATCTGCGCGCTCCGACCCCCTCTGCCGCCGCCGAGTTGGTGACCCCCGATCAGTCCGTATTGTATTCACGTCTGCTCACCTATCAGCAGAGCTTGACCCGCTGGGTCCGACGCCAACTGCAAAGCACCGCACAACACCTTGATTACCTACAGGCCCGCCTACAGGCCCGACATCCCCAAGCCCAACTGAATGTTGATCGTGAACACCTGCGGGTACTGCAGCGGCAACTGCAGCAGATCCTGGCCAAACAACAGCGCGAACGCGCTCATCGCCTGAGTCAGGCCTTGCTGCGTCTTCAGGGCCTGGATCCGTATCGGCAGCTTAACTTTCGCAAGCAGGCGCTTGAAGCATTGCACCGCCGCCTGCAACGGGCTTGGAGACAGCGTATCGAACGAGCTCATTCGGCTCTGACACAAAGTTTCCGAACCCTGCAGGCACTAGGGCCGCTGGCGACACTGGAACGCGGCTATGCAATTCTTCTCGATGCCCAAGGACACGTTATCCGTTCGGTAGCCACGCTCGAGCCCGGCCAGAAACTCCAAGCCCAACTTGCCGATGGTCGAGTGAAACTGGAAATTATTGAATAAACTGAACGGGGTACCAATACCCGGTTCCTGTTGCCCCAAGCGTCCTGTAGGGTGCCACGCTGTGCCACACTCCATTTCTCGGCAAAGAGCTGCAAAGCACTTTTTTACCCCTCACCCGCGCCCGGTAATACCGGCCGGACGCCTCCGACACGGTCAATGGACCGGAAGGACTGTCCGTGAAAGCATCCGATTTATTTGTCAAGGCATTGGAAGCCGAGGGCGTGAAGTGCATCTTCGGCGTACCTGGCGAAGAAAATCTCGACTTGGTCGAGTCGCTACGTAATTCCTCCATTCGCCTGGTCGTGACCCGGCACGAACAGGCCGCGGGATTCATGGCGGCCACCTGGGGGCGGTTGACCGGTGAAGCGGGTGTGGCCCTGGCCACGCTCGGCCCTGGCGCTACCAATCTGGTCACCGCCGCCGCCTACGCCCAGCTTGGGGCCATGCCGATGCTGATGATCACCGGTCAGAAGCCAATCCGGATGCACAAGCAGGGTTTGTTCCAACTGGTCGATGTGGTCGATATGATGCATTCGCTGACCCAATACACCCAACAGATTGTATCGGCGGAAAGTATCCCCGCCCGCATCCGCGAGGCCTTTCGCCGGGCCGAAGAAGAGCGGCCGGGTGCGGTGCATCTCGAACTACCCGAAGATGTGGCCCGCGACAACATCGAAGATCCCGTTTTACTGCCGACTGAATATGCCCGTCGTCCTACCGCTGATGAGGCCGCACTTCAGCAAGCGGTACAGGCCATTCACGATTCAAAACATCCGCTGCTGATGCTTGGAGCCGGGGCCAATCGTCAACGCACCGCACAAGCCTTGCGTAACCTGATTGACACGCTGCACATCCCCTTTTTCACTACGCAGATGGGCAAAGGGGTGATCGACGAGAATCACCCCCTGTGGCTCGGCAACGCGACCTTATCGGCGGGTGACTTCATACACCGGGCCATCGATGCGGCCGATACGATTATCAATGTCGGCCATGATGTGGTCGAAAAGCCACCCTTCTTCATGCATCGGGGGCGCCGCATTGTCATCCATATCAACTTTTCCTCGGCCCAAGTTGATTCGGTTTACTTCCCACAGATCGAGGTGGTGGGCGATATTGCCAACACCATCAAACGCCTGACCCAGGAACTTACGGCCCCATCGCACTGGGATTTCAGTTTCTTCGACCGGGTGCGTGATGCCTTTCACGCCCAATTGCGAGAACATGCTGAAGATTCACGATTTCCCATGCATCCGGCACGGATAGTCGATGACACCCGCAAGATCATGCCCGATGACGGCATGCTGTGTCTCGACAACGGTATGTACAAGATCTGGTATGCCCGCTATTACCTGGCTAAGCTGCCGAATACGATCCTACTGGACAATGCCCTAGCCTCGATGGGTGCCGGCCTGCCCTCAGCGATGGCCGCAAAGATGGTCTATCCAGAACGCCGCGTTCTGGCTATTTGTGGCGATGGCGGTTTCATGATGAATGCTCAGGAACTGGAAACAGCCGTGCGTCTGCAGCTCGACCTGGTCATCCTGCTGTTGCATGACGATGGCTACGGAATGATCCGTTGGAAACAGGCAGAAATGGGGTTCCCCGAATATGGGATGGCCTTTGGCAACCCCGATTTTGTTGCCTTTGCCGAGGCCCACGGAGCCCACGGACACCGACCGGCCCGTGCCGATGATTTCGCCCCGACGCTGGAACGCGCCTTCAGCGAAGGTGGCGTACATTTGATCGACCTAGCGATTGATTATTCCGTCAATCATGCGGTGCTGGATGACGAGATCCCCCGCCTCAGCGCCGCACTTTAACCCCCCTCACAAGGAACCCCTCATGCTCAAGGAACGTTATCCCTATTACCTGGCTAACCAGCCGCAACAACCTAATGCCGACCTCGAAGTGCTGGACAAATACTCAGGCAAGATCGCTACGCGCGTAGCCCTGCCCGATGACCAGGTGGTGGAGCAAGCCATCAGTGCCGCCGTTGCCGCCGAAGCGCCGATGCGGGCATTGCGTCCCTACCAGCGTCAGCAAATCCTCGAACACTGTGTCAAACGCTTTCGCGAACGCGCTGAGGAACTGGCGCTGGCCCTATGTATTGAGGCTGGCAAACCGATCAAGGATGCTCACGGTGAAGTGACCCGTCTGATCGACACCTTTAAAGTGGCCGCCGAAGAAACTGTGCGTATCGATGGTCAGGTGATGAATCTAGAAATCTCCGAACGGGCCAAAGGCTATCGGGGCTTCATCAAGCGTGTACCCATTGGGGCCTGTTCGTTTATTTCACCGTTCAACTTTCCACTCAACCTGGTTGCCCACAAGGTCGCACCCGCCATTGCAGCGGGCTGTCCGTTTGTTCTGAAACCTTCGGAGCGCACCCCCATCGGGGCCTTGATCATCGGTGAAGTCCTGGCTGAAACCGACCTTCCCGATGGTGCGTTTTCAATCCTTCCGGTCACCGGCGCACATGCCGGGCCATTCGTGCAAGACGAGCGGCTCAAGCTATTGTCGTTTACCGGCAGCCAGATCGGTTGGCAACTCAAGAGCCAAGCAGGACGCAAGAAAGTGGTGCTGGAACTGGGTGGCAGCGCCGGTTGTATCGTCGATGCTGACCAATCAGCACGTATGGAATTCGTCATCGACCGGATCATTACCGGGGCCTATTACCAGTCCGGGCAAAGCTGCATCAGCGTGCAGCGTATCTTCGTGCATCAATCACTTTATGATGATTTTCGCAGCCGCTTTATCGCCAGAGCAAAGACCTTAAAATCCGGTGACCCGAAGAGAACAGAGACCTTTATTGGCCCGGTTATCGACGAGCCCGCTGCGCAGCGTATTGAGCAGTGGATCAATGCAGCCGTCGAACAAGGTGCGAAAGTACTTTGCGGTGGCTCACGTCAGGGCACCATGGTCGAGGCCTGTGTGCTCGAAAACGTAGCGCATGACAGCATCATCTATCGGGATGAAGTTTTTGGTCCGGTGGCCATGATCGAAGCCTTTGACAACTTCGATGCCGCTCTTGCCGCAATCAACGATTCCGACTTCGGACTACAGGCTGGAGTGTTCACCAATGATCTGAGCCACACCATGCAAGCCTGGGATGAGTTAGTACAGGGTGGAGTGGTGGTCGGTGATATTCCCAGTTTCAGGGTTGACAACATGCCCTATGGCGGCGTGAAACGCTCTGGCTGCGGTCGTGAGGGTATTCGCTGGGCCATCGCCGACATGAGTGAGGAGCGGCTGCTGGTGCTGCGGGATGTCTGAGGCCGAAGACCGCTGAGTGCAACGCAAGAGCGGGGTCAGTTCTCGCATTGTAACATTTGTCCATGTATATCCGCCTTTCGTTGTACCCATTCAACACATCGCATTGGTTGTGGAAATGTTACAATGCGAGAACTGACCCCGCTCTTGCCGCTCTTGCCGCTCAGGGCGATTCGGAATGACTACTTTTTCTGGATACCGCCCTCGGTCAGTTGCAGCGGATTGAGCAAGACCTCCAGTTTTTCACGAGACAAACCCGTGGTCTCCATGGCCACTTCGATAATGGGCCGCTTCTGCTTGTAGGCCTGCTTGGCCGTGGCCGCGCCCTGCTCGTAGCCAATCACCGGATTAAGTGCCGTGACCAGAATCGGGTTCTTCGATAGTGCTTCGTCGATATGGGCCTGATTGACCTTGAAATTGGCGATCGCGGTATCGGCCAGAATGCGCGAGGCATTGGCTAGAATCTCGATGGACTGCAGCAGATTGTAGGCAATCATCGGCAGCATCAGGTTGAGCTGAAAATTTCCCGCCTGAGCGCCGACGGTGATGGCGGCATCGTTACCGATAACCTGGGCACAGACCATGGTCACGGCCTCAGGCACCACCGGGTTGATCTTGCCCGGCATAATCGACGATCCAGGCTGCAGGGCCGGCAACTCGATTTCCCCCAACCCTGCCAGCGGACCCGAATTCATCCAGCGCAAATCGTTAGCGATTTTCATCAAGGCGCAGGCCAGGGTCTTGAGCTGACCAGACAGCGCCACAGCATCATCCTGAGCAGAAATACCTTCAAAAAAGTTGTCGGCCGAGACAAATTTTACTTTGCTCATGCGACTCAGCTCGGCTGCTACCCCCGCTCCAAAACCGGGGTCGGCATTGATTCCTGTGCCTACTGCGCTACCACCTTGCGGCAAACGGCGCATACCCTCCAGCACATCTTCGATGCGCTGAATCGCTGAGCCGATCTGTGCCGACCAGCCGGAGAGTTCCTGAGCGAAAGTCAACGGCATCGCATCCATCAGATGGGTGCGCCCGGTTTTGACCACTTTTGTCAGGCCACGAGCACGCTTGTTGATCGTTTTCTGCAGGTGCTTCAAGGCCGGTAACAACTGCTCACTGCATTCGAGCGTGGCACTGACATGGATCGCTGTCGGGATCACATCGTTGGAACTCTGCCCCATATTGACGTGATCGTTGGGGTGGATGGGTTTCTTGCTGGCAGCCGAGGCAAGATGGGCGATGACTTCGTTGGCATTCATGTTGGAGCTGGTTGCCGACCCAGTCTGGAAAATATCGATGGGAAACTGTGTATCGAACTCGCCCTTGGCCACCCGGTCTGCTGCAGTACGGATGAGGTGAGCCCGGGTCTTCTGCAAATGTCCCAACTCGGCATTGGTCTGGGCTGCGGCAGCTTTGATCAGACCCAGTGCCCGGATGAAGGCCCGGGGCATACGCAAACCGGAGATCGGAAAGTTCTGCACCGCCCGCTGGGTCTGGGCGCCATAGAGCGCATCAGCGGGGACTTTGAGTTCACCCATGCTGTCATGTTCGATGCGGAACTTGCTCATGTTTAGATCCTGTCGGATGGGAAATTGGAGCCGATAAGTATACCGCTCCGATGTACAATGAGCGCCTATATGCTTACGGTTTTTACGATGGATCACCCTGCCCTGCTTGCCCTTTCACCTCTGGATGGCCGCTACGCCGGCAAGACCGCTACCCTGCAACCCATCTTCAGTGAATGGGGTCTGATGCAACGTCGCGTAGAGATTGAGGTGCGTTGGCTGCTGGCCCTTGCTGACCATCCGGGGATTACCGAGCTGCCCTCATTCAGTCACGCTGTCCGTACCCAGTTGCTAGAGAAGATCGACACATTCGATATTGATGACGGCGCGCGCATCAAGGCTATCGAAAAGGAAACCAATCACGACGTCAAGGCCGTGGAGTATTTTCTCAAGCAGCACATGGGTGACGAGCTGGCGGCAGCCCGGGAATTCGTGCATTTTGCGGCCACCAGCGAGGATATCAATAATCTTGCCTACGCCTTGATGCTGCGCGATGCCCGCAGCCAGGTTCTGCTACCGGCCCTGGATGGGCTGCTCGAACAGCTGCGTGATTTGGCCCACCAGCACGCGGCGCTGCCGATGCTCTCGCGTACTCATGGGCAACCGGCCTCACCGACCACCCTGGGCAAGGAGCTGGCCAATGTGGTGGCTCGCCTGCAGCGCCAACGCCAGCAACTGGCAACATTGGGTATTGCCGGCAAGATCAATGGCGCGGTTGGCAATTTCAACGCCCATACGATTGCTTACCCTGAGGTCGACTGGCTGGAATTCTCACACCAATTTGTCGAGGGCCTAGGCTTGGAATGGAACCCCTATACGACGCAGATCGAACCCCACGACGGGATTGCCGAGTTCTGCGACACGCTGCGCCGCATCAACATCATTCTGATGGATCTGGCTCGCG
>QILI01000129.1 GCA_003233305.1 Mizugakiibacter sp.
TCGGCTGCAAGCCGGTCGGTCGCCACGTGGTATTGCCTGACCAGCACCGCGACCACTGCGGCGGCGCGGCGGCGTGACAGATCAAGGTTGTGGGCCAGGGTGCCGTGATTATCCGTGTGGCCGACAACGTAAACTTTCACCTGGGGGTTCGCCCTCAAAAAGGCTGCCATTTCGGCCAGTTGCGCACGCGATGTGGGTTTCAGACGCGCCCTGTCGGTATCGAAGTACACCCCGTACAAGGCGATGTGCCCGTTGTGCGCCAGACCGCGCGCCAGCGTAGCGGCGTCGACCTGCACCTGCCCGGTCTGCATCGCCCGGGAGCGAACCACTTGCAACAGGGTCATAACTCGATCCGCGCCCCGATATACCCCCGCCTGGTTCTTGTCGGTGGCGACGTACAGCGACACAAAGGCGGAACGGCCGGCGGCGGCCGTCAACCGGGCACTGAGAAAATACTGGTCCTCGACTCCCGAGAGGGCGAACTGCGCCTGTTGCGAGCGGGTGAACTCTTGCGATATAGGATAGATCGCGGCACTAAACAGCGTGCCGCAACCGGCCTTGCCTGCGCATTCGAACAAGGTCTTGAAGCCTGCATTCGCCAGGGCTTGTTGGTAATTGCGGAATACCTCCAGTGCCGACCTCTGGGGGGGATTGACGTACAGGATACGGGTCAGCTCACCCTCTTCCCGCTGCGTCTTGTCCAGCGCCGCATGCTTCGACTTACTCAACGGTAACAGCAGTGCACCATAACGAAGATGCTGATAGCCAATGATCCAGGAGCCCGCGTAACGCGACACCAGCGGCGAATCATGGCTACCCCGGACATCGTGATGGCAATGGGTAGCGGCGAACACGGTGCCGACCATAAAGACCATGGTGACAAACACCCATACCACCAGGTAGATGGGCCCAAACAAGGCCCTCTTTCGATTTACGTGCCGGCTCATGGCAAATGCGCCGACACGATCCGCGCGATGCGCCGTTGTGAAGCCCCATTGCTAGGGGTCACGATATCGACCCAAACACTGCCCTTGCGCAGCAGTAATTGTCCCACTCTGGGATCGGGAGCACGATAGGCCTCATCACCGAGTTGGTCCACGACGATGATCGGCGAGAGCACAGCCAGGCTCTGTCTCAGCGCATCAAGGGCGCGCTGAGCCTTAGCGGGGGAAGCCTCGACGTAGATGCTGAAGTTCAACGTCAACAGACGCCGCGACCTGGACCCATACGAGCAACTGAAAATCCTGTTGCTTCGTGGTCCTCGCAAATCCTTTACCGGGATCTTCAGAATAGCCGCCGCGTCGGCAACCGTCAGACCGCCGCAAGGATCGATCTTGGACAGGAGTGCAGGCCCAGTCGGGGCCTTCGAGCAGGCCACGACCAATAGGCCCAGCGCCATGGCCAAATAGGGCAGCCAGTGCCTACGGCGACCAACCCTGATCGCCTTGGTTGTGTGGTGTATAGGGCGGGCAATCCTCGCAGGCCGCCCGCCGGATGAGTCAGTCACGGCGTACCTCCACGCTGGCGGATGCCGGCCCGATGCTGCTGTCGGCCGCACGATAGCGGATGCGGTAATAGGCACTGCCCTGGCTCGGGACCAGATCCTGCGCCTGAGCTTCTGTGGTCGGCCCAGCCACGTTCTGCCAGTGTTCACCATCTTCGGAGCGTTGCACCAACACGGTCAGACCCTTGGGTGGTGCCGCAAACTGCACGATCACCCGTGGCAACGGTTGGGACTCGAAATGTACTTGAGGTGCATCCGGTTTCGGCATGATCGGCGCCCCGACGCGCACCGCTATGGCATCACTGGCCGCGCTGCGGTTACCGGCCGCATCGTAGGCGACCAGGTGATACCAGTAGGTATGTCCGGGCTTGACCCAACGGTCTTCATAGCGCCTGTCCGTACCCTTCAGAGGCTTGCCGATAACCAGACCCGGAGCCTCGGCACTACCCCCCCGGAGGACGTAAATGTGTAGCGTATCGGCCACCGGGCGGGCCGCTTGCACTTGCAGGCGTACCCGACCATCGACCCCTGATGCCTGAACGATGCGCGGTGGCAACGGCGGGGTGGTATCACGCAGCCTGACTTGTACCACTACCGAAGGCGGGCTCTGACGATTGTCCTGGCTGACCGCGGTGACCCGATAGTAGAGCGTGCCACCGGTCTGCGGCCCCAACGGATCGTCGTAACGCGTGGCCGGCCACAGCTCCTGGTTGATGCGACTCCAGACCGGGCTACCCGCGGCACGCCGCTCAATGATGTAACCCGCTACCTCAGAGGGCAGCGGTGCCCAGCGTAACCGCACCCGGGTATTGCCCACCTCGGCCCGTAGTTGCTGTGGAGCAGGGGGTGCCCGGGTTGAACGTGACTGCACGGCAACCGGGTCCGAGGGCGGGCCAAGGTCACCATGGGGGCCCATCGAACGGACCCGATAGTAATAGACCGTACCACCGGCCAGAGCGGTATCGCGATAGGTCGGTGGGTCGGCAGGCAATCCCTTGGGGGTCAACAATTCAAATGGCCCGGTGGCCAAAAAAGCCCGCTCGACGACGTATCCGCTGGTGTGCGGGTTATTGCTGGCTGCCCAGCTCAAATCCACTCCGCTACCATCCAGGCGCACCTTGATTTTTGCCGGCGGTCGTAGGGCCGCCAGGTCAGCGGCGTAAATTTTGACGCTGGCTCGAGGACCTTCTCGACCGAGTACATCGACCTGGGCAACCTGATAGGTGAGCACCTGCTCCAGCGGTCCCAGCAGGTCAATATAGGCCGCATCATCGGCCTTGCGGATGGGGGGTAAAAATGGTGCATGCTTAGTCAGCGCTAGAGCATCGCGGCCCGTACCGCGCCAGACCCGGAACGACAATACCGGCACCGTGCGCTTGCCCCGTAACGCTTGCCAATACAGGGCCGGACCTTCTCCCTTCATCTTTGCTCGCAGTTTGACAGGCATCGGCGGCATCTCGGCACTACCTGGATGGCAACGCAAAGTCCGCCCAGAGGGCTTTCCCGAGGCCTTCAAGGGTCTGATATGCAGTACCCCTCGGCCACCGCCGGCACCCGCCAACGCCGCGCCCATGCCGGCGGCACGGGCAAAGTCCCAGTCCGAAAGCAGCCGCGAATAGATGATCATGTTGGCACCACTGGAGGGCTTGGCGCGAGCCCGCTCTGGCAATTTATCCAGGGCTTCGGCTTCACTCTTTTCCAGCTTCGCCCGAGCCTCGGTATCGACCACGATGTGCCCCAGCACAGAATTACCACGGCGTACCTGAAAACCACCCATTGGCCATTGTGCGGGTGGCATCAATACCAATACCCGCATGGCCCCCGCGGTATCGGGTGCACACAACACCAGCTCTGTTATCCGTGGCGCGGCATGAACCGTAGCGGCCACGATCAAGGAGCACGTCGCTGTCAAGGCAAGATGCCACCGCTTAGGCCTTAGAGACACAGTCCACCTCCTATGCTGGGTTTCGGACTGGGCAGGATGCGCAAACCGATATTCAAATGACCGATCGGACAACTACCCAGGTTGAGCGCAAAAGCCAGTTCGGCAGGCAAGGCGGCGATGTGCACACTGGCGCCAACCCCCGCCCTGAGACAAATACCGAAGGCGCAGCCTTTGGCATGTACATCCAGATGGCCATTCGCGCTGAGGTGAGGTTGCGGGGTAATGGCTGCTTCGATCAGGGCATTGGCTATCAGCCGGGCACATAAACCAGGGCAATTGCCCGCCCCCACATTCAGATGCGCCTTGGCACCGGCATACATGCCCCCCGAACCCACCCCCAACCAGGCTGCAGCATTGATGATCAGCACATGGCCCTTGATCGGGTTCGGCTTGGTGCCGGCATGGATGTACCAGCTACCGCCACCGAAGTGCATGGCAATGGCGTCATGAGTAGCCTCGATATAGACCTTGTTGTCGAGAAAGCCGTAATGGCCGTTGAGGGTGCCGTCGAAGCTACCTCCCATGTACTGGAAGTGGCCCCAGAAATCACCCTTACCGGACCAGTCATGTTTCAGCATCCAGGCCTTGTACTGCATCAGCGCGCCAGCCTCGGGACCACTGACTTTGACCGTAAAATGGCCGTCGAAGCCGTACACAAATTGGCTCGGATCGCCCACTACCAGGTGCGCGTCGAACACCGGCGTATGATCGATTTTCGCAGTCACCGCACAGCTCGATCCGGCGGCAAACGATTTGATCGCGATGTTGTAGCCCAATCCACCCCCTATTTGGTACAGCGACATGAACGGCGGCACCAGAGGCATCCCATGGATGACAACATCGGCATGCGCAGCCCAGAAATCGTCCGCACCCTTATAACCCAGCGCAAAACCACCCTTTACCGGAGGTCCACTGAATACGCCCAGATCAATATCGCCGCAATAGCTCATGTGCTGCGTTGCAGCTGCGGTAGCCCGTGGGACCAGGAAATCCAGTAACGGCGAGGCCGGCCCGGTGGAGGCCACTTGGCCCCCCTGACTGCCAACGTAATGAGGGCGGATCACGGTATCCGTGGACGGATGGGCATCCGGGAATGGCTTGTGGATCTCGAAGCTGCCGGTTACCGGACCACTACCCAGATAGGTCTTCGGCTGCACCTCATCAAGGCGATAACTAACCGGTGCATCCACCGCCGGCAGCGCTGTGGAAATCCGCAAAGTACCGGTGAAATTGAACTGCAGCCGCTGTGTCGTGGCCGGTGTCGCCGTGATATCGACGCTCTTGAGATCAATCACCCCCTGCGACAATCGCCCCTTGGTGCCACTGAGAGTAACGTGCACCGAACCGCCTTGTTCCTCGAAATAGGCCTTGCCGTTCATGCCGAAATACAGGCCCGGCACCGGCACATTGGTAGCAAAATCCTGGCCATCGGTGTGAAAACTGAAACGGGTACTCTGCGCCTTCACCACCATACCCACGCCCTTCAGCGTGTCCAGCTGCAGGCCATCGGCATCCATACTTACGGCGCCGTAATCATGCCTCTGTGCATCACCGTGCAGGTTGAGCTTGATACGGCCACCGCCACTGGCCCCCTTACCTGCAGAAAGGGTCGTGGCGCTGCGGGCGGTCAAATCGACATCCAGCCAGGGCACATGAACCCGGACGCCCAGGTAACGGGCCGTGAAGGCCCCCCGGGCCGCACTGACGTCAATGCCATCCCAGTGGATCGTGCCACGCTCGACCTGTGAGTCGTAGGCGGGGAAGTTCTGTTTGCCGCAAAATCCACCGCCGTCGATACCCCAACCACTAACCTGGGCCGACTGAGCTTGCTTCAACTGGAAGGTATAGGCATCGAGCGTGGCCGAGGTAATGGCCACCCCCTGCCACCCCTTACCAGCGGAACACGCAGCCCCTCGGGTAGCGCTGAAGTCCAGTGCCACCTTCACGCTGCGCAGCGTGAAACCACTAGCGTAGACAGCCAGTGTCGGCAGGCTCAGCGGGGCTGCGTACAAATCGCCGTCAGGTGACAACACACTACGCACGCGCAGCGGGGCTGGCCCCTTGCTACTACCGGCCACCAGGATGTTGGGATTATCCAGCGCCGCATTCAGGGTCAGCTTGACACTGCCACCGGCGCGGCCGGTCAGGCGCATTAACTTGACCCGGGTCGCTGGCATGCTCAGGGTCGAGTCGAACGGCTGGGGCAGATCGAAGCGACCCGTGCGCACGGTCACCCCGTCATCCTCAAGCGTCCAGCCGTGAAAGGAGATCGGCACCGACAATGATCGGCTGCCTCCATCGGCACCGGGCAGCTTGACGATTAACTTGCCCGTACCGCTCCAATGGTTGCCATGATGACGAACGTGGCTCTTGCCAGTCGCCGCATCCAGCAGGCTACCGACCAGGAACGTTCCACCACCCTTTACCGGAAATCGGAAGATGCATGCCACGCCTTTTTTAGCCCCAAGCACACGGTAAGGCAAGCGATTGGAACCCACCCAGGTTGGTGGCTGCCTGGGGGCCTGATGACTCGCTGCGGCCGCCGAGCGCAGCACCGCATTGATCCCCACCGCCCCTGGGCTGAATGCCAGCGGACCGAGGTGCCAGGTACGCCCACCATCGGTAGCCGCAAGCATGATCGGATGAGCCGGTACGGAAGCAAGGCGTTGCAGTGGCGCATTCAGCCAGGCCACCGGATCACCGCCAGGCACAGTCATGCCGCTGGGTGGCAGCACGCCGAGCGCCGGGGCACCGACCATCCCGGCAGCCAGTAACCTGGCCAGCTTCACATCGGGCTGGCGATTACCACTGCCCAGAGCCTGGCCCAGTAACGCCCCAAGTTTTCTCAGACTACTGGTATCGTAAATAACCGTGGCATCGAAATTGAGAATATATCTACCCACTGGCTGCAACGGGATCGCCGGTGACAACAGCAAATCACTGCCACGAATCAGGGGGGCTCCCGGATGCTTGCTGGCCAGCCGTCGGTCTGAACGTGGCCAGGAGGGAGCCAGTGGCTGGCGAATACTGCCGATCTTCTTGCCATTCAAATACCAGTTCAGACGGACCTCACCCTGGCCGTAGTAGTACAAATAACCGCCCCCCGTAAGCACGACGTCACAGGCGGAAAAAGCCGGGATACTACTTGCACTCCCATACAATTTGGTACTGGCGATATGCCGGTTGGTTGTCAGAGTTCCGCTGGACAGATTCACCCGTTGCCGGATGCCGTCTGCCGCTGGGCTTCCACCCAGATTGAGCCAATGCTGCGGTGAGGTATCCGGTGCTGGGGCGACCTTGATCCCGGCAGGCGGCGTGGCATTACCCGGATCCTCGGGAAACCCGCGCAGCTTGGCAGCAAGGAGATGCAACGGGCCGTCTGTGGCGGCGTCATGACGGGGTTCGATCTGCACTGTTTTACACAACACCGTATAAGCGCGGCTAGCAACCGCCTGGCCACGGCTGAAATGACGCGGTATCCGGCTATTTTGCTGCGCAACACCGCCGGCTCCACCCCAATGCAGGGCCGCGGCGTATAACGAGCCCTGCGGGTTAGCGAGAACACTGACGCCAGCCGCACTGCTGTCTTGCAGGTCACCTTCAGCGAGTTGGTATACCCGGATGGTGTAGTTACCGACTGCGGCATAGGCATGCCGGTATCCGCGCAAATCACCAATGGCGGTGCTCAGATCGATGGTGGTGCCCTCTTGATAGCGGCCCCGCCCCCCCGACATCGTGATCGTCAGTGGTTCAACCGTGCCATCACCCCAGTCGATAAACACATTGTCAAAATGCCAACTGGTGGCGATGAATTTTTTGCCATGCCCCTGGCCCGGTGCATAAGGCCATTGCACCCTCTGCACCTCCGCAGCCCAGGGGCTATTTTTGAGATTCAGGCTCCCCACCAGTTGCCAGCGCTCTCCGGTATGCACCGCGGTAGCCGTGCCATTGTCGATCGGTAGCGCATCCAGCTTACTGGATGCCACGTTGCTGCAAACCATGCCGGTGGGTCCGCGGGTGGTATCCAGGGGCCAACGTGCGGAGCGCTCGACGATTTTTGTCACCATGTGCCCCAGCGTGGCTTTTTCCGCCTGCACTTGCTGCATTGCCAGGGCGAGGCCCGTGCTATCCCGTGAAGCCAGCATCGCCGGTCGCAGTGCCTGCCGGGCTACCCGAGGTTCGATACCGTTTACGAAATAACGGCGCAAACCGACCACCTCCCAGGTAAGGTCACTAGGTGGCAATTCGGACTGACCGGCAGTGGGCAGGTGTAGCCGCCTGTCCGTCATCAGGCCGGCTTTTGATAGCGTCCATTGCCCCGTATGGCGACCCTTCGACCAATGCAACACGGCTGCTGGGGCCGCACGAGACAAAGTGGCAATTAGTTTCGGATCGGGAAATAGAAAGCTTGGCAAGGTCTCCTTATGCAGCGATGCAATAAGTTGTTGATCCACCTTGCGCGTGGCCACCAACTTGTTGCCACGGTAGAACCGGACTTCGTACTTCTCAGCCAAGCCGGGATTGCGTTCCCGCCAGGTAAACAGCATGTCATCTTTGAGTGCAGGCACCCTGATGCCGACCTTGATGATCTTGGCCTGGCCCATCGGCTTACCGGTAATCGGGTTGTTCGGAGCCGGTTGCGTAGCCAGGCTCGAATACCAGCGTGGAAACTGCAGATCAATTCGTCCCTTGATACGCATCTTGACCCAGTTCGGAGCATGCCACTTCGGCTTCGGTAGCCGTACCAGGTGGAAGCTACGCTGTACCAAGACCCGCGCCGGTTGCGGCTGCCACGGCTGGCGTGGATCAGTGCGGGCGTGCGCAAAACGCATGCCCGGGGTGGTGTCATTGGCGAGGCGTAGATGAAGGCGAGCGCTGTGACCGTTTATGACCTCGATACGATTAACGGTGATGCCGCGACCCAGATCCAACTGCATACGGGTGACAAAGCCCATCCCGTTGGCAATAACCGTGTAAGACTTGCCACTTTCGAAACGGGCCGGATACAGACTCTCGACCCGCATCCCGAACATCCGGTTTTCAGGTTGTCGAACGATCGTCGATACAGCACTTGCCGCCGCTGGCATCGGCAGCACCTGTAAGGCTGCCTGGGCTTGAACCCGGACCCGCCGCGTACCCGGCTGCGTTGCGTGGGGCAGATGACGGCCCGGCAACGTCGACGAGTCGATGACGGTGAGCGCGGCAAAGCGCTTATCACCAAGCGGCCGCAATGGCTGCATGTGGAACCCCGGACCGTAATCGACCCGCAGGCCCGGTTTGAGACCCTGACCGCTCAACACCAGCACCACGCGGCTGCCCGCGCGTACCCTGAGTGGGTGCACACTGGTCAGTGTCGCCATGGACTTAGACAACAAACTAGCCGGTGGCTTCGAAACCTGGCGCGAGGGGGTCTTCACGGTCACCGTGGCCGGGCCCCGTCCCTTGATGGGAGCCGTGGCCAACATTGCGTTACTTGTCGTCGGCAACTCAAAACCGACCACCCGCTTGCCGGGAGGTGCTTGAGCGGCCACCTGCACCTTGATGCGCAGACTCTTGTTGTTGACGCTTACCGAAGCTGACAGCGCACGGATTCCGGCACCAAAATTGAAGCGAGTGCCTGGCCGCAAGCCCTGACCGGTAATCAGCAATTGATAGTCACGTCCCGGACTCAACACCGCCGGCTTGACTTCGGTGACGCTCACCACCTGGCGGACCTGAACCACTTGAGGACCCGTCGCGGTTGGCCTTACGGTCACCGTAGCCGGGCCACGCCCCCGGATGGGAGTGGTAGCCAGCATCGCATTGGGGGTCGCCGGCAACTCGAAACCGACCACCCGCTTGCCGGGAGGGGCCTGGGTGATCACCTGCACCTTGATGCGCAGACTCTTGTTGTTGACGCTTACCGAAGCTGACAGCGCATGGATCCCGCTACCGAAATTGAAGCGGGTGCCCGGCCGCAAACCCTGACCGGTAATCAACAATTGATAGTCATGTCCCGGACTCAACACATCAGGCTTGACCGCGGTGACGCTCACCACCTGGCGGACCTGAACCACTTGAGGACCCGTCGCGATCTGCATTGGCAGCCGGCCTTTCTGAACACTCACATAGACCCGCTGTGGATAACGTTTCCGGCCGATAATCAGCACCAACGGGTGCCGCCCCAGCGCGGCCTGTGCCGACACCTTGATGTGGGTGACGGTCTGTTGGCCGCGGGCATCCGTCCGGCGGGTAGTGCTGGCTTGAATACCTGGCCCCAGATAGATACCGAGACCATTGCGCAGCAAGGTGCCGCGCAAATACAGATTCACGCTCTGGCCCTGATGCACACTGAGAGGTTCGGCCGTGGTCACCTGCGGGGTCAGCGTGAGTAAATGCATCGGCACGATCACCCCACCATGGGCCATCCTGACCACAGCAAATACCAACAGGCCCAGTACGGCAGCGAGGCCATGGCACCCAGACTTCCAGCGGAATTGGCTTGTCATCAGCTTTCTCCATCTATCGTGGTCAAGGCACCAGAAGTTCACGCAAGTCACTCTCAGCCAGCACCTTGCCGTTCTTACCGATAGCCAGCACCCGCCAGCGATAGTTCCGCCCTGATCGCAGATGGGCTCGTGCCAGCGCGCTCAATAGCAGGTTTGATGTTGAAGCCTGAACCAGTATTCCACCCTGTGGTGGCTGCGCATCAGGCAGCATATCGACCGCATAAAATTCCAACTGATAAGCCCGCGTTGCCGGCACCGGCTGCCATGCAAAACGCGTACTCGCATTCAGTTGGGCTCCTCCGGCAGGGCTGCGCAGCAACAACGGACGCAGCAATTTGCGAGTACCGTGCAGAGCCGGATTGACGTTGTATTCCAGGGCCACGGGAGGGCTGTTGAGTAAGGGAGTTTGCACCCGCAGACGCAACACATGGCGGCCTTCGGCAGCGACCGGTAGAGGGGGGCTCTGCAATACCACGTGGCCACCCGGAAGCAGGTACTGACGGACAAACCGCAGCGGCCGATATACGGCCTGGCCACTGGTACTCGGCGGCGTAGCGACTTCCCATACCGCCTGCAGCAGGCCGGCACCGGTGTAATTGATCACCGCCAGCGCATACAGCGGGGCGTTGGTACCCACCAGCCGCCGTCGCGATCCATCGCTGAACCGCAGCGCCAATCGCGCCAGGGCTAAGGGACCGGTACTGCTTCCGCCGATACGAATCTCGACCATGGCATCCGCACCGGAGGTACTCAGACCGGCATCGAAATAGCGGTGGTAGTAAAAAACCCTGCGTTTCGCTGCCAACACCTGATAAACAATCGAGGGAGAAATCGGCAAGGTTTCGGGTAAGCGCGCCGTCGTCCCGGTGACCCTGCCTGACAACGGCCGCGACACGGTCTGCAGAACCGGTCCAGTCGCAGTCAATAGAAATTCACCCATCATCGAACGCACGGTGTTCGCCCCGCCCGTGGTGGCGACATTCCAAGTGGTCACGATATGTCCACCGGCCTGCAGCGAGGCATTAAACTGTGCCGGCGATGCCGAGGCACTGATCGCCGCAGGGATCACCACGGTGACCAGTACCCTACCGCTCGCAGCACCGGTCGGACCGTCGTCATCGGTGAAGCTGCGTACATACAGCAATCTTGCAAGATGCTGGGTGACAACAGCCTGCAATACTGCGGCCGGTATGGTGAGTGGCTCCGTCAACGTTGCCGGCACGGGCCTGGTGCCCGCCACCGTGTTACCCGAGATCAGCTGATTCACCACCCCCAACACCGCACCGCTCACCGGGTCGATGAACTGTCCCTGGGTAGAATGAATCGGTGATATCAGAGTACTGCCAACACGCCAGGTCAACAGATAATGATTGTTCTGTCCCACGACAGCGCTAACCCCGGTTGGGGTCACGGTTACCGAGGTAATCGCTGCATGGACCACTGGCAGCCGCAGCGCACTCAGCAGCAGTAACAGAATAATGACATTGATGCGGTTTTTCATTGTCTGTCTCCCGGATACCGCCACGGCAGCACCACGTTCACTTTCAGGAAGATCTGGTAGTTGTCACCGCCATATCCCGGCGTCTGGACTGGATAGCCACCGTGATTCCAGCTGCCGGTCAGGCTCAGATCCAGACCGGGATGATTGGATCGCGCTGCCAGGGCATGCCAAAGCAGGCCGCCACTGAGCGTACGCGTGTTGTAGGAGGTGCTCGGTATGGGCTGGCCCATAAACTGGCTGACCGCTTGGGCGGTGCGGGTGATGCTGAAGTTGAACTGTGCACTCAGCTGGTTGGCAAGCAGGTCACCGCTGCCGTAGATGTTGTAGCTGGTGTCACGTGAGTGCTGGCGAACGGTGCGGTCATAGGTGTCGGTGTACTGCACGGCAAATCCGAGGCTGCCTCGGCTACCAAGCGTGATATTGGCCCCAAAGGTCGGGCCGAACACACTGGTATTGTTCTGTTGCCCGGTGTGATCGGTAGTGCGACCCAGCAGCAAACCCAGATTCCAGTTCCAGCGCTGATGGGTAAACTGGGCGCTGGCATTGAGGTTGCTGATGTCCAGACGGGTGCGCGGATAGCTTGGAGTCGGCCGTTTTCCATTGCGGCTGCGCGAGGCATCAACACTTAAGCTGTAATACGGCGTACCCAACCAGGCGGCAAAACTTCCGGGCTGGGGACTGCTGGACGGAAACAGCCCCACCGCCCACTGCATGCGCCGGGTATACACCGTGGACAACGCCGGATTGCTGTCGACATTGTCTGAATCCAGTCCCAAACTACCCTGTAAGGACCAGCTTGGGCCATTGAGACTTTGCGCCAGTTGCCACTGGCTCAGATCGGGCGCAATCATCGGATTGGCCAGGCTGCGGAAAAAATTACCGGTGGATCGATAGCTCAGTGTGGTCTGCGAACGCATCGGCGACGGCCCCGATGCCGACCCCGGCTGATAGCTGACCATAAAATTTCTGGCGCTATCGGCACGACGCTGCATACTGGGCACCCCGAAGTCATATTCCGAGCGGGCCAGCGCGGCATGTGCGTGCAAACGCCGATCCAGCAATTGGCTGTCTACATCCAGCCCATAGGCAAATCCCGATGGGACATTGAGGAGCGGTACGTTGTAGGTTGCCGTACCATCCGGTGCCCCACGTCCGCTGGCATAGGCCAGGGTCAAGCGCAATTCCTCAGCACGCTTGAACGGATGCAGGTCCAACAAAGCACCGGACACCCGGTGTTCCGGGTCAGTCACTCCAAGACCGTGAGCAAATCCGCTGATCACGTTCGAGCGCATCGAAAACACCCCGATACGGCCATGCCAGGGCGGCACTTTCACCGTACCGGAAATACCGCGTCGATTCAGTTGTGAAACCACTAGGCCGTTGTATGGCAGCGACTGATCACCCAATACCAGATGCGTGGTATCCGATTGCGCCGAAATACTAAACTGCCCCAACTGTATGCCGCGCCCGACTGCCGTGGCAGCCCCCGGATTGATTGAATTGGCGGTGTCCTGTTGAGATGTCTCGGTCAAATCGACCTGGGTGACCGTGCTCCAGCGTGTCCCCTTGGTCGTCAGACCCAGCGCTGCCGACCCGTCGGAACTGAAACGGGCTGGCAGCGGTGCCGACAAACCGTGTTTGGCAACGCGTTCGGTTGCTGCCAAAGACACGTCGGCCCGTAAATGAGTGGTAGTGGGAGTAACAGCCGGAACCTGGGGCGCAGGGGGCGCTCCGGTCGGCCCCGCCACCTTGGCGGTTGTTGCAACCGTGAAGCTCCATTGCCCATGTTCATGCACCGCACCCCGGTCGTCATACTCGACCAACCGCACTCGGTGCCGGCCCGGCTTGAAGGCCTGTATCGGTGTGTAGGCCAAGCCCGCATCACTTTGATTGACGAGTGCGGTCACATCGATAGCATCCACTTCCAACGCCAAGCGTGAACGTATCCCGGCAGTCAGTGAGGCAGGCAGGTCAATATGCAAGGCTTCAGTCGGCGTAAAAGCCTGCTTGCTACGCGGCGGCTCCAGCTTGGCCTGCCACAGACCTTGTGCCCAAGTGCTTGGCACCAGCATCAGGGCAGTTAGCAAGAAGATCGCGGAGAAATTTTCGATCCTCATCGACCCGGGCCACGACGCGGGGGTAAGGGCTTTCTTTCAAACCGAGGATGCTTGCCAGCACACCTGTTGGGCGACAAGAAGAATTGCAACGGCCCGCCACTCCAGGTCTGACCCGCAAAAGCAAGCGTGACACCCAATCCGGCCATTCCCGGTTTGAACAACTGCGGGTAGGGCACCGGGACTCGCACCCACACCGAGCTATTAGCAGCAATGCGCGGGACTATGGCATTGCCGCCCCGGGTAAAACCTTTCAGGGGTATGACTTTGACTCTGACCGGCATGCTCACCGCGTTAGCGCTGCTGTTTTCAACCCGCGCCCGGACAAACAGCAAGGTTCGGCCAGGGCCACACAGGGGATTGAAGCGAATCGTTGCATTAACCACCGCATACGCATACTTGGGACTGGTCGGATGCATTTTGATGGGCAACTTCGGCAATCCTGGTTTCGGTACTGCCGGTTTCAGTGCGGCCCGCGATGACCCGGGCGAGTTTGACAAAAATGGGTGAGGTGACCTTGCCGCTGCCACGCTCAGCATCAAGCCCAGGATCAACCCCACAAGCAGTCTTATCCCGGTGTGATCACCACGTTGCCGAGCCATGACATCAGCAATCACTGCCGACAACAAAGCCGTGAACGACGTGAGCCTGTTCATCCAGCCACCATCAGGATTTTGCAACTGACGTTTCATCATCATTTCCCCACCGCTAAATCCAAACCACCCGCACCTTCCGGGGCTGACGTGCAGTCTTGAAGCAGGCTTGGTTTCTTTGCCTGCAAAAAGGGGGTAATCTGTGTGTGAGTTATGTGTGAGACCCAGTGAGGGACGTGGATGTCCCATCTAATCAATAGGTTGTATGCATTTGGACCATTTCGCCTGGCACCTGATGAGCGCCATCTGTGGCGTGATGGGGCTTGTGTTCAACTCACGCCCAAGGCCTTTGACCTACTCGTCATACTGGTCGAATCAGCCGGACACCTGCTGTGTCGGCACGAGCTGATCGAGCAGTTGTGGGCCCAGGCTATTGTTGAAGAACACAGCTTGACCTGGAATATCAGTGCCTTACGTCGGACGCTGGGTGACGACGGTGAAATCCCTCGCTATATCGAAACCGTGCGTGGCCACGGCTATCGCTTCATCGTGCCGGTGCAATGCCTCAAGCCTGAAGCCGCTGAGGCCGTCTCCGATTCTCCTACTGTCGTCCATGACATCGCCCCAGTTGATCCCCCGCAGACCACACTCATCAACACCCCTACCGCGAACCCGGCACCCTGGTTTCAGCACCCTGGCAGGCTGATTCTTGTCATCGCAGGCATCAGTCTGATCGTGCTGCTGCTTGCCAGCCGCCTCATCTTCAGCGGTGCTCCAGCCATATCACCGCAAGCCAACTCCCACCGACCTAGCATTGCCGTACTGGGTTTTCACAACCTGTCCAACAACCATGACCTGGACTGGATTGGCGATGCCCTGACCGAGATGTTGAGCACCGAACTTGCGTCCGGTCATAGGATCAACATCGTCCCGGCTGCGGATATCGCCCGGATGCACCGCAACACAAACATCCGTGGAGCCGGCAACACCTGGACAGCTGCGCAGCTCGCCCGCCTTCGCAAAACCTTAGGCGTGAAAGCCACCATCGATGGAGCCTATTTACGCCAAGGCAACGCTAAAAATCAGCGTATCCGCGTGGACGTGCACATGCAGTTGCCTGCCGGTGGAACCCGAACCACGACCTGGACCGCCTCGGCCACCAGTGATGACCTGTTCGCACTGGTCGTCAAGCTAGGCCAGCAGTTGCGCGGCAAGCTTGGCCTCATGCGGCCGAACCCGGCCCAGCAAAGTGAATTCATGGCCAGTATGCCCTCCACCAGTGAGGCCGCCGCCGACTATGCCAGCGGGCTTTCCGCTCTGGCCTCCGGCAATGCATTGCTAGCCCGCACCCTGTTGGCCCGCGCCACCCAGAAGGAACCGGATTTTCCACTGGCCCATTCCGCTCTGGCCCGGGCCTGGATGGACCTTGGCGACAACCAACGCGCCACAACGGAAGCCCGACAAGCTCTGCGCCACTCCGCCGGTCTGTCCTACACCCAGCGCCAATTGTTGCTGGGGCTGCAAGCCGAAGCCACCCACCAGTGGAATCAGGCCATCGGGGCCTACCAAAAGTTGTTCGACACCAATCCCGACAGTCTGTACTACGGCCTGATGTTAGCCCGCGCGCAAATGAAGGCCGCAAACTACACGCAGGCCAAATCCACCCTGGCGCAACTACGCAAACTGCCCGCCCCTTTCGGCAATGACCCGCGGGTGACGATGGCCCGTGCCAACCTACACGCTGCTTTGAACGAAAATCGAGCCTACTACGACACGGCCATGCGTGCTGCCGGGCGTGCTATGGATCTTGACGAGGATGAGCTGCAGGCCAAGGCACTGTCCGCCGCGGCCAATGCCCGCATCAAACTCAACGATTTTACCGCCGCCTTGACCCTTACCGAGAAAGCCAAGAGACTGTTTGCCAACAATGACAACCCCAGCCTCGATGTTGGTATCAACCTGGAACGCATGGGTATGGCTCACGACGGATTGGGTCAGTACGACCAGGCCATTGATGTTTATGACGATGCCAATGAGTTGTTCGCCAGCATTGGCAACCGCTACTGGCAAGCCGTCTCGCTGAACAATATCGCTGGGGTATATTTCCGCCGGGACCAACTGGCCAAGGCGCAAAACTACTACACCCGGGCCCTGCCGATCTTTCGTGAATTACATCGCGACGCCGCCGTGGCCATCGTTCTGAACAATTTGTCCCCGGTCGTCGGTAACCAGGGGAACCTTACTCAAGCTGTCGAGTATGAAAAACAGTCCCTGGCCCTGCACCGGGCCACGGGTACCCCCCGTAGCATTGCCTCGGTGCTGCTTAACCTGGGTCTGACCAGCTTTGCCCTGGGTCGACTTGATGCTGCCGGCAAGTACCTGCGCGAAGCCCGCAACGTCTATCTTGACCAGCATGCCGTAGCGGATGCCAGCGATGCCGTCTCCGGCCTGGCCGATCTTGCCTATGCACGCAACCAGCTTGATGCAGCACGCAAGGGCTACGAGTATGCCCTGGCCATGCGTCGTAAACAGAAAGTAGCCACTTCTGTCGCCTGGAGCCAGCGCGACCTGGCAGAGCTGGATCTCGATACCGGCCACCCCGGGCGGGCCCTGCAGCTGGCGCGAACGGCATTACCGACATTCGTCCAGGCCGAAACCCGTGGCGATATCGCCACCACCCACGCAGTGATTGCGATGGCATTGATTCAACTGGGCCACCGCCGCCAAGCCTCACGTGAGACCCGCTTGCTGGACACCGATTTGAAAACCCTCGACGACCCCCGCACCCGGCTCGGGTTGAACATCGCGCGGGGCACGATTGCTTGGCATCTGGGCAACAATGCGCACGCCGAACGGCTGCTGACCGCAGCCTTGCACAAGGCCCAGAGAATGCAAATGAAATCACGCATTTACCCCGCACAGCTGGAACTGGCTCGCTTGCATAGCCAAGGCACTCTCGACAAAACAACCCGCAAGCAAATCCTGCAACTGGTCAGTGAAGCACGTCGCAACGGCTTTCTGTTCGTGGCCAAGCAGGCGCAAAAGTTGCTGCACCAACCTGCCGGCGAAACGACTGCGCTATAAGTCAACGGCCTCAATACGCGATCCCATCATCACGCCATGCTGACGGTTAACCACCTCTCCCAGCTATGGATCGCACGGCTCTAACCTACCCCCAGCACTGGCCTCAAGTATCCTTCGCTTGAGCGGAGCTGCGAGCCGTGCGAGGATCAACCCATGCGCGTCTCCACCAGTCTCATCCTTACCACCTACAACTGGGAAAATGCACTGACCGCTGTGCTGCGCAGTATTGCCGTGCAACATCGACTGCCCGATGAAGTCATCGTCGCCGACGACGGCTCCGGTGAGGACACTCGCCTCCTCATACAGAATCTGGCCCAGGACTTTCCCGTGCCCCTGCATCATGTATGGCAGGAGGATGAGGGCTTTCGTGCCGCCCAGGCGCGCAACCGGGCCATTGCTTCCAGCCGCTGTGAATACATCCTTATGATCGATGGCGACATGGTTCTGCATCCGGACTTTGTCGCCGACCACCAACTGCTGGCACAAGCAGGCTGTTATCTGCAAGGCAAGCGCTTCCAGGCCACTCCGGATGAAACGCGACGCCTGTTGAACGGTGGCAGTATACGCATTGGACCGCTACAGAATTTCAATTTTCATGAGCGCTTCTGCTTCCACCGTCGGCATGCTTGGCATGCCCCCTGGTTAGCCCACTTCAAGGCCCGACTGGGCCATCCCGGTGCAGTGATGAGCTGCAACATGAGTTTCTGGCGTAAGGACCTGATTCGAATCAACGGTTTCGACGAGCGCATGCAAGGCTACGGCAGTGAGGATCTCGAGTTGGCGGTGCGCCTGGATCATCTTGATCTGCGGCGCCGGTCGCTACGTTATGCCGCCCTGGCAGTACACCTGTATCACGCCAGCCGGGCGGTTGGCGACCGCAACGATCCAGGATTGCCGAACAACGGCCTGCTCGAAATCACCCGCCGCAGTGGCTGCACCTGGACCGAATACGGATTGAACCGATATCTGCACGACTTCCGGAATCCACCCCAGGACTTGTACCAGGATCCACTACAAACGGTCAGGTAAACGCTTCCAACGCAGCATCCAGACGCTGCGGAAAGGCCTGGGTATTGGCCTCAAACCAAGCCCGGGCGCACTGTCCGATCTGCGCCCGTTCGGCCTCACTCATAGCCAGTGTCTGCTGCACAGCCGCTGCCATGCCGGCCGGATCGAATAAGTAGGTGGTCGCCAAACACTGGCGGCCCTGCTCCGCGCTCGGGACCAACAGCCCACGTTGCGGCTGCAGCAACTCATTCATCGGCTCAGCATCAGTGGTGATGGTGACTGCGCCGACACTCATGGCCTCAACCAGGTAATGACCGTAGCCTTCTGTCTCCGACGGACAAAGGTGGAAACGATGGGTATTTTGCAGTCGTTTGAGCGTCGCATCATCCAGGTATTCGACTTGGTGTTCGATATTCGCCACACCATGAATCGGCTCGACCCCGCGGCGATTCTGCACCACAGTGAGAACCGGCCACTCGGGATGCCGACGCCATAGCGCCAGCAGAACTTCGGTCCCCTTGTTTTCGCTGCGTCCAGCAAGATGGAAGAAACGTGCTTCACGCGGTACGGCCCGATCAAGCCGGTCCTCGCTGCAAAAGCCGATCCAATGCACCGTACAACCCAGTTCACGGAAGATCCGTTCAGCATGTCGGGTCTTGGCCAGCACCCCGTCAAGACGCGGCAACCAGGGCCGGTCCTCGTCAGCAAACCATTCCGGATTGGGTAGCAGGAGGTTACGATCGGCCTCGGCAAAGTACTCGGGACGAATCCGTTCGGCCATCAGGTTGAAATCAAAATACACGCTACGACCGATACTGCGCCGTGCCAAGCGTGTCAGTCGCACACCCAGCGGCCGCAGCCATTTACGCAACTTGCCACGGCGCAGCGCAGTGATGGTTACCCCATGGCCGCGCTCCTGCAAGGCCTTGGCAAGCAGGCTGAGATCGCGTGACAGTCCCCAACCGTTATCGCGAGCGATGATTTGTACACGGCTCATGCCTGCTCCCCAGGTTCGCGGTCAAGCACGGGTAGGACCGGTACCCAAGAGCCTGGGATTCAGCCGCCACGCTTGCCCAAACGCGCATAGTACATGCCATCCAGACCTGCTTCGCCCGGCAACAACTGCCAGCCGGGACCGGCTGAGTGTCCCGCCGGCAAGACCCGTCGCTCAATACCCGCATCGCTATGTGCCGCCATAAAAGCTTGCACCACCTCGCGGTTTTCCGCGTGCAGGATCGAACACGTGGCGTACAGCAGCGTTCCACCCGGCGCCAGCAACGGCCACAGGGCCTCAAGCATCTGGTGCTGGACGGCAACGAGGGCCTCCAGGTCACGCTCGCGACGATGCAGCTTGATGTCAGGATGCCGACGGATTACCCCAGAAGCCGAGCACGGTGCATCGAGCAGGATGCGATCGAAAGCCTTTCCATCCCACCAACTGGCCGGTACCGTCGCATCACCAATACACACGGTCGCTGGCAGACCAAGTCGCCGTTGATTCTCACGGATATGTTCGGCCCGGGAGGCTTCACGCTCGACGGCAAGCAGATACAAATCGCTACGCTCAAGTAGGTGACAGGTCTTACCACCGGGGGCGGCGCAAGCATCGAGCACCCGCATGCCTGAGGCCGGGGAAAGTAAATCGGCAGCAATTTGTGCGGCTCCGTCCTGTACCGAGAAATAGCCTTCGACAAAACCAGGCAAAACGGTAATATCCCGGTTGCGATCCAGCATCAGGGCATCCTCCAGCCATGGATGCGGCGCACTGGCAACACCGGTCTGAGCCAGCCTGGCCTGCAGTCCCTCACGGGTTTGTCGGCGCCGGTTGACCCGCAACATGGGGGGAACCACCCGGTTGCTCGCTGCCAACACCGCTGCACTCAAATCCGGCCAATCCCGACCCACAGCGTCGATCAACCAGCTGGGGAAAGCATGTTGGGTTTGGGGCACGGCGTCCAGGGTCCGCAGACGCTCGACCCGCTCCCGCAACCAGCGACGCAGTACCGCATTAACCAATCCGGCAAACCGGGGCCGCTGCAGTGCGCGTACGGCTTCGACACTGCTGGCAACCACGGCATGCTCGGCAATGCCCATTACCTCCCGCTGTACCAGGCCCAAGACCAACAAGGCATGAACCTCTGGCTGACGCTCGCGCAACGGCTGTTTGAGCAAGTCATCCAGGGCGG
This sequence comes from Mizugakiibacter sp., assembly GCA_003233305.1. Taxonomy (GTDB): domain Bacteria; phylum Pseudomonadota; class Gammaproteobacteria; order Xanthomonadales; family Rhodanobacteraceae; genus Metallibacterium. The sequence goes on from QILI01000129.1 coordinate 20,424, forward strand.
GATCAAAGCGCAGCCACCAGCGCGATCCTTCATTGAGCAGGGCCGTGAACAGGGCTCGATCGCGCGCTGCAGCAATCTTGCCCACACTGTGTGCCGACACTTCACGCAATGATTCACCACCCAGGGCAATACGCGCCAGAGCCCGCGCCGCCAAGGCCCGCACCGGCATCATCGGTAACGCAACTCGGGGCGAGCGTTAAGGAAATCACCTACGGCCAGAGGGCGGCCCCCGGCACGCTGCACTTCCAACAGGCGTAAGGCCCCACTGCCGGTACTGATATCGATCCCCTGAACGTTGGCGGCAAGTATCTGTCCAGGAGTCCCCGTAACTGCTGCCGGTACCGCCACGGCCCGCCAAATACGCAGGCGCTCAGCAGCGATCACCGCCTCGCATACCGGCCACGGATTGAACGCGCGAACCTGTCGCGCCAGTTCCTCGGCAGAGCGGTTCCAATCCAGTCCGGCCTCGGTCTTCTGCAGCTTATGGGCGTAGCTCACTCCGGCCGTAGATTGCGCCTGGGGTACTAGAAATTCGCCCTGTAGCAATGCGTTCAGTCCCTCAGTCAGCACCGCTGCGGCCAGCTCTGCCAGCCGGTCATGCAAGCTGCCAGCGGTTTCCTCGGCTTCAATGGCCGTACTGTGACGCAGCAATACCGGACCGCTATCGAGACCGGTTTCCATCTGCATGAGACAGACGCCGGTCTGCTGATCGCCGGCGAGGATGGCGCGCTGAATCGGCGCGGCCCCACGCCAGCGGGGCAGCAGTGAAGCATGTACATTCCAGCAGCCGAATTGGGGAATCGCCAGCACTTCCGGCGGCAGAATAAGCCCATAGGCCACCACCACCAGTAGGTCGGGAGCAAGCTCTCGTAGCCGTTGCTGAACTGCTGCATCGCGCAAGCGGGGCGGCTGCTCGACCGGTATATCCAGCGTCTGCGCCCACTGTTTGACAGGCCCCGGTTGCAACCGCCGGCCCCGACCGGCTACTCGATCGGGTTGGGTGTATACACTCAGCAACTGCACAGCACTGTCATGACAGGCTTGCAGGCAAGGCAGGGCAAAACTCGGCGTCCCAGCAAATACTAGGCGCAATGGCACTCGCGGCATAACTCAGGTACCGACAGCGAGGCGGCGCTGCTTGTCGAGCTTGCGGCGGATCATGTCCCGCTTAAGTGTCGAAAGGTAATCGACAAACAGTTTTCCATTCAAATGATCGATTTCATGCTGGATGCAGACGGCATTCATCTCCTCTGCTTCTAATACCCATGACTTGCCCTTGATATCCTGGGCCTCGACAACGATATGTTCCGCCCGTTCAACGTCGGCAAAAATACCCGGTACTGACAAACAGCCTTCCTGACTGACCTGCGTCCCGGATTGCTCCCGGATCACCGGATTGATCAGGGTGAGGGGGGTATCGTGTTCTTCGCTCACATCAGCAATCAATAGTCGTTGGTGTACATTCACCTGGGTTGCGGCAAGTCCAATACCCGGCGCATCGTACATGGTCTCGTACATATCCTCGACCAAGCGAGCGAGTTGGGCATCAAAAACCTCCACCGGCTTAGCTATGGCACGCAGCCGGGGATCGGGAAACTCCAGAATTTCTAGTTTAGCCATGCTTGCACTCCGGAGAGACATTCCAATCTATGCTACCCATCACACAAATATGGGGATATACGCGTCATTGTAAACCCATGCGCTACCCTGCACATTCCATCTGCTACGTCCTACTGTTAGTTTGAAGAGAAACTTTAATAGCAGGCGTTGTGGCTATCGCAGGCCTGGGCTACACTCTAAAAACCCTCGGGGGATCGGGGAATTACTCGTTATGCTTAAGAAATCGCTTGCACTCGTTGCTGGACTATCCGTTGCTTTCGCGGTATTTGCCGCCGGCAGCAATCTGCTGCGCCAGAATCACCCGGACGCCTACACCGTGCATAAGGGTGACACGCTCTGGGGCATTTCGGCCCGCTTCCTGAAGAAACCGTGGCTCTGGCCGGAGATTTGGCAAGCCAATCCACAGGTAAAAAATCCCCATCTGATCTATCCGGGGGATTTGCTGAGCCTTGATTACCTGGGCAGCGGACAGCCGACCCTTGTACTTAAGCCCAGAGCAACCGCCACCCCGCTTGGATCGGCAATTACCACCATCCCGCTGGCAGATATCCAGACCTACCTGAAGGATTTGCGGGTTTTCCCGGATCGGCAAGCCCTGACCAGCACACCCTATGTGGTCGGCTTCGAGAATAACCAGTCCCTCGGAGTACCCGGACAATTCGTCTATGTCATGAACCTCAAGGCCAGCCCCGGGGAGCGCTTCGCGGTAGTCCGGCCCACCCATGTGTTTACGACCTTCAATGAAGATGCCGGCAGCCGTGACCAAATTGCCCAGCCCCTGGACAATAACGTTGATTTGTACAACGGGCCGTGGCACCGAGATACCATTGGTGACGGTCATCTCGGCAAGGGCCATACCCTGGGCTATGAAGTTCAGGTGATCGGTACCATTGAAGTACTGCGTGGTAGTGACCCGACCACCACCATGTTGCGTTCGTCAACCATGGAGATTCGCAAGGGCGACCGCATCCTGCCGCTCGATACCAAACCCTACGATGCCAACTACTATCCGCACGCCCCCAAGACCCTGCCCCCGAACATGCGGGTGATTGCCTTCACCGATGCCATGAATGCGGTGGGCTCCAAACAGGTCGTGGCCCTTTCTGCAGGTTCCGCCGAGGGGGTCAACGATGGCCAAACCTATGCCATCTATCAGCCGGGCGCGCGGATCATCGATGAGATCGCCTCATCCGGGTTCGATCATACCTTCAGCAAAAAGGTCAAACTCCCTGCCGAGTTTATCGGCCACGTCATGGTATTCCGCACCTTTGACCATGTTAGCTACGGTTTGATTATGGATTCCCAGGCCCCGGTACACCGGGGGGACATGCTGCGCTTACCTGATTGACCCTGTCAGCCATCGCTTACACAACGGCGCAGCCCTGACTGCGCCGTTTTTTTTGCACACTGGGTCCATGAGGTATTCCTGCTCACGCACCGAGGCCTGGCTGATCCTGCTACGCACCCCACGCCTGGGGAGCGTTCGTATTCGTGCCCTACTTGAGCGCTATGGCAGCATCCAGACATGCATCGATGCCTTGCGCACTCAACCCCCACCGGGCTTGCCGCATCTGGCCCGGGTCTGGCTGCGCCGTCCGAATCGCGCACTGCTTGATACCGACCTGGCCTGGATCGAGCAGCCGCATCATCGTCTGCTGAGTTACGACGAGGAGGACTTTCCGCCTCAGTTGAATGCCTGCGCCGGAACTCCACCGGTATTGTTCGTGGTCGGTGATGCAGCACGCTTACTGTACCCACAAGTGGCCATTGTCGGGTCCCGGGCGGCGAGCCCGGAGGGCCTGGCCAACGCTCATGATTTTGCCTCGGCACTCGCTGCCGCAGGTTTCTTGGTCAGCAGCGGTCTGGCAACAGGTATCGATGCGGCCGCCCATACAGCAGCATTGACCTACCCAACGGGGACGATTGCAGTCATGGGCACCGGCCCGGACCGCGTCTATCCCTGGCGCCATCGCAAGCTCGCTGCACGTATTGCCGAAGTGGGCGCCCTGGTCACGGCATTCCCTCCAGGCACTCCAGCGCAGGCCGCACATTTTCCACAACGTAACCGGGTCCTGGCAGGATTGGCCCTGGGCACGCTGGTCATCGAAGCAGGAGAGCGTTCCGGAGCCCTAATCAGTGCGCGGGCCAGCGCTGATTTTGGTCGCGAGGTTTTTGCCTTGCCGGGCTCCATCCATCACCCGCTCGCCCGGGGTTGTCACCGGCTGATCCGCAGCGGGGCCCAGCTGGTCGAAGACCCCGGCGAAGTAGTGCAAAGTTTGGGTGATGCGGCCCGATATCTCGGTATCCACCTCAATGAGCGCTTACAGGTACTACGTGAATCTGCCGTAGAACAACCTCAGGTACTACCCGTGCAACCGGATGACCAGCCGCTGCTTGACGCATTAGGTCATACCCCCCTGGCCCTGGATGTAATCAGCCAACGCTGCGGACTTACCATTCCCAGCCTGTCCAGCCGTCTGGTTCTGTTGGAGCTGGACGGTCGGGTCGCCCGCCTGGCAGGTGGCCTATGGCAGCGTCTTCCCGGGTAAACTTCCCGGTCAACCCCGCATCCGGACTTCCCCTTGAACGACGCCCGATCCTCTTCCACCCACCCACGCCCTTTGGTGGTGCGCTGTGGAGCCGTTGGTGACATGGTGCTGTTGACTCCTCTGCTGGCACTACTGCATCGTCGCTACGGCATCGCCCCCGATGTGCTGGCCTCCGGAGCATGGACTCCAGAGCTCTATGCTGGGCACCCGCACGTGGGGTCAATATTCCTGCTTGGCAGCCGCCGTCGCCCGTACTGGAGCGACCCCCGCCAATGGCGGATCAGTGCCGCGCTACGCCAACGCCATCCCGGACCGGTCTATTTGTGCGACGAACGAGCGGTTACAAAAATCCGCTTGATCCTGGCGCGCGGCGGCATCCGTGATCGTGATCTGCTCTGGGTGGGTGATTGCGGTGACACCTGGCAACCCCACTGGGTGGATCGCTGGCTGGCCTTCGGCGCCCAGTCCCCGGCCCCCTGGCCAGCTCCAACCGCCGTCGTTGAGACCCAACCTACCTTGACGGTTTCGGCCACCGCTCAAGCGGATCTGCAGCCTTGGCTGCAGGCACACGGATTGACCGGAAAGCGCCTGATACTCCTACAGCCCGGCAACAAGCGCACTCTGAAACGCGGCCGTTGGGGCCTGCTCGGTAACGACAAGGCCTGGCCGACCGAGCGCTGGGTCGAGATCATGCGCAGCATGGCCTCACGCTCTCCGAACGCTGCGTTGCTGCTGACCGGAGCCCCTTCCGAGCAAGCCATGCTGCGCCGCCTGCAGCGCGCCTCACAGCTTCCGCAAGCCTACGCGATCGCCTCCACCATGAGCATATCGCGCTTGCTAGCACTGTGCGCCAACGCCGCAGGCATGCTAGCAGTCGACACCGGCCCCGCGCATATGGCCGCCGCCTTGGGTTGTCCATTGATCGTGTTATACGGATCTTCGTCACCCTCGACATGGCTGCCCAGAGGGCCTGGGGATACCCCGGTGATCGCCTTGGGGGGGCCTGAAAATAACTGTATCAAGGTTGCCGATATCCCGGCCGAAACAGTTCTCGAAGCCTGGAATACTCTTCCATTACGCGGCAAACCTGCAACAATCTGCGCAGGTATGGCTTGACATACCCCATAGGCATACCTCCAACTAGAAAAGAACGGAATGCTGAACCAGCACCCGGTCCCCCTTTTTTTACGGCAAACGAAACCACGCATGGCCAATAATCTGCTTATCGTCGAGTCACCCGCCAAGGCGAAAACGATCAACAAATATCTGGGCAAGGACTTCGAGGTTCTGGCTTCCTATGGTCACGTACGTGACCTACTGCCGAAAGAAGGGGCCGTCGATACCGAGCATGACTTTGCGATGCACTACGTGTTGATTGACAAGAACCAGAAACACGTTACCGCCATCGCCCGAGCCGCCCGCAAGGCCAAGGCCATTTACCTTGCCACCGATCTGGATCGCGAAGGTGAGGCCATTTCCTGGCATATCAGCGAAATCCTGCGTGATCAAGGCCTGCTCGAAGGCAAAGAACTCCATCGCGTGGTGTTCAGCGAGATCACTCCTCGGGCGATTCGCGAAGCCGTAGCCCACCCGCGGCGACTTTCTACCGATCTGGTCGATGCCCAACAAGCGCGACGGGCCCTTGATTATCTGGTGGGCTTCAACCTGTCCCCAGTCCTCTGGCGCAAGGTTCAGCGGGGCCTGTCCGCCGGGCGGGTACAAAGCCCGGCCTTGCGTATGATCGTAGAGCGTGAAGAGCAGATCGAAGCTTTCGAGGCCCGCGAATACTGGAGCATCGAAGCCGATCTCCGCCATGCCGAGGGCCACTTCCGGGCCAAACTGACCCATCTGAACGGTAAGAAATTCGAGCAGTTCGACCTTACCGACGAAGCTACCGCACAGGCGGCACGCCGGAGTCTGCAGGACCGGGCGGCAGGTCAACTGCAAGTCAGCGAGGTAAGCAGCCGCGAACGTAAGCGCCGTCCCGCTGCTCCTTTCACCACCTCCACCCTGCAACAAGAGGCCTCCAGAAAACTGGGCTTCTCCACCAGCCGCACCATGCGGGTTGCCCAGGGTTTGTACGAAGGCGTGGCCCTGGGTGAGGAGGGTAATGTCGGCCTGATTACTTATATGCGCACCGACGCAACAGTACTCTCCAATGATGCGGTGGTGGAACTTCGTGAACTGATCAGCCATGACTTTGGTGCCAACGCCTTGCCGGAAGCGCCGCAGGTCTATCGGACCAAGTCCAAGAATGCCCAGGAAGCGCATGAGGCCATTCGTCCGACCTCAGCCATGTACCGGCCCAAATCTATCGCCAGATACCTGAACGATGACCAGCGCAAACTGTATGAGCTGATCTGGAAGCGTACGGTCGCCTGCCAAATGATCCACGCCACATTGAACACGGTAGCCGTAAATTTTCCGGTTGGTGACTCGTCCTTCCGGGCTACCGGTACCACCGTGGTCGACCCGGGTTTTCTCGCCGTTTACGAAGAAGGGCGCGATCAGAAAGGTAATGAAGATGAAGACGACAAGCGCCGCTTGCCAAAACTGCAAGCGGGCGACATTGTCCCCCTGGAAGGAATCATTGCCGAGCAGCACTTCACCGAGCCGCCGCCGCGTTACTCCGAGGCCAGCCTGGTCAAAACACTGGAAGAATACGGCATCGGTCGACCTTCCACCTATGCCAGTATTATCCAGGTACTGCTCAATCGGGAATACGTGTGGCTCGACAGCCGCCGCTTCAAACCCAGCGACGTCGGCCGTGCTGTAAGCCGCTTTCTCACCCAGCATTTCAAGCAATATGTCGACTATGACTTTACCGCCCGTCTGGAAGATGAACTGGATGCGGTCAGTCGGGGGGAAGAATCATGGGTACCACTGCTGCGGCGTTTCTGGGCTCCGTTTCATCAACGGGTCGAGGACAAGCTGGAAACCGTCGATCGCGGTGAGGCCACCGGGGCGCGGGAGTTGGGCAACGATCCCAAAACCGGCAAACCGGTGTCGGTGCGCCTGGGCCGCTATGGACCTTTCGCCCAGATCGGCACCAAGGACGATGATGAAAAGCCACGCTTTGCCTCGCTACGAACCGGGCAGAGTATGCACACGATTCATCTGGAAGAAGCCCTAGAACTGTTCAAACTACCGCGCCAACTGGGCTTGTCCCCGGAGGGCGAAGAGGTCAGCGTCAGCATCGGGCGCTTCGGGCCGTTTGCCAAGCAGGGCTCGACCTACGCCTCCCTGAAGAAGGACGACGATCCGTACACCATCGAACTACCCCAGGCTCTGGAACGGGTCCGCGAAAAACGTGAACTGCTGGCTAACCGGGTCATCCACGAGTTTGCCAGCGGCATTCAGCTACTCAAAGGCCGCTACGGACCGTATATCACCGACGGCAACAAAAACGCCCGCATTCCCAAGGATAGCGAACCCACATCGCTAACCGAGGCGGAATGCCTTGAATTGCTGGCTGCGGCACCGGTCAGAAAAAGCCGTGGCGGTACCAAAAAAGCGGTTGCCAAGAAAGCCCCGGCGAAAAAGACTGCGACCAAGAAAACCACCACTAAGAAAGCGACCGCGAAAAAGTCCACAACCAAAAAGACCGCTGCGAAAAAAACCGCCGGCAAGACCTCAGCAAGTAAAACAGCAACCCGCACCACACGAAAAACGACCCCGGCACCCGCCGAGAGCTGAGCCATGCGCCACATCCCAGCCACGGATACCGCTGCCGCCGCCAGGCTGTTGCAAGCCGGTGGGCTGCTGGCCTATCCCACCGAAGCCGTCTTCGGCCTGGGCTGTGATCCCGAGCAACACAAGGCCTGCCAGCGCCTGTTTGCCCTCAAGCAACGCCCGCTCAACCATGGGGTGCTGTTGATCGCCGCCGACTTCGAGCAGCTGCGGCCCTGGATCGGGGCCATCGAAGCCACTACCCTGGCCCGGATTCGCGCTACCTGGCCGGGTCCCTACACCTGGGTGCTGCCAAGTTCGCCCCGGGTGCCTGTCTGGATCAGCGGCCAACACCAGGGTATCGCCGTTCGGGTTACCGCCCATCCTGTCGCCGCCGCCTTATGCCGGGACTTTGCTGGGCCCTTGGTCTCGACCAGCGCCAATCGCCATGGGCAGGTCCCCGCTCGCAGTGCCAGCGACGTGGCTGCCGCCTTTGGGGAGGATCTGGATGCCCTGTTGGAAGGCCCCCTGGGGGGTCTGCAGGAACCTACCCCGATCCGCGATGCACGCACTGGCGCTATGCTCCGCGACAGCTAATTTACGCACCACCCACTGCAGCGATTCAGCATGACCATACAGGACAGCACCATTCCAGACCCCGCCTTGCCGCATTCATCCGCATCGCTACTGCCATGGTTGCAAGGGTCTGCAGACCGGGTTTTAGCCTGGCGCAACGGCCAGCCGGTGCAGGTCGGTTCTTTTCTTGGCCAAGCTCGCGCCTTGGCTAATGAACTCAAAGCCGAGAGCATGGTCATCAACCTTTGTGAAAATCGCTATGCTTTCTTGCTGGTGCATGCCGCCAGCTTGCTCGATGGGCGTACCACCATCATGCCACCCTCCCGCGCCGCGGGACCGTTGGCAGAAATCCTGGCCCAGCATCCGGATGCTCTTGGCGTTCGCGATGGCCCTGATCGTAATATTCCCGCTGCACTCGATGCAAGGATCATCGTACCTACCACACTGCTTACTGAACCCCAGTCATTCCGGGCAGAGCATCCCAGCATCGGGCTACCCGCTGACCATGTGCTCGCCATCGCTTATACCTCCGGCAGCCACAGCCAGCCTCAAGCCCACTACAAACGCCTGATCGATCTGCAACACAGCAATACCGGTAACCTACGTCTGCTCAGCCAGGCTCTTGGCTCAAGCTTCAATATCCTGGCCACAGTATCGCCCCAGCATATGTACGGCTTCGAATTATCCGTAACCCTACCTTTGCTGTGTTCCGGCATCGCCGTGGATTGCGCCAAACCGTTATTGCCCGACGATGTACGTAGCGCCTTAGAGCGTCTACCTGCACCACGCTTGCTGGTCACCACGCCCTTACACTTGCAAGCACTGCTGAGAGCCGACCTTGATCTTGACTTCGAAGCCGCTGTATCGGCCACCGCACCACTCGATCCACAGCTCGCCACGGCGGTCGAGGTTCGCTGGAAGGCACCGATGCTCGAGGTTTACGGCTCCACCGAAACCTGCGTATTAGCCTCACGCCGACCGGCCCAGGATCCACGCTGGACCCCCTATGCCGGTGTACTTATCGAACCGCGACCGGATGGAGTGCGGATCAGTGCCCCGCAGATTCCTGCTCCCGTAGTATTGGCCGATCTGATTGAACTGGAGAGTGATGGCCGCTTCCACCTTCGCGGCCGTTGCTCGGATCTTTTGGAGATCGCCGGCAAACGTGCTTCGCTGGCCGATCTCAACCGCCGCCTGCTGTCCATCCCCGATATTGAGGATGGAATAATCTTCCAACATGAAGCCACCGATGCCGTGGGGGTAAAGCGACTGGCGGCCTTGGTGGTAGCCCCCACGCTGCAGGAACAGCAAATCCGTGAATGTCTGTTGAAAATACTGGATCCAGCCTTTATGCCGCGGCCATTGCGGCGCGTTGCGGCACTGCCCCGCAACGCCACCGGCAAATTGCCCAAAGCCGAGCTAATGGCCCTGATCCGGAACGGCATCCCATCTGCATAGTCAATTCAACCACGGTCTGACAGACTGCTGATATGTATTGACCTGTCAACTATTGGGTCGCGCTTTTTTACTCTTTCATATCCAACCCTTTCACACAGCAAGCCCTTGGAGCAGAGCACGAGCGGCAATCAACGACGGTAGATCACTCTGATATGCGCGGGTCGAAACCGCCTGACTTCTCTTCGTCGTGGAGCTGCCTCGCTCTAGGATCGAGGGTCGTCCCGTTATCCTGGGCGCCTCATAGCAGTCTCGAGGG
>QILI01000077.1 GCA_003233305.1 Mizugakiibacter sp.
TACAACGAACACTTGCCACAACGAGCACTCGGTCATAAAACGCCCTTGCAAGCAATCCGTACCTGGCGCAAAGATCGACCTGAACTCTTTGCTAGACGTCCAAAGAATCAAACGGGACTGGACACGTAAACTCACGGGACCAGACACTTAAGGAGCATATCCTTGGCTATAACTTCTGCAATTCTAATGCCATCAACCGCGGCTGATAAAATGCCGCCCGCATACCCCGCACCCTCACCTGCCGGATACAAACCCGGGGTATTAATACTTTGAAGCAATTCATCTCGCTTAATACGAATGGGGGATGAAGTTCGGGTTTCAACACCGGTTAATACAGCATCGTGCATGGCAAAACCTTTTATTTTTTTCTCAAATGCAGGCAGGGCTTCTCTGATTGATTCAATCGCATAAGCGGGCAATGCGGTGCCCAGGTTGGTTAACTGCACACCGGGCGTATAGGATGGTGATACGGATCCAATACTTGTCGAGGATCGGTTGGCAAGAAAATCGCCTACCAATTGTCCGGGTGCATTGTAGTTCCTGCCCCCCATCACAAAGGCATTCGATTCCAACTCGCGCTGAAAATCCAACCCGGCAAGTGGGCCGCCAGGAAAATCCTCTGGAGTAATACCGACAACAATCCCACTATTTGCATTTCGCTTATTACGCGAATACTGACTCATGCCGTTAGTCACGATGCAGTTTTCTTCCGATGTCGCGGCAACCACAACACCACCGGGACACATACAAAAGCTGTATACCGAATAGCCACTCCTGCAATGATGAACCAACTTATAATCCGCCGCACCTAACAGGGGATGGCCTGCTCTTTTCCCAAATTGGGCTTTGTCTATAATCGATTGCGGATGTTCGATACGAAAACCGATGGAAAAAGATTTCGGTTCAATGTACACACCTTGATCCAGCAGTGTTTGAAAGGTATCACGTGCGCTGTGCCCAATCGCCAGAATCACGTGCTCACCATACCAAACCGTTCCATCCGATAACTCAACTCCTTTTATCTGCCGTTCGTCAAGGACAAGCTTCTCAACCTTGCTTGAAAAATAAAATTCGCCACCTAGAGATTCAATTTCTGTGCGAAACTTTTCTACCATACCAACCAGTTTAAAGGTACCGATATGAGGTTTACTAAGATAAAGAATCTCGGCAGGTGCGCCGGCCTTTACAAATTCTGCTAGCACCTTTCTTCCATAGTTATGCGGGTCTTTTATCCGGCTATGTAATTTCCCGTCGGAAAATGTTCCTGCTCCACCTTCGCCGAATTGTACATTTGACTCAGTATTTAATTTGCGCTCGCGCCACAGCGCGAAGGTGTCATACGTGCGTTCCCGAACTTTTTTACCCCGTTCCAGAATAATCGGCCTGAACCCCATTTGCGCTAAAACCAATCCGGCCAGGATGCCGCAGGGTCCCGCACCCACAACAATCGGCCTCTCGGTCAGGCCTTCAGGGGCATGAGCAACAAATCGATAGTCCGTATCCGGTGTCGATTTAATATTCGATACTGTGCGGTTTGATGCCCGTATACTGTCTTCACCATTAATGTCGACATCAAGGGTATAGATGAGCATGATGTTATCGTGTTTGCGTGCATCATACCCCCTTCGAAAAATCACGTATTTCGTTATTTTTTCTGGAGAAATCGACAATCGCTCACAAATGGCATTTTTAAGTGCCTCTTCTGGATGATCCAGAGGTAATCGTATTTCGCTTAATCTAATCATTTTGCATCCGCTTCTGTAGCGTTCAAGCCTATTCCGCCCAACTCCCATGAGGACTCCCCAGATCGGATGGGGATGCCTTCGAAGTTCAAGTCACACCCGCTGGAAGCGTAAGTAGAGTCTACTAAGAAACTCTAACTCATTGATGTTATTGTAATAATATGGTGTTTTTAGATATAATAGTGCATCAAAAGTTAGCCTACCCCTGGAAAACGCGTGCACCGATGATTCGTTATCGCAGCAGCCAACAGCTTTCTCTGGCCGTTGTGACTGGCCCTTGCAAACCGCTCTGGATGGGAAGGATAGCCCGGTGCACCCCCTGGGACGAGCTGGCCGAGGGGCATTATCAAGATTTGGCCGTCAAGCAAGGGTGCCCCGCCAAGGATGACCACCGGGTCATCGGGGCGGTAATCATCAAGCACAAGCTGTGTTTGTCGGACCAAAAGACGGTGGCCACGACCCAGGAGAATCCCTACCTGCCATACTTCGTGGGGTTGTCGGGTTATCAAAGGGATGCGCCGTTTGCCCCTTCGCTGTGGGTGGAGGTTCGCAAGCGCATGGGGTCGGGCGTATTTGAAGTTTTTTATGGGGCGATCATCGCCGCCGTAGAAAAGGCGAAGGCGAAGGCGAAGCGCAAGCCCGCGCCCGGGCGTAGGCCTAAACCAGGCAAGGACGAGGTGCAGCAACCCACTGCAATAACATATCAGTATCAGCGCTCTACAATTCCCGGATGGTCCTCACGTAACGGCTTCTCCATACTCCTGGAAATCTCACTCAAACGCTCAGCATAGGCAGCCAGCTTGAGGTCATCCGGCTCGGTAGGCGTCCATTTCGGCACTTCGATAGGATGTTCTGCTTCGGCGTCAACGGCCACAAACACCATCACACAACTGGTGGTCAGACGGCTTTGCCCCTGCCTGAGATCCCTGGCCAGTACGTCCACAGCAAACTGCATGCTGCTGTGCCCGGTATGGATAAGCTTGGCCTGGACGCTGACCAGATCACCGATACGGATCGGCTGTAGAAACTGGATGCTGCTCACCGCAGCGGTCACACAATAGGCACCGCTCCAAGCTACCGCAGCGGCATAACCGGTCTGGTCGATCCAGCGCATCACTGCACCACCATGAACCTTGCCACCGAAATTGACATCGCCCGGCTGAGCCATGAAACGAAAGCTTAGTTCGCGTTGCTGACCACGCATGCACCCAATCTCCATATCAAAGCGGCATTATGCCTCGCCCACGGCTCCGGGAGCGACCGGCTGGTCCCGTTGCCGATCAACAAGGCAATAAAAGCCAAACGGCTGGGCACTTTCGTTACGCAACTGGTGCACACGTTGTGGGGCAATGTAGGCAACATCATGAGGCTCAAGCGGCTGCTGTTCTCCGTCCATTTGTACCCAGCCATGACCCCGCGCACCAATGAGCACATGGGTATGAGCGTGTCTTTCCAGACTGGTGTGCCCCCCGGGGGCCAGCTCAAAGTAGCGCAGATCAAATTGGCAGGCCTCACCACTCTTGCCGATCAGCTCGACCCGCCGTACCCCGGCAAAATCCAACTCGTGGCTACTCTTGTAAGGACGATCCTCACGACCCTGCCAATGAAAACCATCCAATACCGCTAGTCGGGAGCGGATTGCCCCGGGTGCCACAGGCAGTTCGCAGGATGACGCAACCGCCAGCGGTGGGCGACACCGTTCCCCACAACGGACGCGAATCGCCTCGGCAAACTTCTGGGTCGACGCACAAAGGTCCTCCGAATGGCCATGTAAAGCCCCCCCGACCAGCAACACGGTATCAAGCCCATAGGTCTCGATCAGATCCGGAATGAGTTTAAAAGACATGCCACCCGCAGGTGCCGGCATAGCCGAACGCAGATTGCCCAGGGGTTCAACAAGGGCTTTTGCAACCGCCCGACAGGCTGATGCAGGGGGACCGAAACGCCCACCCGTGGCCGGGAACACCGAAATATCTGCTCCACTCAGCCGAAACAAGGTGCCCAGGAGTACGGCATGCGCAATGCCGTGTTCTTCCCCGTGGGTATAGGCGCCACTCAGGGCCGGATGGGCCATGCCGAGCAAACCGTAGCGATCCAGCAAAGTGCGGGACCGGTCCAAGCCCATCACCAGTGGGCAGACCAGCGCCCCAGGCAAGCCCCGCTCACGAATGTAACGGGCCCGCTGGTCGAGCTCCGCATCCGCCCCAGCTAGATGTGGCAGGTACAGGCACTGTCGCCCGGTCTGCTGATTGGCTTGCTCAACCGCCACGGCACAAGCATCGATGCGACGGCGGAAGGTATCCCAGTCGGCATCCACCAGATTCTGGTCATCCTTGACCAGATCGCCACCACCACGGGCAAATTCACCAGCCAGTCGAGCCAGAGCTTCAATAGGCATGCCACGCGGCTTGATTGCCGTCGCCAGCAGAGGTCGGTCATAAATTCCGAGCAGCCCCCGCAATCCTTGCACACCGAACCGCGGTCCATGAAAATTGCCGGTTACCGATTCAGGCAGATCTATTTCCAGCAAGCGCACCCCGGGGTACATCGAGATGTTGCCGTAGAGAAGATTGAATAATTGGCCAAGTTGCTCTGAAGCCAGCTCGGCGGTGTAGCCGATTTCAACGCAGAAGCTGTCTTGCCGGCTCACTTCAGCCTCTATGGAGCGAACCGTTCCCACTACCCGGCTGCGTACCCCGGCATCACGAATCAATGCCGCAGGCACCTCAACGGTTTGTTCATAAGCCATGGACCGGGCCAGAGTATCGATCTCGCTGGCCGTGGAAAGAACCCGATAACGGGCAAGAATCTTGTCGTCGGAAGCCATCATGTGGGAATCAGCAGCGCCGCATCCGTACTGCGGAAAGCCTGCTATTTTAGCCTGTGCGTCACTTTTCCGGTACGCGTCCCAGGCTGACCCGTTCCCGGTGCTCGATATCTAACTCGGTGGTGACTTCGCTCAAGCCCCTATCGTGCAGCAATTGCCGCACTGCGGCGCCCTGTTCAAAACCGTGCTCCAGCAATAACCATCCTCCAGGGTGCAGACACGCTGGCGCCGTGCTGACAATGTGGCGAATAGCATCCAGCCCGTCTGCGCCCGCCAATAGCGCCACCGAGGGCTCGTAACGTAAATCACCCTGCTGCAGGTGCGGATCTTCAAGCCGTAGATAAGGAGGATTGGAGACGATTAAATCGCAACTGGCATCACCCAAAGCCTCGCTCCAATCAGACTGCACAAAACCAACCCGCTGCAGACCCAGGTGCTGCGCATTGACCTGGGCAATCTGCAATGCCGCCAGACTACGATCTACCGCCAGAACATGCGCCTGCGGCCGCTCGTGAGCCAGGGCCAGCGCAATAGCACCACTACCGGTGCCGAGGTCCACCACCTGCAGCGGACGTTCCGGCGGCATATGCTCCGGCGGCATATGCTGTAGTGCCAATTCCACCAGACGTTCGGTATCGGGGCGGGGAATCAACGTATCCGGGCTCACTTGCAACGTCAGCGACCAGAACTCGCGCTGGCCGAGCAGATAGGCCAGCGGCTCACCCTCAGCCCGGCGCCGTAGCAAATCAAAAAATCGCTGCTGCCGCCCCGGGGTAACCGTATCCCGGTCATGGGCGTACAACCAGCTACGCGGTCGCTGCAGCACCTCCCCTAACAGTACTTCGGCTTCCAAAGCGGCCGAATCCGTAGCCAGCATCTCACGCGCAGCCCGTAGCAGGGAACGTAGTTCACTCATAGCAGGAAGGGTAATCGAATTCAGTGGCTATGCAGCCCCCAGCAAGCACGCTGACACGGTATAGTTTAGTCATTGATACCATCAATGGTGAGATATGAATTTGCGGGATCTTCACTATCTTGTGGCGCTGTCCGACCAGCGTCATTTCGGACGTGCTGCCGAAGCCTGCTTCGTCAGCCAGCCGACCCTGTCCACCCAGATCCGCAAGATCGAAGGCGAACTGGGGGTCCGTCTGGTCGAACGTACCCCCCGGCGTATCCTCATGACCGAGGTCGGAGTTGAGATTGTGCGTCGCGCCCGGGACATCCTCAACGAAGTTGAGCAGATCCGCAACATCGCCCGCAACACCCACGATCCAGAGTCGGGCACGGTGCGCCTGGGTATTTTCCCAACGCTGGGTCCTTATCTGCTGCCCCACGTGGTACCGGCTGTGCGCCAGCGCTTTCCCAAGCTGGAGCTGCTGCTCTCTGAAGACAAGACCGATAACCTGCTGCAACAGATGCGCGAGGGCAAACTTGATACGGCCATTCTAGCCTTACCGATCCACGAAGAATCACTGCACTGCGAGTTTCTATTCGAGGAGCCCTTCGTCCTCGCCGTGGCGGCGGAACATCCCTTGGCAACACGCCAGCACCTGCAAGTCTGCGATCTGAAGAACCAATCGCTACTGCTACTTGAGGACGGGCACTGCTTACGTGATCAGGCTCTGGAAGTCTGCCATAAATCGGGAGCCAACGAACGCGCCGGCTTTCGTGCCACCAGCCTGGAAACGCTACGACAAATGGTGGCCGCCAATGTCGGGATTACCTTGCTACCATTACTCGCTGTACGTCCACCAATCACCCAGCCGGAAAATCTCCGGCTGATTGAATTTGAAAGTCATCCCCCCAGCCGGCGAGTCGCCATGATCTGGCGCAAGAGTTCCGCCCTGGATCCGTTTCTATTACGCCTGGCTGAGAATTTTCGGAATCTCCCCGAAGCGCTGCTGGCGTCATCGACCTCGAACATCGCGCAAACCGCCGCCTAAAGTCGTATCGTGCAAGCCCTGTTCCGCACCGATAGGCTCCTTGTATCCCTCACAAAAATCCGAGTATCAATGAGATTCGGACGAACCGGTACACCGGAAGGTTCATAGCAACGGTGGATCGATCAATAGGCGCTATCTATACACACCATCATTTCATTCAATTTCATTCTTGGCTGGCGGCGCCGGATAATAGCTGCTGAGGACCGGAGCTTTTCCGATTCACTGCAGCCATTTTTAGGAGAAAGATCATGAGCACTATCAAAGGTTCCAAGACCGAACAGAATCTTAAGGACGCGTTTGCGGGCGAGTCCCAGGCCAATCGTCGCTATTTGTACTTTGCTGGCAAGGCCGATATCGAAGGCTTCAACGATGTTGCCGTAGTGTTCCGTTCCACCGCTGAAGGGGAAACCGGTCACGCCCACGGTCACCTCGAATATCTTGAAGAGAGCGGTGACCCGGTCACCGGCCTGCCTTTCGGCGAAACTTCAGCCAATCTTAAAAGTGCTGTCGCCGGAGAGACCCACGAGTACACCGATATGTATCCGGGTATGGCCAAGGCGGCACGTGAGGAAGGTTTTGAAGAAATTGCCGACTGGTTTGAAACCCTGGGCAAGGCAGAACGCTCGCACGCCAATCGTTTCCAGAAAGCCTTGAACGAACTGGGTTGAGCTAACTTACCGTTGCGCCCGTATCCATATTACGGGCGCTTCATCCTGCGGTCCGAATCAACCGCAGTCTACGTCGGTAATGAACCAAGGATCGCAATATGCCCCCTCGCGAAGGTAATCTGCAAGCCCCCACCCGACATCCGCTGGGTTGGACCGAACCCGATTTCTGGGACGCAGCCAAACTTGAGGCTGAGCAGGAACGGATTTTCAACATCTGTCATGGCTGCCGCCGCTGCGTCAGTCTTTGCAAAGCCTTCCCTACCCTGTTCGACCTGATCGACGAGTCTTCAACCATGGAAGTGGACGGCGTCGACAAAGCCGACTACGGCAAGGTCGTCGAGCATTGTTACCTTTGCGATCTTTGTTATCAAACCAAATGCCCCTATGTGCCACCACACCCCTGGAACGTCGATTTTCCACACCTGATGTTGCGGGCCAAGTCCGTGCAGTTCAAAAAGCATGGCGTACCACTCAAGGCCAAAATCCTTTCCAGCACCACCACGGTGGGTCGCCTAGCCTCGACCCCGGTCATTGCCGGAGTCGTCAATGCGGCCAACCACAGCGGTATCGGTCGCAAGATGCTGGAAAAAAC
The DNA here is from genome assembly GCA_003233305.1 of Mizugakiibacter sp. Taxonomy (GTDB): domain Bacteria; phylum Pseudomonadota; class Gammaproteobacteria; order Xanthomonadales; family Rhodanobacteraceae; genus Metallibacterium. The sequence continues at coordinate 7,773 of QILI01000077.1, forward strand.
CCTGGGTGTACACCACGATGCCGTCGTGCCCGACTACCACAGCCGGACCGCCCGCAAGCGCCTGCGCAAGGCCCGTGCCGAGGGTACCGTCACCCCAGCCGGTCGGACCTCGGGCAAGGTCGCCCTGTTCGCCACCTGCTACTGCGATGTATCACTGCCCCAGGTGGTCGAGGATTTGCACGCCGTACTTGAGCATAATGCTGTTCCCACTCGATTGGTGGCGCAGGAAACCTGCTGCGGTATGCCCAAGCTCGAACTGGGTGATCTGGATAGCGTTCGCGCTTACAAGGAAAAAAATATCCCAGTGCTCGCTGCGCTGGCCCGCGAAGGGTATGACTTCATCGCCGCTATTCCTTCCTGCGTGCTGATGTTCAAGCAAGAACTACCGCTGATGTTTCCCGACGATGATGAGGTGCAGCGGGTCAAGCAGCATTTCTTTGATCCGTTTGAGTATCTGAGCGAACGGCACAATGAAAACCTGCTAAAAACTGACTTCAAACAGTCGCTCGGCAAAGTTGCCTGGCAAGCCGCATGCCATCAACGGGTCCAGAAAATCGGCCCGAAAACCCGCGAAATCCTTACCCTGATCCCCGATACCGAGGTCACCACCATCGAACGTTGTTCAGGACACGATGGTACCTACGGGGTGAAAGTAGCGACCTATCCCATTGCCCGCAAGCTTGCTAAGCCGGTGGAAAACCGCGTACGCCAGGCCGAGCCTGAACATTTCACCAGCGACTGCCCTATGGCCGGCGCGCACATTGCCCACGGACTTGGACAGAAACCCTCAGCAGAACATCCAATCAGCCTGCTGCGCCATGCCTACGGCATTTAATCCCAATTGACAGAAAGCCGGAATATCCCATGCAAAAATTGACTCATACCGACCTGCTCAGCCTGGAAACCTATAGCCGCGAACGCAGTGATCTTCGTACCCGTGTCGTTGCCCACAAGCGTACGCGTACCGTTCACCTCGGCCCGCACCTCACCTTTCTTTTTGAAGACCGCCAGACCGTTCTGTACCAGATTCAGGAAATGCTGCGCATCGAGCGTATTTTCGAACCGGAAGCGATTGCTGAAGAACTGCTGACCTACAATCCCCTGATCCCGGACGGCACCAATCTCAAGGCCACCCTGATGATCGAGTATGCCGATGTGGAAGAACGACGCCAGGCACTGCAAGCCATGCGGAACATCGAACACGGATTTTCTCTGCAAGTTGCCGGCTGTGCAGCCAGCGTCGCAATAGCCGATGAGGACCTGGATCGCAGCAATGAGGATAAAACCTCTGCCGTCCATTTTCTGCGTTTTGAGCTCGACCCAGCGAGTATTGCTGCCTGGCGCCAGGGTGCCGAAGTCAGCCTGGCTGTTGAACACCCTGCCTATACTCACCGCTACGCACTAACCCCTGAACAACAGAAGACTCTGGCCGCAGACTTCGACTAACCGCGGCGTACCACTAAAAGCCGGGCGATCAGGCCATTGCCACCACGTCGGTTCGGAAATGCGCCCCCAGCGATTCACGGCGGGCCTGCATCGCCGCCACCGCAGCACTGGCCAGCAGCAACAGACCACGGCCACTGGCTGTGTCCTCGACCGTGCCCAGCATGCTCTCGATACCTGCTGCCGCGCGCTCCAGGCTCTGCCCATCCCGAATCAGGGAGGCCTCCGCCCACAACAAGCGGCCAAGTTCGGCGCGGATGTGGTCCGGAAGATGCTGCGGCCGGTGTCGTGGGGGCAACGCCTGTCCGGGTATGGGCAGTGCAATACCGGTCAGATAACGGCCCAGTTCATAGCCAAACACCAAGCCCTCCAGCAAGGAGTTGCTGGCCAGTCGATTGGCGCCGTGCACTCCACTTGCGGCCACTTCGCCCACTGCATAAAGACCCTCTACACTGCTTGCCCCGTGCTCATCCACCTGAACCCCGCCCATGCAGTAATGGGCGGCAGGGGTTACCGGAATCGGTTCGCTACGCGGGTCAATACCCGCTGCACGACAGGCGGCAAAAACGGTTGGAAATCGCTGTGGAAATGCCCTACCCACCGTCGTGCGAGCATCCAGGAAAACCCGGCCTGTGTCATGCCCGGCCCGCCACACCGCACGGGCTACAAGATCACGTGGGGCAAGTTCAGCGGCAGGATGCAGGTTCAGCATGAAACGACAGCCGTTGGCATCAAGCAGTTGGGCTCCCGCTCCACGCAGCGCCTCAGTCACCAGGGGCAGACGCCCTGAGGCCCCGGATCTATGCAGATCCAATGCAGTCGGGTGAAACTGTACGAATTCCAGGTCTTTCAGTGCTGCGCCGGCCAGCCGGGCTATAGCCATACCGCCGCCATCGGAGGTGGCCGGATTGGTGGTGTAGTGATACAGGCCCGCATAGCCACCAGTAGCCAGTATCACCGCAGCCGCCTGCCATAATTCCACACCCTCAGGGCCTTCTACCCAGGCCCCCACTACGCGCCCCGCAGCATCTTGGGCCAGCTCAAATGCCCGGTGCGAACCGAGCAACTGCAGGTGCCTGGCAGCGACTGCCTGCCGATACAAAGTGCGCATCAGTTCGGCACCGGTCGCATCACCATGGGCATGCACAATGCGGGCTCGTGAATGTGCCGCCTCGCGACCCAGAGCCAGCGTGTTTCCCTGACGGTCAAACTCGGCACCTCCTGCAAGAAGCCGAGCGATGGCCTCTGCAGCCCCTTCACTCAAACGCTGTACGGCTTGCTGATCGTTACGGTAGCTGCCTGCCTGCAGGGTGTCGGTAGCATGAAGTAGAGGATTGTCATCCTCACCCAGGGCCGCAGCAATGCCGCCCTGAGCCCAGTGACTGGAGCCATCCTCAGCAGATATCCCAACGCTCAGCACCGTCGTTGCTCTGGGCGCACAAGCCAGTGCAGCGCTGAGACCGGCTGCTCCCGAGCCAAGCACCAACACCTCACTACGATATTCGCGAGTGTGACAGGCCGGGGACATGGCTATGGACTTAATTAGGACAGTACCTGAGCCAATACCGAACTTCAGGCGGCCTGCTGTTCAGCGCGACCGACCGCCAGCATACGTTCCACGGCGCTACGGGCTCGGCGGGCTATATCGGCATCCACTTCCACCACATATTGCCGCTGGAGTAAGGCGTCGCGAATGCCTTCCAGAGTGATACGTTTCATATACGGGCACAGGTTACATGGACGCACGAACTGCACATCAGGAAAATCCGCCGCAACGTTGTCACTCATGGAGCATTCGGTAATCAAGGCCACCCGCTGCGGTCGGTTGCGAGCAACGTAATCAATCATCCCCGATGTCGACCCGGAAAAATCAGCCTCGGCCAGCACCTCAGGGGTGCATTCAGGATGGGCGACAATCTCGATACCAGCGTAATCGGCGCGCAAACCCCGGATCTGTTCGGGAGTGAAATGCTCATGCACTTCACATACCCCTTCCCAGAGAATCAGCTCAACCTCGGTTTGTGCCGCAACATTCCGGCCCAGATAGCGATCGGGTAGAAAGATCACCCGCGGCACCCCCAGACTCTCCACCACCTGCAAGGCATTCGCCGAGGTACAGCAAACATCGGTTTCCGCTTTCACTGCGGCAGAAGTATTGACATAGCTGACCACGGGCACCCCCGGATAAGTCCGCCGCAGAGATCGCACATCCTCGCCAGTAATCGAATCTGCCAGTGAGCAGCCCGCCTGCAGAGAGGGGATCAGTACCGTACGGGAAGGATTGAGGATCTTCGCCGTTTCGGCCATGAAATACACCCCGGCCATCACGATGACCTCGGCTTCACTGGCTACTGCCTGGCGCGCCAAGGCCAGTGAATCGCCAGTGAAATCGGCAACCCCACGATAAATAGTAGGCACTTGATAATTGTGAGCAAGGACCACCGCATGGCGATCCTTCTTGAGGGCCTGGATCTCCTCGATCAGTGGCTCGATGAGCATCCATTCCACAGCCGGCACAAACTGCTGCAGCGGTGAGGTGGATGTAGCGGGTACTGAGGTCGTCGTCATATTTATGCTCCAAGTGAGCATTTAGGTGTTGACTATGCTACGCCAGAGCAAAACCTGGAACAAGCACCATGCTGAAAAATGGTTACCCACGAAAAATTGTAGCAAGCGGTTCGAGTGACGGGTGCCGTGGAGTAAGGCTCCAAAACATATCATCTGGATAAGTAAGGAGTGAGCGAGGACGCAACGCAGCAGTCGGGGCGTGCAGCAGGTTTAGAAAATGCCCGAATAAATGAATCAGGCTGGAACGGTACGTGCCTGCCACTCGGCACGAGGTGGCCGATCGGGAAAAGCCTCGCGAAGAATGCGCTGGGCCTGCTCGACGGCCATATTCGGAACCATCACGGTGATCAAGTCGCGCGCCGGCAACTGGCCCACCCCGCCGGTAAGATAGGCCCCACTGACAAAGGCCGGGATCGATTCAGACTCCAGCACATCTTTGGCCAACTGGGCATCAATGATATTTTCAGCGTGATAGACAATGCGCATGTGTACCAAGCTAGCCCCGCTTGCAGCGTAAAGCAAGCAGCTAAATGTCGCCTGCCATCCCTTCGATAACAGGGAAGGGTACGCATCCCGCGACCCACAACCGGTCATGCCCGCGCAGGCGGAATCCAGTGAGGAAAGCCATGACCACGCGGTGGGCATACGTTCTTTCTTGTAGTTACGGCACGATAGGGATTCGATCCTTTTGGCTCAATCGGGTTACGACCACCCATCCTGTTACCACGATTTCACGCTGGATCCCGGGTCTGCGCCCGGGATGACGGGTTTTAGAGGGTCCCTCTGGTGGTGGGGACAGTGACCCACGCTGCGAACTGCGCCCGGCACCGGTAAACTGCACGTTTTCCCATACTGTAAGCTCATGAGCGACGAAATCCGCGATCCCCAGGACTTTATCCGACAGATGGTTGCCACCGACCGGGCCACGGGCAAGCACGATGGGCACATCGTCACCCGTTTCCCGCCTGAACCGAATGGCTATCTGCACATTGGCCATGCCAAGTCGATCTGCCTGAACTTCGGCATCGCCCATGAAAACGCCGGGGTTTGCCATCTGCGGCTGGATGACACCAACCCCAGCAAGGAAGATCTGGAATACGTCGAGGCCATCCAGCAAGACATCCACTGGCTGGGCTTCGATTGGGATCTGCTCCGTCATGCTTCCGACTATTTCGAGGTTTTCTATCGCGGTGCCGAAAAGCTGATCCGCACCGGTAATGCCTATGTCTGCGACCTTGATGCCGACTCGGTGCGTGACTACCGGGGCACCTTGACCGAAGCGGGCAAGAATTCTCCTTACCGTGATCGCAATATCGAGGACAACCTCGATCTATTCCGACGCATGCGCGCAGGTGAATTCGCCGAGGGTGCAAAAACCCTGCGGGCCAAGATCGACATGGCCTCCGGCAACATCAACCTGCGCGACCCGGCGATCTATCGCATCCGCAAGGTGCTCCACCAGAACACCGGTGATGCCTGGTGCATTTACCCGATGTACGACTACGCCCATTGTGTTTCCGACGCGCTCGAAGGTATTACGCATTCCCTGTGCACGTTGGAGTTTGAGGATCACCGGCCGCTGTATGACTGGTTTCTACAGCAGCTCGATCTGCCTGGTGACCCGTCACTGACCGAACCCCTGCACGAAAAAGGCCAATGGTTGCCACCGAGCACCCCCCGGCAAATTGAATTTGCCCGCTTGAACATCGACTACACAATTTTGAGCAAGCGCAAGCTGATGGCCTTGGTCCGCGACAATCTGGTGACCGGCTGGGATGATCCACGCATGCCTACGCTCTGTGGCATGCGCCGACGTGGTTTTACCCCGGCTGCGCTCCGGGATCTGATACGGAGAATCGGCGTTACCAAGCAGAACAGTGTGATCGAATTCGGCCTGCTCGAGAGCTGCGTCCGCGATGACCTGGATACCCATGCTCCACGACGCCTGGCGGTTCTCAATCCGCTCAAGTTGGTGTTGAGTAATTGGCCAGATCAAGCTGTGGAAATCATACAACTGCCCAATCATCCCAAGGATGCCTCCTGCGGCGTACGCCAGCTTGCTGTGGCTCAGGAGCTCTGGATCGAACAAGAGGATTTTTCGGAAAATCCGCCGAAGGGCTTCAGACGTCTAGTGCCCGGGGGTGAAGTACGGCTGCGCGGTATCGGTATCGTGCGCTGCAATGCTCTCATCAGGGATTCGTCAGGCTGGGTTACTGAGCTGGACTGTACGCTGGATCCCGACACCCGACCTGGGCTGCCGGGGGCCAACCGTAAGGTCAAGGGGACTATTCATTGGGTCAGTGTGCGGCATGCCATTGAGGTTGAGATTCGACTTTACGACCGTCTGTTCGACATCGCTAACCCCGACCAGGTCGATGAGGGGAAAAGTTATCGGGACTATCTTAATCCCGATTCACTACAAATCCTCAAGGCCTGGGCCGAACCCTCATTGGCGGCGGCGGAGGCCGAGCAGCACTACCAATTCGAACGGCTGGGATATTTTGTTGCCGATCGCTACGAGCACAGTGCCAAGACCCCTGTTTTCAACCGCACCCTGAGCCTGCGGGACAGCTGGTCGCGCCGGCAGCAGGGCTAGAGTCTGTCGATCAACCCACCATGAACGCACCGGGTCACCTCATCGTATTGCCGGCTATCACTCTGGACCCGGGGTGCTTGAGCATCTGCACCCGCAGCTCCGGCACCGCTTTGTTGGCATGGGTCCGAGCCAGCATGGCCTCGTCCCAATGTGGCCAGACCCGACCGGCTCCGATGCCGGCGACTACGGAGTACTGAACATGCTGCTCGGGCAGATTCATCTGACACTGCCGTTCTGGTTGCAACAAATGGAGCTGGAGCAAGCCAGCTACACTGACCACACCGCCCAGATGCAACTGGCGGTCAAGCTGGCCCGACTTAATGTCGAACGCGGTAGCGGGGGTCCATTTGGTGCCGCGGTGTTTACCTCCGATGGCCGCCTGGTCAGTGTCGGGGTCAATCGGGTTATCCAGATGAATTGTTCGGTTGCCCACGCAGAGATCATGGCGATCATGACCGCCCAGCAACGTTTGCAATGTTATCGTCTGAATCAGCTCAACGAATTAAGTTTCGTCCTAGCCAGCAGCGCCCAACCATGTTGCCAATGCTATGGCGCGAGCATCTGGGCTGGTATCGACACCCTGCTGATCGGGGCCCGGACCGAGGATGTCGAAGCTCTGAGCGGCTTTGATGAGGGGCCGCTTCCCGAGGATTGGAGAGGTGAACTGGAGCGTCGTGGCATCACCGTCCATCGCGATCTGCTGCGTCAGGAAGCCTGCGGGGTGTTGCGCGATTATGCCGCCCGCAACGGCCCCACGTACTGACTATCATTGTTATGGAAGTTCATCGCCACTGCGGCTCTTGCCCAATGCCAACTCCCGCTCGCCACCCACCCATCGTAGGGCCCGATCACTCGTGAAACGTCTTCGCGCCGCGACGCCACTGTTACTGCTGCTACTCACCGGTGGAATTCTGCTGGCTTCCGGCGCACTGGATCGACTGCACCCCCAGCAACTGGCGACCGAACATGCCCATCTACGCATGGCCATGATGGCCTCGCCATGGCTGGCCCGGCTGATGTTCGTGGGTTTGATGACCCTGGTAGTGGCCAGTGGCATGCCGGGGGTGGTATTCGTCACGATTAGCGGGGGCATGATCTTCGGGATCCTGGAAGGCGCTTTACTGTCGACCCTAGGTTTAGGTCTAGGTTCTGTGCTGCTGTTCCTGGCCGCGCGCTATGCCTTCGGTATCAGTGCCCGCCCGCCCCCCGCTTTGGCGGAACGTATTCGCGCGGGATTTCTTCACCACCCCCTCAGTTACACGCTGTTCCTGCGTCTGGTACCGGCGTTTCCTTTCGGCGGCGTCACCATTGCCCTGGCCTGGCTACGCTGCCCTTTGTGGCTGTTCATCGCTGCCAGCATCGGCGGCGGTGGGGTGATCGAGGTGATCGAAAGTGCCGTGGGAGCAGGTATCGAGCAAGCCTTGGCGGCCGGAGAACCCATCGACATCCATCTGATCACTGATCTGCATGTATTGCTGCCGCTGCTATTGATGGGCCTGTTCGTACTGCTACCGGTACTCATCCAGCGCGTCCGAAGCCGATAACTGCCCCGCCTCACCCCATAGTGAGGCATCCAGATCGTGACTACCCATCGCTACAAAGGCGATTCGGGGCACTTTGTCATTGCGGATTACCACCCCCTCGGCCCGCAAGCGCCGCACCTGTTCTACATAGTTGCGACTGCCTTTTGCAAAGGCCAGGTGGCCGTCCGCACGCAATACCCGATGCCAAGGTAGCTTGGTGTCATCCTGCTCGCGCAGTACCCTGCCAACCATCCGCGCTCGGCCCGGCAACCCTGCCTGGGCCGCAACCTGGGCATAGCTGGCGACCCGTCCTGGAGGTAGCTTGGCCACCGCAGTAAGAATCAAACGATAAAATGGGTTCGCGTCCATCGCTACTCAAGCTACCATGTTGTATGACTCCCGTCCCCGGAAACCCCCATGCTCACCTTTGAAACCGTTCGCTCACATATAGGTAGCAAGCAGGTACTCAACACCAATGACCCCTATTTGATCAGCTTCGATCTGGAGCTGAGGCAAGACCGTCATCAAGGTGTGTATCTGATTGAATTGGACGCTGAGGATGGGGGCAAGTATCTACGTATCTCGACGCCGGTCGGACCGCTTACCGGTATCGATCCACAACGATGTCTACGCTTCAACTGGGAACAGCGTGTCGGCTATCTGGCGGCCAGTGATCTGGAAGGATCGCCCTACCTACATTTGTGTGAGAACCGACCCTATGAGATTCTTTGAGGAACTCGACCGGATCATACGTGAGCTTGGCCTGCTTGGCGATCAGTTGGAACAAGCTCTGAACATCAATGGAGACAGTCTGTAACAGCCCTCGCGAGGAGCTTTGAGTTCGATCCTGCGCTGTTGGTGAGGATTGCTTGTTACACTGCGCCCATGCCACCACCTGATGTCCCCCGATGCTGAGCGAAATCGGGTTGGTCCTGCTGCTCGCTTTGATCAACGGTTTCTTCGCCCTGGCGGAGATTGCCTTTGTAGTCGCGCGCAAGTCGCGCTTGAAGCAAATGGCCAAAAAAAGCCGTCGGGCGGCACTGGCTGGCCCAATCACCTGAACAGTTTCTGTCTACCGTCCAGGTGGGTATCACCTTGCTAGGCATTATCGCCGGAGTGGCTACCGGTGCCAGTATTGGCCAGCATATAGGCAATGAATTACGTCAACTCGGCTGGGTCTCGCTATCCCACTATGCCATTCCCCTGGGTATGACGCTCAGCGTAGGCCTGATTACCTTCATCAACATCGTCATCGGTGAACTGGTACCCAAACGTATTGCTCTGCTGGCCCCCGAAAAACTGGCGGTCGCGGTAAGTGTGCCGATGTTGATCGTGGCCCGCCTGGCCGCCCCCTTCGTCTGGGTGTTCAATGTGACCAGCAACCTGCTATTAAAAGCGTTACGCCTGCATAGTCATCGCCAGAACCATATCAGCGAGGATGAAATCCGCCTGCTGGTATCCGAAAGCGCCGAACAGGGGGTCCTCGATGAAGATGAGCGCATCATGGTCAGCCGAGTGCTGCGCCTAGGCGATCGCAGCGTGGGCAGCGTGATGACCCCCCGACCCCGTATTGCCTGGCTGGATGCTGATGCAACGCTGGAGGAAAATCTTGCGGTGCTCCGCCAAACCCCGTACTCGCGCTACCCGGTGTATCGCGGTGGCGAGCAGGAAGTACTCGGCGTACTGGAGGTGAAACGGCTATTGGAAAGTATCGCCCGTGACGACCATCCCCTGCAGTTGTTCCGCACCCTGGCCAAGCCGTTGTATGTACCCACCACGGCTCGCGCGCTTGATCTGCTGGAAGAATTTCGGGATGCCGAAACACCGCTGGCCTTGGCCGTGGATGAATACGGCGATATCGAGGGCCTGGTAGCACTGAACGACCTGCTTGAAGCCGTCATAGGGGCGGCAACCCAAGGTACTGAGGAAGCTCCGGGTGGGGCCTCGATCGTCCGGCGTAGCGACGGCAGTTTTCTGCTCGATGGTTCGCTATCCACCGAGGATCTGCGCGAACTGCTCGACATCAGCGACCTGCCGGATGAGGACGGACAGGATTACCATACGGTCGCCGGCATGGTGATGACCGTACTCCGGCATATCCCTGCCGAAGGTGAGAGTTTCGTATGGCAGGGTATTAGTTTTGAAGTCATCGACATGGATGGCGCCCGCATCGACAAGGTACTCGCCGTCCCTCCACCAGCGCTGGATCATGGCGAATGATTCCGGAACGCCATGACCCCCCCCCACCCGCAGCATGACCCACGTACCAGTGATCTGCTGCGCCAGGCGGTACACAATGCTACGAGTGACGGGATCCATCTGGGAAACCTGATCGACCCCCTGCAGCAACGGGCCTTTGGATTTTTGCTGCTGCTGCTAACCTTGCCCAGTTTCGTACCGATCCCCCTTGGCATCGGCGGCCCGGTGGGCCTGCTGACTATGCTCACCGGTCTGCAGATGCTGTTGGGACTCAAGCGTCCCTGGCTGCCACAACGGCTGACCAATCACCGGATCAAACGCGGCACTGCTGACAAGATTCTGCCATACAGCCTGCCTTTACTGACCCGCATTGAACGTTTGTGCAAACCCCGCCTGGAACGACTTACCCGCTACCCGGCAAACTTGTTGAGTGGTCTGCTGCTGGTTGTCATCGGTTTTCTCCTGGCCTTGCCCATTCCCTTCACCAACTGGCCTATCGGCGCTTTGTTGCTGCTATATGGGGTAAGTCTGGTGGAACGCGACGGCGTATTGCTGCTTGTGGCCTGGATCCTGTCATTGCTGACCATCGGAGTGTTTGCCAGTAGCAGCCACATCCTCCTCCGCGCCATGCAAACCCTGTTCTGAACCCGGCAACGGGCGTGCCACCACACGTTCGGAAGCGGCCAGCAGACCATGCAGAATCTGTAGTTCCTGCCAATCCGGAGCGGCCCGCAGAAAGAACCTTCGCAAACGCCTTTCGATGACCTGCGGGGCCCGCCCCTTGTGAAAATTGATCACCTCAAGGGTTCGCCATAGATGTTCAAAAAAAACCTCCAACTGTTCCAGGCTGGCCACTGGCTGTCGGCCTGGCACGGGTTCAACGTTGAGATGACCGGCCATACGTAATTCATAGGCCATGACCTGCACTGCCTGGGCCAGGTTTAACGAACTAAAGCTGTCCACACTGGGAATCCGCACCATGGCGTGACAACGTGCCAGTTCATCGTTCTCGAGACCTGTGCGCTCGTTGCCGAAGACCACTGCCACCCGCCCTCCGCGGGTGCATTCAGCGATAATCCGTTGCGCCGCCTGGCGTGGATCCAGCTCCTCCAAAGCAACCCCACGGCGGCGGGCACTCAAACCAAGCGCCAGAGAACACGGGGCCAGTGCTGCGCTCAGATCGGGATGCAACACCGCCCCGGCCAGCACATCGTCGGCACCCGCCGCCATGGCGGTAGCCTGGTCGTCCGGAAACCGCTTCGGCTGAATCAAGTGCAGCCGGTTTAAGCCCATAGTACGCATGGCCCGAGCCGCCGCCCCAATATTCCCTGGGTGGGATGGACGCACCAGTACAAAACGTATATCCAGATCAATATTGCTCATAGGCATACCCTTAAAACCAATAACCCGGCACAACTACGACGACACTGGCATAATGACCCGCCAGCGCACCGTGATGGCCCACCCCCACCTTGCAGAAACCTGCCATGTCAAAACCCGCCATCAATATCGCGGTGCGTGCCGCACGCGCCGCAGGAAATGTAATCATGCGTTACAGCAATCGGCTCGACGGACTGGCCGTCGTCGAAAAGCAACGCATGGATTTTGTCAGTGAGGTCGATCGCCTTGCCGAAGCCGAAATCATACGCGAGATCCGCCGCGCTTACCCTGACCACGGCATTCTTGCCGAGGAATCAGGAGCTGTTGCCAAAGGTCGTTATACCTGGGTCATCGATCCGCTGGACGGCACCCATAATTATCTACGCGGCATTCCGCATTGTGCGGTTTCCATTGCCATGGTCGAAAATGACGAGCCTCTGCATGCCGTCATCTACGATCCATTTCGTGGTGATCTATTTACCGCAAGCAAGGGTGATGGAGCTCTGTTGAACGATCGCCGCATTCGCTGCAGCGTCCGGGAACATCTCGACGGTGCCTTATTGGCTACCGGGTTTCCCTACCGGGAACGTGCCCATCTACCCACCCAGCTCGAAATGGTCCGGGTGCTGCTGGCCCGGGCGGAAGATCTGCGTCGTACCGGCTCAGCCGCTCTGGATCTGGCCTATACCGCCAGCGGTCGCTTCGATGGCTTTTTTGAGATCGGGCTCAAACCCTGGGATATCGCTGCGGGGTGCCTGTTGATGCGCGAGGCGGGTGGGCACTATTGTGATTTTCTGGGCGGTACCGGTTTGCCTCCCAGTGGTCATCTGGTCGCTGGAGCCTTGGGAGTTGTAGATGACATACTGAAAACCATCGGCCCGGTACTGCCAGCGGATCTACGCACTCATTGAGTGGGTCTGGCCAATGGCTGCCGACCTCGTAAATTCATCCACTTTCAACCCTGCGCCGGAACAACCAGACGGCAGCCGCTACCAAAAGCAATAACGGCAAGGTGTTGGCGAGCCAGGCTGGCACCCCGTATACGGCGGCAAGATTGACCATCGCCCGTTGCAGGAAGAACCAGCCGATTGCAATCAGCAACCCGATCAACAAACGCTTGCCAAAGCCACCCGAACGCATGGCCCCGAATACCAACGGTAAAGTGCACAGTACTAGCAGCAAGACGTTGAGTGGATACAACAACCGCCGCCACAACGCATCGCTGTAGATACGCGCATTTTGCCCATTGCCACGCAAGTATTGGATGTTGCGCAACAAATCCCCAAGTGACTGGGCGTTTGGGTCCAACACCGACAGCTCGAGTAAGCGCGGACTGAGAATGGTTTTCCACGGCAGAACAGCCACGTACCGGGTATGAGCACCGAGCTTGTCAAAACGCGTGATCTGCACATGATCGAGTTGCCAGCGAGTATTTTCGTATTTTGCACTCTTAGCCCGAAACACCGACAGGAGGCGCCCTTGAGGGTCAAATCCGTAAACTCTCACATCACGTAACCGCACTCCCCTCTCATGCCTTCCATCGGTACTCAGAATGCTGCGTACATTGACCACATATTGGCCATCCCGAGCCCACAGTCCCGTGCTCGAGATAGCTGCCATATTGTGCGTGCGAAGGGCCAGCTGGATCCCTTGCGCACGAACCTCGGCAGGTGGCATCACATATTCAGCATCCAGCATCACCAAGCCGCTGAGTACCGCGATCAGACCCAAGGCGGCCGCACCGATACGCAAGCGCGACATGCCTGCGGCCCGCAAGGCCGTCAGTTCATTGCTGGCGGCCAACCCACCAAGCCCCAACAAGGTACCGATCAGTGCCGCATGCCCGAACATTTCGATGAACCGCCGGGGGATGCTCAAGAGGATGTAGTAAGCCGCTTCACCCAAGGTATAGCCGTTGCGACCGAGATAGTTCAGTTGCCGGGCAAACTGCAGAAAGGCATCGAAGCCGACAAGCAATATCCAAACCATCAACACCGCAAAAAACACCGCACTGATGATCAAAACATCGGCGCGGCGTAAACGTGGCCATGCCAGACGGCGAATCGAGCCGTTCACGTGGCACTCCCCTTCAATCTGTAGGTCCGGTACTGCCATCGAAACAGCAATAGCGCCAGTCCTATGGTGATGATCTGCCCGCCCCACATCAGCACATCGCCAGAGGCATGTCCGGCCAGAATCTCCGCACGGCCCACGCTAAGCAGGTTGGCGTAGATCAGATAAGCCAACACCGCGATCAGCAATCGTCCGTAAAACGGTTCACGCGGTCCCTGTCGCGCTAACGGCAGGGCCAGCAACAGGAGTACCAGAGTACTTACCGGCGCCGTGAGTCGCCAAGCCATTTCAGCTCGGGACTTCGGGTTCATCTGGCTCAGGAGGGTAAGGGTACTGCGCTCGTGCACCGTGACCCGGGAGCCCCCTGCACCGGCGTTGACCTTGGCCAGTGAGACATCGTTACTGCGAAAATCCATCAACTTCCAATTTGACTGTCCCAGCACCCCCGCATAGCGATGCCCATCATGAAGCACCAGATACCGCACACCACTTTGTGGATCGAGATGAATGTCTCCGCTAGCGGCAGTGATCAAGTCGACTTCCGGAAGTCTTTGCGGGTTGGCTCGATCAGAGGCCACAAATATTTTTTTCAAGTGGGTCCCACGAACATTCATACCGGCGACAAACATTACCCCCCCACCACCCGGCAACTCGGTAAATCGTCCTGCTTCCAACCCGGCCGCAATGACCGATCGATTGGCTCGACTCACCATGGTCTGCGAAGTATGCGCCGCCCATGGCCCCAGCCATAGCGAAATGACCCCGACCAATACCGTCATGGGTATACCGAGTAACAACGCCGGCCGCAGCAAGCCCCCCGGGCCCATCCCCGAAGACGCCAGCACGTGCATCTCACTGTCCCGGTACAGCCTGGCAAGACCCAGCAGCACGCCCAGAAACAATGCCAACGGTAACAGCGTCGACATGGCATCAAGGATACGCAGCCCCAAAACCGGAAACATCACGCTGGCGGGATAGCGCCCTGCAGCGACTTTGGACAGCACATCGGATAAGGTTCCGCCCAAGGTAACGACCAGCAGCAACGTGGCACTGGCGATGAAGCTGAAGGCCAGCTCACGTATCAGGTAGCGGTCAAGGATTCTTAGCATTTATCATTGGTAGTCCGCCGCGCCTCCCGCGGCTCAGCTGTCAAGTCTAGCCTGCCATTCCTCGCAGGCCTTCATTCAGGAGTTTTTCATGGCCATTCAATTCAGTCTCGGTTACAACGATCCCGTCACGACCGACACCCAGTGCCTCATAGTAGGGGTATTTGAACAAGGCACCCTCAGCCCTGCTGCCAAGCAGATCGACCAAGCCAGTTCCGGCCTGATCTCAGGCCTTTTTGAGAGCGGTGACCTGGATGGCAAACCCGACAGTCACCTGCTCTTGCACAGCTTGCAGGGTATCCAGGCACCACGGGTGATTGTAATCGGCCTTGGCAAGCCCGGCCCCCTCAAGCCGGTAGCATTCCACCGCGCTTGCCTCACTGCCGGCAAGGCCCTGGCCGGGCTGCCGGTACGTAATGCCAGCAGCCATCTTGCCGAAATCGACGTACAAGGTAAAGATAGCGCCTGGAAAGTACGCACCCTGGCCCTGGCCGCCGCTCATCAGGCCTACCGCTATACCGCTACCGTCAAAGCCGACGACAGCAAGGTTCATCTGGAAAGCCTGAGTATCTCAGCAGACAGCGAGGCGGAACCGGGGCGGGTGCAGGCCAGCGCCATCGCCAGCGGGGAAGCCGTAGCCCGTGAACTGGCTGACTTGCCACCCAATCTGTGTAATCCGCAGTATCTCGCCGAGCGGGCCCAGAGCTTTGCCGATTCCCATGACGGAGTCAGCCTGGAAGTCCTGGAACGCACCGATATGGAAAAGCTCGGTATGGGCGCATTACTTGCTGTCGCCCAAGGTTCTGCCGCCCCACCGAAACTGATCGTGCTGCAATGGCAAGGGGCTGGCAAGGCTAAGCCCTATGCCTTGGTCGGCAAAGGGGTCACCTTTGATGCCGGGGGTCTGAATCTCAAGATCCATGGCGGTATCGAGGAAATGAAATACGACATGGGCGGCGCGGCCGGGGTATTCGGTACTTTTATTGCCGCTGTAGAAATGCGCCTGGCACTAAACCTGGTGTGTGTGGTGCCCGCCGTGGAAAATATGCCCGATGGCGGCGCCTATCGTCCCAGCGACGTGATCACCTCCATGTCCGGCAAGACCATTGAAGTCCTCAACACCGATGCCGAAGGGCGTCTGGTTCTGTGTGATGCGCTGACTTACACACAGCGTTTCGAACCCCAGGCAATCGTCGATGTCGCCACCCTTACCGGCGCCTGTGTAACCGCCTTGGGCAAACATGCCACCGGTCTGATGAGCAAGCATGACGACCTCGCCGAGGAGCTTCTTGATGCCGGTGAAGCAACCCTGGATCGGGCTTGGCGATTGCCCTTGTGGGACGACTACCAGAAACAACTGGAGAGTGGCTTCGCTGATTTTGCCAATGTCGGCAGCCGTGAAGCCGGAGCCATCACCGCCGGCTGTTTCCTGTCCCGTTTTACCGAAAATCAACGCTGGGCGCATCTGGATATTGCCGGTACGGCCTGGGCATCTGGACGCAAGGGCCAAGCCAGCGGCCGTCCCGTACAGTTATTGAGCCAGTGGTTGCTGACCCGGTCAGGCTGAGTGCCGCCGTGAACCATGGTCTGTCCCACCGAGAGTCACCTCGGTTCCAAGACCCCAGCCGACTGGTTGGGGTCTTCCGGCCGACAACTGAAAATCATAGCCAGGCCGGTTTCCCAAGTAACTCAGCGGGCCGGTGTAGATGACCTCGGACGGACGAGCCGTTAAAGTCTATATTTCCAGTTTTCAGTCACCACCATGCCCCGCGCCGACTTTTACCTGATCGACAAACCCCGGTTCCGCGAAGATCCGTTATACCTGGTCTGTGAGCTGGCCCGACGAGCCTACGAACACCGCCAGCCTTGCCTGATCCTGTGCCGTGAACCCGAGCAAGCTGAGGCTCTGGATGATACGTTGTGGGCCTGGGATGAGGCGGCCTTCGTGCCGCACCAGATTGCCGGCGACGAGGAGGATGCCATCACCCCAGTGCTCATCGTGCCACCCGGGGTGGTCACAGCGGATCGGCCACTGCTTATCAACCTACGCGAACAATGCGCTGAGGGTGAATACCAACGGGTACTGGAAGTCATTCCTGCAGACCCGGCCGAACGGGAAGGATCCCGGGCTCGCTGGCGGGAATACCGTAGCCGAGGTTATGAGCTCAGCAAGCACAATATGTGACCAGGTTGGCAATTGTATCGAAATTGTAATCTGATCGGTAAAGTACCGCGCAAACCTGTTAATCGAATTATCTTTTAATCGTCAATACACTGATATTACGAGTATTTTATATATAAGAATTATATATATCATCTTCCCAGCTTGATTTTGTGGAGGCCACTCGCCACTGGATTGGATAAAATCCATCCTCTAGTATCTACTGTTCGCATTTACGGTCCGGGGAATTATGAGCATGATTCGATCATTCAAGCTGGCCTTGGTACTAGCCATACTGTTACCACTCGCCGCCAACGCGGGTATGCCGGGTTCTTTGACAAACACGGTTCCGGCCGCAGTTCTGGCCAAGTTGTCACCCCGCCTCGCCACGATTGCCCAGAGTGCCGAACAAGGACGGGGCCACACCCTGATGACTCGGGCTATTTCCAAGCAAGCTCAAGGCATCCACTCACCTTTGGTGGCCCGTTGGAACAGTGCCGGTCAGGTGCAGGTCTATCTGCACTACGGCAATCATGCAACGCCCAGCCTGAATAGCTTGCGTAAGCTTGGTGCTACACGGATCGTCAACAGCCCGGAGTTACGGCTCGTGCAGGCATGGATCCCTGCCAATGCCCTGTATGCCGCCGCCAGTCTGTCTGCAGTAAACCGCATCACCGTGCCGCGCTATGCTCGTAGTCGGCGCATGCGCCTACCGGTTGGCGATCCGGTCACCCGGACCGGTTCGGTCGATACTGAAGGCGACCAGATCCTCGGAGCCCAACAGTATCGTCAGCTCACCGGCTTTACCGGTACCGGAATCTCGGTGGGAGTGATTTCCGACGGGGCCGGGGATATCGCGACAGACCAGTCCACCGGCGACCTGCCGTCCAACCCTGCACCCTGGGTTGACCCGAACATGAAAGGCTCCGGCTTTGAAGGTACGGCGATGATGGAAATCGTCCATGACCTGGCCCCCGGCGCCCAACTCGGTTTCTGCGGCCCAGGCACTACGGCCGACTTCATCAAGTGTTTGAATGACTTCGCCAGCAATACGGCCAATTTCACCCCCAATATCATTGTTGACGATCTGGGTTTTCCGGGTGTGGCCATGTTCACCAATGGCGGCTTTGCCACGGCGGTGGAGAACTTCGCCAAAGCGCACCCGAATATCCAACTGGTCAGTGCTGCCGGTAATGATGCCCGACAGTTCTGGTCAGGGCCCTGGGACCCAACTCCGGTCAACGTGACTATTAACGGCATCACTTACACCAAGGCGCAGAACTTCGGCACTTCCTCCACACCCAATGTCAACATGAGTTTCCGGGTCGCCGCCGGCGATACCGTTACCTATCTGATGCAGTGGGACGACACCTGGGTGGCCAGCAATGCCATCACCAAAACCACGCCCAATGATCCCAATGACTACGATGTCTTTCTCACCGATACCACGGGCAAGGTGTTGGCCTGCAACCAGGGGGCCAATTTCGGTAGCAGCGCCAGTCCGCCGTCGCCCACCAGCTGCCCATATACCAACACCACCACCCAGCCCACTGATAGTCCTGGCCCACAACCGGTACAAGGTAATACCTGGACCAATAATGGTAAGTCGACTGTCACGGTGTACTTACAAATTTATTACCAGGCAGGATCACCGGGCCAGAATATCAAGGTACTGGTCAGCTCAAGCAAGTATCAATTGAACCTGTTTCCCGACATGCCGGCTGGCAGTATCTACGGACAATCAGCGCTGAAATATCCTTATGAGCTAACTGTGGGGGCCATCAGTGCCGCCAATGCAACGGCAAAGAATTACCAGATTGAATCGTACAGCTCACGAGGCCCGATTTTATTCTCCCAGCCCAGTACAGGTAAGCAAACCTATATCAAACCCGATTTTGTCGGTGTGGACTGCGTAAAGGTAACCGGTGTAGGGGGCTTTGCTAATCCGTTTTGTGGCACCTCGGCAGCGGCACCGCATATTGCTGCCCTGCTGGCCCTGCTGCAATCAGGATATCCCAACCTGAACGACTTCGACATGCTCAAGGATGGCGCCACTAAGATCGGTGCAACAGTACCGAACGGCGTGTATGGCTATGGCTTACCCAACGTTTACCAATCGGCACTCGTCGACTCACCCAAGCCAATCGCCAGCATCACTGCTCCAGCCGCCAACATCAGCATTACTGTGGGTGGCTCCGTCAGCTTCCAAAGTAGTTGTTCGGCCAACGGCTCACCGGGCACCATCGACTCAAGCTGGGATTTCGGAACCGGTTCGGGCATTGCTGCATCCACCTCACCCAATCCCACGGTCACCTACAGCAAAACCGGCACTTTCACCGCGACCCTGACCTGTACCAATTCGAAGTTCAACTCCACCGGTAGCACAAGCCGCGTCATCACGGTTGCCCAGGCTCCGTCAAGCGGTGGAGGCGGCGGCGGTGGCGGCGGTTCCCTGGGAATCTGGATGCTGCTACTGCTTGCCGGGCTGACGCTAACGCAATGGATTGGCAACAGCGAACGACAGGCCATCAAGAATTAAGCCATCGTTGCAATCTCTCAAGCCGGAGGTGCCACAGCACTTCCGGCTTTTTGGTCCGTTCTTAGCGAGGCCGTGCGTAACGCGGTAAGGTAATCCGTGTCACAAAAGGTAACCCGGTCAGGGCCGGTATTCGTGAGGGTATGATCCAGCCTTCTACGACCTTGAGTTCGGGTACATTGACCATGCGGGCCAAGCCAGCCTGCTGCAATGACGCCAGGACCTTTCCTGGTGCGTGGCGAACATACACGTAAACCTGAATGCGCCCCAGAGTATCCTGGACTAAGCGATGGGGAGCGACGGGCTTGCCCTTGTCCAAACCCTGCAAGGCCATCTGTAGCGCGGGAGCGATCTTTGCTAAGTCAGATGGGGTGCCAACGCTACCCGGAGTGGGTACGGCAACCGCACAAGCACTCAGCAAGCCCAACCAGCTCAGCAACCAAATCCCACGCAACCAGTATGTTTTCGCGGTATCGCTTTGAAATCGTACGATTTGCTCTTGCAACCCACTGTACCGGGTAAAGCCCATGGATATCACTCCCTAAACTTACCAACTGCCACCTTTTAAGCTTACTCGCAATACGCCCATGCCGGCCCTGAAATGATCCTCAACCCCAACTACTCACGTTGGGGGGGTGTCGGCAGGGGTTTCCTGGGCCGCTTGAATACTATGTTCCATAGCCGCCAGCAAGGTTTCTGAGGTCATCGGCTTGCGTAGAAAGCCGTCCGCACCTACAGCCATTGCCTGGGCCTCTTCACCACCACCCGTACGGGCGGTGATCACCAACACCGGAAGATGGCTTGTACTGCCCTGCTCACGAGTCCGCAGAATACGCAAAATCTCAAACCCATCAATTTCCGGGAGGTCCAGATCCAGAATCAACATATCCATATCCCCGGCATCGAGTTCTGCCAAAGCAGCCAGACCATCCACCGTCGCCCGTACCCGATGGCCCTTGGCCTCAAGCATGCCCTGCAGCACCTCAACCACCATCGGTTCATCTTCAACCAACAGAATCGAGCGATGGGCTGAGGACCGTACCTTGCCCATAACCGCTGTGGGTGCGGCAGGTGGAGCATCCAGAATTTCCAGGGGGAAATGCACATGAAAAGAACTGCCTTTACCGACCTCCGAGTCGAGTTCAATATGTCCACCCATGAGTTCAGCCAGCTCGCGACTGATTGCCAGACCCAGACCACTACCACTGCTGCGCTGGCTGGTTTCACCCTGCTCATAACGACGGAACAAGCGGCTTCGCTGCTGGGCATCGATACCCGGGCCGGTATCAATCACCTCACATACCCATTCACTCTCGCCTCGGCTCACCCGCAGCCGTACCGAACCCTGTTCAGTAAACTTGATGGCATTACTCAGCAGATTCAGCAGAATCTGCTTGATGCGCAAGGCATCGCCCGACAACCTTGCGGGTAGATCCGTAGATAGTTCCAGGTTCAAGGTAATGCCCTTGCGCTCGGCCAGCGATTGCTCCAAATCTACAGCCTCCCGAACCAAGGTAGCAGGATTGAAAGGGGCAATATCCAGGCGCATGCGTCCCGTCTCGATCCGTGCCAGATCCAGGGTATCGTTGACCAGTTTGAGCAACAGCGAACCGGACCGCTTGATTGCATCGACATAACGATTCTGACGCGGGTTCAGTGAGGTACCCTGCAGGAGTTCCGCCATACCCAACACTCCGGTCATCGGGGTACGCAACTCATGTCCCAGCATCGCCAGAAAGCGGGTTTTACTGGCATTGGCCTGTTCCGCAACACGCCCACGTTCCTCGATCAGATGCAAGCGGTGACGTTGCTCAAGACGTTTGCGGCTCCAGCCATACAGGCCCAGCAACAGCAACAACCCGGCAATTACATATACCGCACGCGCGATGTTGCTATTCCAAGGTGGAGGCTGCACAGTGATATGTAACGGTGCTTTCAAGCGACCCCATGGCCCATGGGGTAAGGCCGCCTCGATTTCGAGCTGATAATGACCTGCATCAAGGTGACCAAAATTACGCCGTCCGTCACTGCCGATCAAAACCCAGCCTGGATCATAGCCAAGTAGGCGAAACCGGTACCGGGTATGCAACGGGTCAACATAGGAAAGCGCTCTTGCCGTCACGCTAAGATCGCGCTCATGCCAATTGACATGAATTGCATGGTCTTGGGGACGTAAGTGTTGCAATGCCCCTTGGCTATCGCGCAAGGTGATGCTCTCGATTCGGGGCTGCGGACGCAACCCTGGCTGAGGGCTATAGTCAGGCTGAAAACCCAGCAAACCGCCACGGGTTGCCCCCATCAACAGATTCTTGCCAATGGGTACCCAGCCACTGGCAGTGAACGGTTGTGCAGAGAGCGGGTCGGTCCCGGCATAGTGAATAAGTTTATGACTTTTCGGGTTGTAGCGCATTAATCCGCGCAAGGTTCCGGCCCAGACTTCACCACGTTGATCGACATACATCGATAGAACTTGTACACCCGACCAGCCCTGGGCCACGCCATAGATACCAAGACGCCCGGCCCCACCGGATGGTTCAAGAAGGTATTGCTCAAGATGATCCTGATAAGCTACCCAGAACCGCTTCTGAGAACCAAAGGCCAACGCAAAAATGGCCCCGGGGGTGACCCCCTTGACTACTCTGAGCTGGCCTGCCGCATCCTGTCTCTCCAGCCCCACTCCACTGCATCGCCAGAGTCGTTGCTGATGCCACGCCAGACACTTGGTCTCTCCCCCAGCGCCCTTACTCACCGCTCGGGGAACCCGGGTGAAAGCATGCGTGTGCAGGTTGATGCGCGCCACGCCATTTTGCAAAGAGGCAACGTACATCCAGTCCGGCTCATCGACCGCTGCCCAATGGATGCTGGACATGCCGGGCACTGTCAGCGGCTTCAGGCTGCCATCCGGTTTGAGCAAGGTGATCCCATGCCGTTCAAGGATCCATAAATCTCCGCTTGCAGTACTGGCTAAACCATAGAAAAGTGTATTTTTGACTGCTGACAAATCCACATTTGTAGATTGCCCTGTCGCCAGATCAAAGTGCAGAACTTTCCCCTTGAAAAGGCTCACCCATAGCCCGTCTTGGTGATCGGACGCCAGGCCCTCAATCCTGCCGCCAACGATTGGCAAGCTACCGGGACGCCAACTCCTTCGAAAGACACTGAAACGGTTCCAACTAGGAGGCAGGTAGGCCACCCCTCCCCACGTAAACGCCAACCATAGTCCCCCCTCCCGATCACTCGTCAAGGCTGAAATCCGGCTTTTGATCAACTCATTGGAAGTCATCGAATGAATATCGAGCGCGGTCCAATGGCCGGCTGGAGTCCGATACATCAACCCGCTAAGGGTGGCCATCCATAGTCCACCTTGAGGACCGGCCTGGTTTGCGAATACAAACCGCCCCCCTGTTCCGGAGACCAGCTCTGCACGAGGGTGAGATCCCGAATAGAGCCGGAAAATACCCATCGCCGTCGAAGCATAGACCGAGTGGCCATCGGTACTGAATGAATTCACCATCTTGAAACCCCGGCGGGTTCTTTGCAGCGGAATATGTCGGGTATGGCCCGCTGCAGTAATCAGATCCAGACCCCGCAAGGTGCCTACCCAGAGTCCATTATCCGCAGCCGCATGCAGGCTGAGTATGTAATCCGTCGCCAGACTGGTCTTATCACCGGGCTGATGCCTGAAGTGATCGAAACCCTTGCCATCCTTACGCAGGCGGTTCAAACCCGTGTTGGAACAAGCCACCCAGATCGAACCGTCGTCAGTCTGGGCGATGGAAAACACATCATTTCCCGACAGACTGGAAGGATCATTAGGGTGATGCCGCCAGTGCCGGAACCCATAGCCTGGCTCATACAGCTGCAGGCCCGAACCCTCTCCACCACTCCAGATCCTACCCTTTTGGTCGACCAGAATCGTCGCTACGTCATTACTACCCAAGGTTGCAGGCTTCGCCTCATCATGCCGAAACACCGTAAACTGCACCCCGTCGAAACGCAGTAAACCGTCACGGGTACCAATCCAAATGAATCCCTTCTGGTCCTGTACGATCGCCTGAGTACCACTTACCGGAATCCCGTCACGCACTCCATACAACCGCAACTGTGGCGTGGGCATGACAACCGGCTCCTGGGCAACTCCAGGCTCCGCCGCCCCAACCGGCATGGCCAAAACAATGAGGGCGAGCCAACAACCGCAATGCCTCCAGAATGTCGAAATCATCCCATTACCCCCTAAATTTCTAAGCCATGATCCCAAACTCGATCACCCCTGATATCGGTGAGCGGCTATTGCTGCGGCCCAGGTAACCCATCTCGGAACCCCCATAGTGCATTGCCCTGAACGCAATGTCATTACCGTATTGCAATGGGTGGCCCCGGTTCCTTGGTCATTCCCGACCATCATGTATCACCCCCAAGCTACCCAGCTGGCGTCAACGGCCATTCTCTGGGACAATCGACACGTTACGCGGCTGCATTCAGGAACCTTGATGAAGCGCATGGTTTACACCATTTTACTATTGGCCATCGGTAGTGCCGCAATGGGTATTTCAGCCCATGCTGCCACCTCGTCACGCAATCATCGATTGACCCCGCAGCCGATATCTCCTGCAGAGCATGCTGCCGCCAAGCAACCTGCCCATTCTGCAACAAAGAACAGATTTAAGATTGTGAAGCAGATTCTGGCTGGCAAACTACTGTCTCTCCGACCCAGCACCGCCAAGGCCGGAGGCAGCAGTCATATCCCCATCGCGCCTGTAGAAACCAGCGGCACAAATTCTGCAACAGATGCCCAGCTGTTACACCCACGTCCGGTGCTGAACTGGCGATCCCTGCTGCCGGGATCAATCCAGTAACTTATTATCCTCAACTGGCCTCACCAAACTTGCAAGTACTCAGCTGACGGGATCGATCCGCACACTAAAACGGGCTCCACCCAGTGTTTCCGAACGACCTACTTGCAAATTTGCATGGTAGGAGGCGACCAGATTCTGGACAATGGATAGTCCGATACCGTGCCCCTGTACACGCTCGTCCCCCCGGACCCCACGCTGCAAGAGCAACTCGACTTGGTCATTGGGAATTCCCGGCCCGTCGTCTTCGACGATCAACTCCAGCCCTTCGCGTAAAGCCCCTGGCACATGCAGCGGACGGGCGGTGACCCAGACCCGCCGCCGAGACCACTTGAAGGCATTCTCGATCAGGTTACCCAACAACTCGAGAAGATCACCTTGTTCACCAAAAAACCGCGCCTTCTCGTCGATTTCAAACTCACAAAGCACCCGTTTTTGTGCATAGACCTTTTCCAGACCACGAACCAGAACTTCAGCCTGCTGGGCGACATTCACCGGAGTGGCAAAGGTTGCCCGTCCCGATACCGAAGCTCGGGACAGCTGATAGGCAACCAGATCATCCATACGTCTTACCTGCTCCAGAATGTCTTCATCAGCACAGGAATTGCGTCCATCTACCTCGAAACGAGCCCGGATCACCGCCAACGGTGTTTTCAGGCTATGGGCAAGGTCGGCCAGTGTATTGCGCTGTCGTAGCAGATTTTGCCGCTCGCTTTCGATGAAGGTATTCAAGCCTCGGGTTAAACCACTCAGTTCCTTCGGATAGTCCATAGAAAGCTGTTCACTCTCGCCACTTTGTACCGCGCGCAGCTCCTGGCGTACCCTCCGTAATGGCCATAGGCTCCAGCGCAATAGCAATTGCTGCATGATCAGCAGTGCCAGACCCAAACCGGATAACCACAACACCAAAGTGTGCTGGAAAGCATCAATCTGGCCTTCGAATCCCGTATCCGATTCAGCAATATGAAAACTCAGATGTAAAGCTGGATGCCCAGGTACAACCCAGGCAACACCCAGGCTGAGCAAAAACACCTTTCCTGCAGCGCTGGGAATCGGACCCTGAAAGCGCCGCACTCCGGGAGCCAGCTTGGTTCTGAAACCAAGGCCCCGGCCGCGTGCGGAACGCGAGGCCCAATATTGCCCTTCACTACCCGTAACGACGGCATACAAGCCCGAACCTGGCCGGTCGAAATCCGGATCGGGTACCGTATCTGGAGGTATCAGACGGCCATCACGGCGTACATCGAAACGAGCCAGGTAAGCGTATAGATAACTTTGCAGGCGCTGGCTCTGGGCTGTCAGTGCGCCTTCATAATAGGCATGCTCAAGCACGAACCCGGTGATGCCGAGAAAAGCGACCAGCGCCAGTGACGATGCCAGCGCGGATCTCGCCAGCAACGATAGGCGGCGCTGTTCAGCTGGCATCGCCTTCGCTGCGGGTCAAGGCAAAGCGATAACCTCGACCACGTACGGTCTCAATCGGTTTCAACACCCCTTCGGGATCGAGTTTGCGACGCAGGCGACCAATGAAGACTTCCAGTACATTCGAGTCACGATCAAAATCCTGCTGATAGATATGCTCAGTAAGATCAGCCTTGGAAACCAATTCACCCGCATGCAGCATCAGATATTCCAGAACCTTGTACTCGTAACTGGTCAGATCGACCGTTTTACCATCTACACCCACTGTTTGTGCCGTGGTATCCATTGTCACCGGACCACACTGCAGCATCGGCTTGGACCAACCGCTGGCGCGCCTGACCAACGCATTGACACGCGCCAGCAGTTCCTCAATATGGAAAGGCTTAACCAGATAATCGTCCGCCCCAAACTTGAGTGCCTCAACCTTATCCTGCCATGAAGTCCGGGCGGTAAGGATGAGGATGGGGAAGTCCTGCCCCGACTCACGCAATATCTTAACCAGATCCATACCGGACATCTTTGGCAAACCCAGATCGATGATGGCGATATCGAAAGGAACTTCGCGGCCCAGAAACATACCTTCCTCACCATCTGCCGCAGTATCCACAGCAAACCCGTCACGTTTCAATCGTGCCGCCAGAGTTTCGCGTAACGGTGCTTCATCCTCGACCAGCAAAATGCGCATCAGTGTTTCTCCTCGAGTCGGGTTCGAACCTGTACAACTTTCACTACCCCCTTGGGGGTGAGTACTTTGATGCGATACAGCAACTCATGCTGGCCCAAGCGCAAGCGGCCGGCTGAGAGTATTTTGCCACCGGTCTCACGCTGTACCTTCTGCACAGCCTGTTCCAGGGTAATGATCGGCTGCAGTCGAGCCCAAGCTGGTAGGGCCAGCAGGGTCAGCAGCATCGCCAGGGCAAAGATACGCAATCGCGACATATTTAACATGATATCGAAGACAGACAATACAGCCATTCTCGCTGGTTCAGCTGTCAAGTGGTGGAACCCTTGCTGAACCGGCTATCGGCGGGTACCGCGCCAGCATGGCCTGCTCAAGCACTTCCCAACCTGCCTGCGGGTTTCGCATCCGCTCGCTGAGTATACGTCGGAAGTGCCGTGCTCCAGGTTGCCCATGATACAGCCCGAGCAGGTGCCGGGCTATATGTCGCAATGGAGTACCCCGGGCCAATTCGGCTTCGACATAGGGACGTATCGATAACAGAACTTCGTCGCGACCCGGGCTACTGGTCGCCCACAAATCTGCATCGATACCCGCCAGTACATAGGGATCGTGGTAAGCCGCCCGGCCCAGCATGACCCCATCGACCTTGCCAAGATGATCGTGGACCGCCAAGCCGTTACGAATACCTCCATTGATAACCACTAACAAACCCGGAAAGGCCTGCTTCAGACGATAGACTCTACCGTAATCCAGAGGCGGCACCTCACGGTTCTCTCGGGGTGAGAGCCCCCGTAGCCAGGCCTTGCGAGCATGCACAATCAGCACCCCCAGACCCGCTCCAATCATGGTTTCAGTGAATTGCTGTAAATGGGCCTCGCTATCCTGCTCGTCCACGCCGATACGGCACTTGACCGTAACTGGCACGCGTACCGCATCCTGCATCGCCCGTATGCATTCGCCCACCCGCTGCGGCTCATGCATCAGACACGCCCCAAAACGGCCATTCTGGACCCGCTCCGAGGGGCAGCCGACGTTTAGATTGATCTCATCGAAACCAGCCTCCTCGCCAAACCGCGCGGCCATAGCCAAATCGTGTGGTTCCGAGCCCCCCAATTGCAGAGCCACCGGGTGTTCGACAGGAACCTGGGCCAACAATCGGGCTCGATCACCATGCAGTACCGCACTGGCATGCACCATTTCCGTGTACAGACGTGCATGCGGCGCCAACTGCCTATGGAAGACCCGACAATGACGGTCGGTCCAATCCATCATTGGCGCGACGCAAAGACGCCATGGAGATGCTGCAGCGGGTATTTGAGACATCGACAAACCAGGCAAGGGCATGCGGTAACTACCGAAGTTTGGCAGATTAGCCCTCTACCGACGGCTAAATGGGTGTTCAAACTCATTTTCAGTACTGCTGTTCATGCTGAGAAAACTACAGACGTGGTTATAATTGACGTTCTGATTCACTGCCCGGAACCGGGCGAACGTCAAGGAACGTCCATGAAGATTCTGGTCGGTTACAAACGTGTGGTGGACTATAACGTCCGCATCCAGGTACAGCCTGACAGTAGCGGTGTGGTAACCGACGGTGTCAAGCTTGCCCCCAACCCTTTCGATGAAATCGCCCTCGAAGAAGCTCTGCGCCTACGCGAACAGGGCCTCGCCAACGAGGTGATCGTGGCGGCCATCGGTCCTGCCAACATGCAGTCCCACCTGCGTAATGGCCTGGCAATGGGCGCTGACCGCGCTATCCACGTCAGCACTGAGCAGGCAGTCCAACCCCTGACGGTAGCCCGGATATTATTGAAACTGGTTGCCCAGGAACAGCCCGGCCTGGTCATCCTCGGCAAGCAAGCGATTGATGACGACAGTAGCCAGACCGGACAGATGCTCGCCGCCCTGTGGGATCGACCCCAAGCCACCTTTGCCAGCCAGCTCAGCATCGCCGATGGCAAGGCCACGGTGGTACGCGAAGTGGATGCCGGTCTGGAAACCCTGGAAGTTGACCTGCCCGCAGTGATTACGACCGATTTGCGACTGAATGAACCTCGCTTTATCAAACTACCGAACATCATGAAGGCCAAGTCCAAACCGATCGACACCATCGAGCTATCCAGTCTCGGAGTCGAATCAGGCGATCATCTGCAAGCTATTCGCTATCACCCCCCCCAAGCTCGACAGAAGGGCGTGATGGTGAAGGACGTGGCCGAACTGGTCGAAGCACTCAAGGCCAAGGGCCTGCTCTGAGCATCACGGGAGAATCACCATGAGCAAGATCTTGATTATTGCCGAACACCTTAACGGTCACCTTAACCCCGCTACGGGTAAATGCGTAAGTTGCGCCACGGCAATCGGTGGCGAGATTCACGTGCTGGTTCTGGGTAATGCTCCCGACGCCCCGGCTGCCGAAGCGGCAAAACTTGCCGGCGTTACCAAGATCATTTCCGTAGCGCGAAGTGAAAACGAACATGCCCTGGCCGCGGTATTTGCACCGCAAATTGTGGCGTTGGCAGCGGGCTACAGCCACCTGCTGACCCCCTCCAGCACCTTTGGTAAAGATCTGCTGCCCCGGGTCGCTGCGCTACTCGGGGTCGCCCAGATCAGTGACATCATGGCTGTGGACGGCCCTTATACCTTTCAGCGTCCAATCTACGCCGGCAATGCTCTGGTGACCATCGAAGCTCCGCCCGAGCAAACGGTACTCGGTACGGTGCGTACCGCATCCTGGCCTGGCGCCGCCAGTGGTTCCTCTGCCGCCAGCATCGAATCTGCCAGTCCCGAGATCACTCTTCCCAGCCACACGCGCTTCATCAACCTGCAGCAGGGCAAGAGTGATCGACCTGACCTGCAGAGTGCCGCCAAGGTAGTTTCCGGTGGCCGGGCTCTCGGATCTGCAGAAAATTTCAAGCTTATCTATCAATTCGCCGATGCCTTAGGTGCCGGTGTCGGTGCCTCGCGAGCCGCTGTAGACGCCGGCTACGTACCTAACGAAATGCAGGTCGGCCAAACCGGTAAAATCATCGCCCCTGAGCTGTATATCGCAATCGGTATTTCCGGGGCCATCCAGCACCTGACCGGCATCAAGGACGCGGGCACCATTGTCGCCATTAATAAAGACCCGGAGGCCCCGATCTTTGAAGTGGCCGATTTCGGTCTGGTTGGTGACCTATTCAAGATCGTGCCAGAGCTTACCGCCGCCGTGTGTTGATGCAGACATGGATCAGGCCGCAGCCAGGATCGATAATGCCCTGAGATCGTTCCCCAAAGTGCGCTAGTCGCTGAAACTTTATGGATCGGCTCCGCAGCCAGTTTGCGCAAATCACCCATTCTGATATTCAGGTACTCCCTGACCTAACGGGGTTTGCTGAACCCTTCACCCCTGATACAAACCTGTATCAGTCAGCCCCCGAATGCACCCTGGCTTGCCGCTTGCTGGTATCTTGGCTACTCGATATCGGGGGGATGTCTTACCGCCTATTCAGAAAGCCTCACAAGGAAGGACAAATCCGATGAACGCTCCAATCTGGGAACCAAGCCAGCAACGCGCCGAAGGCTCCAACATGGCGCGGTTCATACGTTTTGTATGTGAAAATACCGGTAACAGTGATATTCAGCGCTATGCACCGCTATGGGAATTCTCGGTACGCCAGCCCCAGAAGTTCTGGCCGCTGCTGTGGGAGTTCTGCGGCATCCAGGCAGGGGGTGAATTTGAGCCGGTTCTGCTTGATGGCGATAAAATGCCTGGCGCCCAGTGGTTTCCTGGGGTCCACCTCAACTTTGCCGAAAACCTGCTGCGTCACCAGGACGATCGCCCTGCGCTGCTGTTCCGTAACGAGTGGGGTCATAGACGGGAGCTCAGCCACGCCCAACTGTATACGGAGGTGGCTCGTTTCGCCCAGGCCCTGCGTCGCGTCGGAGTCCAACCCGGTGATCGGGTAGCCGGCTATCTGCCTAACCTGCCGGAAACGGTGATTGCCATGCTGGCCACTGCCGCTCTGGGAGCCATCTGGTCGTCCACTTCCCCTGATTTCGGTATCAAGGGTGTCGTCGACCGGTTCGGACAGATTGCCCCCAAGGTGCTGATTGCAGCAGATGCCTATCCCTATGGGGGTAAGACCCACGACTGCCTGGAAAAACTGCGCGGCGTGCTGGAGGCTATCCCGGAAATCGAACATGCCGTAGTCATCCCTTACTCCGGGAACACCCTGGACTTGTCGAATCTGCGGGCCACGCAAAGTTGGGAAGATTTTCTCAGCGACACCTCTTCTGCTGACATTTCCTATGTCGCGATGCCTTTTAACCAGCCTCTATACATCATGTACTCCTCGGGCACCACCGGGGTACCCAAGTGCATCGTGCATGGCGCCGGCGGCACCTTATTACAACACCTCAAGGAACTGGTGCTGCATACCGACCTGACTCGTGACGACCGCATTTTTTACTACACCACCTGCGGCTGGATGATGTGGAACTGGCTAGTATCCAGTCTGGCGGTCGGGTCCTGCGTGGTGCTCTATGACGGCTCACCCTCGTATCCGGATGGCAATGCCCTGTGGGATCTAGCCGATGAACTGAAAATCAGTATTTTCGGAACCAGTGCTAAATGGCTGTCGGCTATCGAAAAAGCCCGTATCAAACCTCACAATACGCACCAACTTGAGTCCCTGCGCACTATTCTGTCGACCGGTTCACCACTGGCCCCGGAAAGTTTTGATTACGTTTATCGTGATGTGAAATCTGATGTTTTGTTGGCCTCAATCTCGGGGGGTACCGACATCATCTCCTGTTTCGCCTTGGGTAATCCGCTACTACCGATCTACCGGGGTGAGTTGCAATGCCGTGGACTGGGCATGAAGGTTGAAGCGTACGATGATGCCGGCCAGCCGGTCCGCGACAAAGCGGGGGAACTGGTATGTGAAGCCCCCTTTCCGTCCATGCCGGTTAACTTCTGGAATGATCCCCACGGCAGTCGTTATCACGCTGCCTATTTCGAACGCTTTCCCGGAGTCTGGGCCCACGGCGACTTCATCCAGATCACTGAACACGGGGGGGTGATTATTTTTGGGCGCTCCGATGCCACCCTCAATCCAGGCGGCGTACGTATTGGTACCGCTGAGATCTATCGCCAGGTCGAACAGATTCCGGAAGTTCTCGAATCCATTGCCGTCGGCCAGCACTGGCAGGGGGATGAACGCATCGTGTTGTTCGTTCGCCTACGCGAGAATCTACAGCTGGATGAGGACCTACGGCAACGGATCAAAACAATGATTCGCTCCAATACCACCCCACGACATGTTCCGGCCCGGATCGAACAGGTTCCCGACCTGCCCCGCACCATCTCTGGCAAGATCACTGAAATTGCCGTACGCGAAGTTATTCACGGTCATCCGATCAAGAACGCCGATGCCCTGGCCAATCCCCAGGCATTGGAGGCCTTTGCCGCACTACGCCCCAGCCTCGAAGCCTCCTGATCCACGCAATGACTTACTCGGACCCAGTGTAGGGGGGCGTGACAACGGGCATCACCCCCCAGTTGCTCCCCGGCTCAGGTCCATTCACAGTGAACATGGTGCCCAATCCTATCTTTCCGCCTGGTTATATGTATTGCGGTTACCGCGCCGAAGAGATGAGTCAAAAAAGTTGTATCTTTGCGCTACGGGCCTTCTGACCCAGCAACAGACCGGCTATGAATTCAGGGTTGATACCGTGCAGGCACACAGGATAGTTGGCCAAACGACAACGTGCTGAGATGTATGACCGCCTGTGGCAACGCGCACCGAATATCCTCCATGATGGCCGTGGCCAATGCGACATCACCCAAGGCACTCCATTTAATGATGAAAATACAACGAATATCGCGATGTATCCAGAGTACGCTCAGGTCGAAAATCCTTGGGACGGATGGTAACCCGGCGCTGACTTACAGCATCGACATTTTGCAGATTATCCGTTCTTGACACCTCGAAGAACCGTAGCGAACGGCTCGATTACTGTTCTTATTGCTCGGGTATTTCATGGGCACCCGCCGCACTCGCACCCGACTCTCTTCATATTGAAGCGGACTAAGCCACTCTCCGGGCAACTCTGTGGGACAATACCCGGGATAGCCCCTGTAGGTACCGCTGCACCGACAAACCATGGACTTTCGGATCAGACCGGGTTGCAGAGCATGCGCTGAGAACTGCCCCGAATCAAAGTGTGGGGGCCATTTCAAAATGATGCTTGCGAGTCGAGTAACCACAGTACTTCGGTCACTTACCAAAACTCGGATGGGTGACAGAGGATAGCGGAATTACAGCTGCGGGCCCGACCTGGTGTGGCATTGTCGCCGCTGTAATACACACCGTTTCTTGGAAGATCTCCGCGGCACCCGGCGGGTGCCATGTAAAAGCCTGATGAGACTCTTGATAACCATAACATGACCGAAACCAACCTATACCCCTGTTTTTTGGGCCCTTATGGGGAGAACGATGCCCTGTTGGAAAAACTGATGCTGGAGTTTTTTCGGGATCACGTCTACTGGCGGCGTAATTTTCATCCTGAAGATCCCCCGGCAATACCCACTCAGGCCGCACAACAGCCAGCCTTTCAGGAATTCGAAGCCCGGCTGCGCCGTGAACTGCACACCCTGTCGGCCCTACTGAAACGCTCAGTACCCTTCCATAGTCCACGCTATCTCGGGCATATGGTTTCGGATCTACTCATCCCCGGCCTGGCCGCGCAGATGCTCGCGCTGCCCTACAACCCCAACAATGTGAGTGATGAAGCGGCCCCGGTTACCATTGATCTGGAAATCAAGGTTGGGCTGCAACTGGCCAGGTTGTTTGGCTTTCCCAGCGATCCGGAACAGGAAAACTGCGCCTTTGGACATTTGACCTCCGGCGGCACCCTCGCCAATTTTCAAGCCTTACGTTTGGCCTTGGCCTTGAAATGCTTTCCGGTAACGCTTCGTACCATCGCCCCTCCCGGGCTGAGCGTACCGGACAACGATTACGAGGCCTTCAACCGAACTCCCCATCAAGCCATAGAACTACTGATTACCTGGCAGCAATGGCTAACCGGGCTAAGCCCCGGGGAGCGCACTCACTGGCAGCAACGGTTTGAGTCCGAGCGTATTGAGCAACTTGGCAGCGTGCACTTTTTTGCCCAGCATCCCACCCTATCGCCACCGGTAGTCATGGCCCCGGTAACGGCTCACTATTCCTGGAGTAAAGGCATGAAACTGCTCGGGCTGGGACGTGAACAGTTGATCCTGGTCCCGGAGCGAGGCATGCGTCTCGACATGGATGCCTTCGAGCAAATCCTACAAAAATTGCGCGCTTCCAAGCGTTCCGTACTGCTGGCGGTGGCCGTCCTGGGTACGACGGAGTTCGGCACCATCGACCCCATCCACGATATGGTTACCTTGCGGGAACGTTATGCTGCGGAGGATTATGGTTTTGCCGTCCATGTCGATGCGGCTTGGGGCGGATATCTGGCTACCTTGTTCCGAAAGGAAGATGGCCAACTGCGCAGTCTTGACGAGATGCGTAGCGAGTTCAGCAACTTTCCAAATGCATGCACTTATGCCGCCATGGCCGCCCTCAAGCGGGTTGACTCGATCACCGTGGATCCCCACAAGCTCGGTTACCTGGCTTTCGGTACCGGGGCGTTTGTCTACCGGGATCACCGGGCCATGGAGCTCCTTACCGAAACCGCCGATTACGTCTTTACGGATGCGACCGCACCCGGATATTTCAACCGCTATCGCAAGCTGGGCCGATATATTCTTGAGGGTTCAAAATCTGGCGCCGCCGCCGCCGCCGTGTATGTGACCCATCGTGTGTTACCGCTCGATCACGACCATTTTGGGCAAATTACTCGGCAAACTATCCGTTCTACCGAAGCCTTTGTGGCCCGCACCGAGCAATTTACCCGGGATATTGCTTCACGACTGCAGGTATGTATACCCTATCTGCCCGACACCAATCTGGTGTGCCTGGCCATCAATCCAACCGGCAATCGGGACGTGGCCGTAGCCAATGCCTTCATCCGGAAACTCCATGATGCACTGGGTACCGACCCGTCGATTCCTTTGCAGAGTCGAGAGTTTTTCTGTTCCACCACCACCTTACGCACACAAACTCTGGGGAAGCAGGATATGCACCGGATATTGGCCATACTGGGATTGGACCCGGAATCCATGCTGGACAATGACCCGCAATCCGATCGTTTACTGATCCTGCGTCATACCCTGATGAATCCGTTTCTCCTTGATACCGAAAATAACATCAGCTACATCGACGAATACTTCAAATATCTCTCTCGCCACCTCGACGGGTTGCTGCCCGCAGATCCATCTCCAACTGTCAATTGAGCGGGTACCCGAGCCATGGCTTTCCACAATCTACGCGAGTTTCTGTCTCACCTTGAGGCCCACGGGTCGATGCGTCGTATCACCGAACCGGTCGATCCGGAACTGGAAAGTACCGCCTTCTGCCTGCGTACCCTACAAGAGCAAGGCCCGGCACTGCTCTTCGAACATCCCCAAGGCTCCTCACACCCCTTGCTCGGCAATCTGTTTGGGCACCGTACCCGGATCGAAGCGGCGCTGGCTGACCGGCCCCTGGCTTCTTTGCGGGAACTGGGCCAGTTGCTCGCTGCTATCAAGGAACCGCGCTGGCCCGGATCGGTACGCGAGGCCCTGCAGATGTGGCCGGAATTTGCCCAACTTGCCCATGTCGCGCCAAAAACCCTTAGCCAGGCCCCGTTTCTCGAAGAAATCGTGGAAGAAGCGGATATCGACCTAACCCGATTACCCATTCAGCGCTGCTGGCCCGACGACGCCGGACCCCTGATTACCTTCGGTCTGGTCATCACCCGTGGTACCCGCCAGAAGCGCCAGAACGTGGCCATCTACCGGCAACAGGTCATCGGCCCAAACCGAGTCATCATGCGCTGGCTACCGCACCGGGGTGGAGCCCTGGATTTTGCAGACTGGCAAACGGCCCATCCTGATCGTCCTTTCCCGGTTCTGGTCGCAATCGGTGCTGACCCGGCTACTTTGTTGGCTGCCGTGGCGCCAGTTCCCGACACCCTGTCGGAATATGAATTTGCCGGCCTGCTACGCGGTGAACGTACCCATGTCTGGCACAGTTCCCTGACCGGGCTGGATGCACCGGCTGGCGCGGAGATCGTGATGGAAGGCTTTATTCATCCCGGTGACACCGCCATGGAAGGGCCATTCGGGGATCACACCGGCTATTACAACAGCCAGGCACTGTTTCCTGTACTCAGCATCAAGAGGATGCTGCTGCGCAACGGCGCGATCTATCACGGCAGTTATATGGGCCGGGCTCCTTATGATGAACCCTCGGTATTGGCCATGGCGCTGAACGAGGTGTTTGTCCCCATTCTGCAAAAGGTGTTTCCAGAAATCGTCGATTTCTACCTACCCCCAGAAGCCTGCTCATACCGCATCGCCATCGTCAGCATCCGCAAGCAATACCCAGGCCATGCCCGGCGGATTATGATGGGGGTCTGGTCGTATTTGCGTCAATTCACCTACACCAAATACGTGATCGTCGTCGACGAGGACATCAACGTGCGGCAATGGCGCGAGGTGATCTGGGCGGTTTCGACCCGGGTCGACCCGGCCCGCGACAGCCTACTGATTGATCACACCCCCATTGACTATCTGGACTTCGCCAGTCCCGTCGCCGGGCTTGGCTCCAAACTTGGCCTGGATGCCACCAACAAGTGGCCGGGTGAGACCGACCGAGCCTGGGGCCGACCGATCGTTACCGATCCCGAAACCGAACGCCGGGTTGAAGCCTTGTGGAGCCGTGTCTTCGCCACCGACAAGCCGGCTCCCCACCCATGAAGTACCCCGTTACCCGCCACTGGCCACCCATTCACGGCTGGGATCTCGAACCGCAGTGGGGCGGGCTAAAGCGGCCCGTAACCTGACCCATATTATTATCCATAACTTTTCCTATTCATCGAACCACAGCGAGAACAGCATGGATCTAATCTGCCCCGCAGGCAATCTGCCCGCATTGAAAACTGCCGTCGACCAAGGTGCCAGCGCCGTCTATGTCGGCTTTCGCGATCAGACCAACGCTCGGGCCTTCCCCGGTCTGAACTTTACCGACAGCAACCTGCAGCAGGGGGTTGATTATGCCCATGCCCACCACAGCAAGGTTTATATCGCCCTGAACACCTACCCAGACCCGGCCAAGATCGGCCATTGGCAAAAGGCTGTCGACCACGCCGCCGAACTGGGGGCTGATGCCATTATCTGTGCCGATATCGGGGTGCTGGATTATGCCACCCGCCAGCATCCCGACTTGCCCCGCCATCTATCAGTCCAGGCCTCGGCAACGACCCATGCGGCATTGCGCTATTACCGGGAACGCTTCGGTATCGCCCGGGCAGTGATGCCCAGGGTGTTGTCGTTGCAACAGATTGAACGCCTATGCGAACGCAATATCGTGCCCATCGAGGTATTTGCCTTTGGTAGCCTGTGCATCATGGTCGAAGGCCGCTGCCAGCTCTCCAGCTATGTAACCGGGGTTTCGCCCAACCGCCATGGAGTTTGTTCTCCGGCCAAATTTGTGCGCTGGGATGAAGAGCCTGATGGCGTTCGCAGCGTCCGTTTGAACAACGTCCTAATTGACCGCTTCCAACCCAACGAACCTGCCGGCTACCCAACCGTATGCAAAGGCCGCTACGAGGTGGGGGGTGAGGTTTTTCATGCTTTGGAAGAACCCACCAGCCTGAACACCCTGGAACTGCTGCCCCAACTGCAAGCCGCCGGGGTTGCAGCCTTGAAGATTGAAGGCCGACAACGCGGACTGGCCTACGTCGGCACCGTTACCCGGGTTTGGCGGCAGGCTATCGACCGTCTCGAAGCGCATCCAGACGGCTGGACTCCCGACCCCGCCTGGCAACGCGAACTCAGCGCTCATGCTGAAGGTCACCAGACCACTCTGGGGCCCTACCACCGCTCCTGGCATTGAGGACTGCGATCATGAAACTCAGTCTTGGACCGTTACAGTATTTCTGGCCCCGCGAAGAAGTGTTCAAGTTCTATCGCCAGGCCGTCACATGGCCGCTGGATACCATTTATCTTGGTGAAACTGTTTGCAGCAAGCGCCGTGAGTTGAGTACCCGCGACTGGATTGCCCTGGCCGAAGAACTGGCCGCCAGCGATTGCGAAATCGTCCTCTCTTCCCTGGCCCTTCTGGAGGCTGAATCGGAACTGTCGGCACTCACCCGGCTGATTGAGAACGGTCGGTTTCAAGTTGAGGCCAATGACATGTCGGCCGTGCAGTTATTACGGGATCGAGGACTGCCGTTTATTGGCGGACCCTCCCTGAATGTCTATAACCACGTAACACTTCGATTGCTATGCGAGGACGGCCTGCAGCGGCTGGTTCTTGGAATTGAGCAGGGCCGCGCTCTGGTTGAAGAATTTCGGGCCAGTGGTGAGCCCCTGCCTGAGCTTGAAGTGATCGCCTGGGGACGATTGCCGCTGGCCTACTCAGCACGCTGCTACACCGCACGGGCACTGGATTTACCTAAGGATGATTGTGGTTTCCGTTGTATCGAATATCCCGATGGACTCGCTCTGAAAACCCGCAACGAGCAGGCTTTTCTAACCATCAACTGTATCCAGATACAAAGCAGTGAACACTGCGACCTGGCTCCGGAAATCAATGAATTAGCTGCCGCAGGGATCGGCTTGCTGCGCCTGTACCCACAAACAGAGGGCATGGAAGCCATCGTCACACGCTTCCGCCAAGCCATCGATAGCGGCATCCCGCCACAGCGGGTCGGCAAGGAAAATGGCTACTGGCACGGCTGCGCTGGCATGGATCAGGTCACCCCCACATCGGGTCAAACCTGAACCATCTCCCGGGCCCACCATTAATCCGGTTATCCTGGGCAGAGACCCCGGATGACGGAATTTTTTGTGGTACCCGCTGCAACCTTTTTCATCATTCCCGCATAGGCGGGAATCCACCCGGCCCGGAGCACGTTTGAGGCTGGCTCGGGCGGTGTCGCCAATGCGTGGATCCCGGGTCTGCGCCCGGGAGTAAAAAGAGACTTCCCC